>CAIMOR010000293.1 GCA_903843125.1 uncultured Rhodospirillales bacterium
CCATGACCAGCCCGAACACGATCTTCGCCGATGGCATCCTCGACGCCTCGGTCAACCACGGCGTTGCGCGGCTGACGCTGGCGCAGCAGGGTCCGGACGGCAAGCCGCAGCCGGCCGGCCAGCTGATCCTGCCGCTGGCCCAGCTGCCGCACTTCGCCAACGGCATCATGGGGCTGATCAAGCAGATCGAAGGCCGCATGAAGGAAGCCCAGGCCAACAATCCCACGGGCGCCGAGCCGGACCTGGCCGCGGTCCCCGGCGCCTTCCGCTTCGGCTGAACGTCGCTGGAGCGACCTCTTGCCGCGCACCTTCGCTTCCGTCGACGCGACCCTGCCGCTCAGCGTGGTGCTCTGCACCCACGCCCGGCCGGACTACCTGGCCGTGTGTCTGGCAGCGCTGCATGGCCAGCAGGAAGGCTCGGCGGAAATCCTGGTGGTCGACAGCGCCTCGCCGCCCGAGCCGGCCGAACGTATCGCGGCGCTGGCGGCCCGGTTCGGCGCGCGCCTGGTGCGAACCGACCGACCGGGCCTGAGCCTGGCCCGCAACCTGGGCCTTGCCGCCGCCGTCGGCGCCTGGGTGGCCTACCTTGACGACGACGCGATTCCGGCCCCCGACTGGCAGCTGCGCTTGCTGGACCGGATCGCGCAGTTGCCGGGTACGATCGGCGCCCTCGGCGGCCGCATCCTGCCCCGCTGGGAGGCGCCGCTGCCAGCCTGGTGGCCCTCCGGCCTGCGTGGCGTGCTGACGATCGTGGAATGGGAAGGCTGTGGCGAAGTCGGCCCCGGCACGCCGCCGGACGTCGCAATCTATGGCGCCAACATGGCCTTCGCGGCACAGCCGCTGCGCGACGTCGGCGGCTTCCCCGAGGCGCTGGGCCGGGTCGGCAACCGCCTGCTGAGCGGCGAGGAGGAGGAGGTGGTGGAGCGGCTGCAGGCCCGGGGCCTCGGCGCCTACTACGATGGCGCCGTCACGGTCGGCCATTCCATCCAGCAGGACCGCCTGCAACCGGGCTGGCTGCTAAGCCGCCTGTTGTGGCAGGGCGCCACCGATGCGCTGCGCCAACGCAGCCTGCGCCGCACCGCCGCGGCGGCCGGCAAGCTCATGGTGCAGGCGCCGCTGCTGCTGTGGCCACAGACTTCGCCGACGCTGCTGCGCGCCCGCTGCGGTGCCGCCTACAACCTTGGCTACCTGCGCGGCCGCTTCGGCGCGCCGCTGGCGGCGGCCACGGCATGACGCGCCGCGGCCTGTTGCTGGCCGGTTGCGCGGCGCCGCTCGGGGCAGCACCGATCCGGGCCGCGGCGCAGCAGCCCCATCCGTTGCGGGCCCGTCTGGCCAACCTGCGCACCGGCGCCAACCTGGAACGCTGGTTCGCCGTTTCCGAGAACAACCAGCCGCGCCGGTTGGGGCCGACCTGGTGGCGCCAGTTCCGGCAATCCGGCTTCGATCATTGCCGCATGTTCATCCCCAACCCGCAGGACAGCGGTGAGGGCGAGGACCTGCTGCGGCTGTTCGCCGAGGCGGCGATGGACGCCACCAATGGCGGCGTGCCGGTGCTGTTCGGTCTGCTCGACAGCTTCCACGCCGCCTCGCCCTGGGGCGAGCGGGAATGGCGCGTGTTCGAGGCCCGTGCCGCGTACATGGCCGCCCATACCGACCCCGCCATGGTCGTGCTGGCGCCACTGAACGAACCGGCCTTCCCCGACGTGGCCAGCTGGGTGCCGATGCGCGACCGGCTGCTGGCCACGCTGCGCCGGCACGCGCCGCGGCATCTGTTGTGCTGGGGCGGGTTCGAGTGGTGCAGCCTGCGATCGCTTGCCGGCATGCCGCCGCCGGCGGATCGCGACACCATCGCCGAGGTGCATGACTACCAGGGCGGCAACACCGCCGCGGTGGCCCGGCGCTTCGCGGCTGCCACGAGTTGGCGGGACCGCCATGGCCTGCCGGTGCTGGTCACCGAGCTTGGTGGCGCCCAGGGCCATGAGCAGAACCGCGAGGCCTGGGCAGCCGACCTGGCGCAGTCCCTGCCCGCCCTGCGGCAGTTGCGCCTGCCGACGGCGCTCTGGGCCTATACCCATGGCAGCTGGTGGCGCCTGCAGGATGGCGGCTCAGCTACGCCCCGCCAGTCGATCCGCGATCTGCTGGCTTGAGAATCCGCGGTCCGCGGCCGCGGGCGGCAGCAGCAGGTTGATCACCCACCGGTGCGTCGGCACCTCCACCCAGCGCCAGGCGCACCAGCCCGCCACCAGGTTGGCGACAAAGCCGAGCAGCAGCAGGCCAACGCGACCCGCCAGGCCGGGTTCGGTCAGCCGCAGCACGCCGACGAGGGCGGACTCGACGAAGATCCAGCAGAGGTAGACGCCGAAGCTGGCCTCGCCGAGCTTGACCAGCAGATCCGGGCGGATCGGCGAGGGCCAGCGCCAAGCCAGGGCGATCAGCGCCGCCAGCGCCGCCACCACCAGCGGGTCCAGCCGCAGCAGCAGCCCGACCGGCAGGGCGAGGACCGCCAGCCGCAGCGGCAGACGCGTCTGCGGGTTCCAGCGGGCCAGGGCCATGCCCAGGATGAACTCCAGGAAGAACCGCGCCAGCCCGAAATGCAGTGTCAGGTTAAGGCCCGAGCCGGGGTCCGCCAGCGGCAACAGGCAAAGCGCGCCGAAAGCCAGGCCCACCACCACCGGGACAGCCCGCGCCGGCAGCCGCAGCAGCGCGCCGAGCAGCAGCGGGAAGCACAGGTACCCAGCCCATTCCGCCGAAAGCGCCCAGCTTGGATAGTTCCAGGCATGGGCCGACATGGTTTCCCAGTCGTTCACCAGCAGCAGTTGCAGCAGCAGGTCGAAGGGGTTGAACCGCTCAGGTGCCCGGATGCCGATGCCCATGGCGATGGCAAGGCCGACCAGCAAGGCCAGCGCCAGCAGCGCCAGAGCATGCAGCGGCCAGATCTTGGCCAGGCGGCGGACCAGGAACTGCCGAATGGAGGCCGGGTCCTGCGGCGGTCGCGCTGAATACCCCTGCCACATCGCGAAGCCTGACAGCAGGAAGAACCCATCCACCCCAAGGTAGCCCCGCCCGAGCAGCGGCTTCAGCCACGGCAACTCCGGCGTGACATCCAGCGCAAGGTCGAGGTGATACAGCACCACCCAGGCAATGAAGCCGAAGCGCAGCCTGGTCAGTCCCGCCGCGCGAGGCGCTGCGGCTGTCGCATTTGCGCGAGGCGTCGCTTCCATGCCGTCTCCTGACAGAAGGCTGATTGGCCCCAACGGGAGCCGCGTGAGACAACGCAGCATGCTCGATTTCGTTGTATCTCCTATGAACCTTCGCGTTATCGGCATCTTTGGTGTCGCAGCGTTGCTTTTGGCCGCCGTCATGGCGCCGGAGACCACGCTGCTGGCAATGCCGCTGCTGGTGCTGCTGCTGGCCGTGCTGCTGTTCTACGAATTTCCACTGCTGCTGGCGGGCATGCTGGTGCTGGTCTACGGCGCCGCGATGGACGTGCAGGTGGACAACCTGACCGCAGTGGCCGGCACCGGCGCCGCCGGCGCCATGGGCGCGGCGCTGGTCAAGCTGGTGCCCTTCGCCCTGGCAGCGGTACTGATCCTGCGGTACGGCGTCGCGTCCGCCATCAACTGGCCTTTCCTGGCGTTCAGCGGCATCGCCGCCATCAGCATCGCCGTGCTGCCGATGGGTCGCGTGGTGGGCAATGCCGAGATGATCCGCAGCTTCATCGGCAGCACCGCGCCCTTCGTGCTCGGCTTCGCCCTGGCGCCGAAGAGCCTGTGGACGGCGCTGTGCCGCGGCGCCTGCTTCGTGCCGGTCATCTCCACCGTCGGTGGCCTGCTGACCGGGCTGGCCGGCTTCTATCCGGCCATCGACAGCTTCGGCCGTTTCCAGGGGCTGCATTCGCCGCCGTTCCTGGCCGGCTTCTGCTCCACCGCCATCTTCGCCTGCACGCTGGAATACCTGCGCGGCTTCAAGCTGCCCTGGTTGCTGCTCGGCGGCGTCAACCTGGCGATACTGCTGGCCACCCAGGCGCGCGCGCCGCTGGCCGCGGTGGTACTGTTCCTGGCCGTGGTCTTCCTGCTCAGCAACCGCCACACCTTTCCCCTGAAGCGCAAGGTGGACCTGGTCATGGGCGGCATGCTGCCGGGGCTGGTCGTGCTCGGCCCCATCACCGCCTACGCGATCCAGCGCTTCACCCAGCCGAACTACAGCGGCGGCGACTTCAACTTCTCCGGCCGCGACATCATCTGGCCCTTCTTCCTCGATGCCATCGAGCGCCGGCCGCTGTTCGGATTCGGCCTCGGCGCCGGCAAGATGATCGTCGACCCCGCCGACCCGGGCATCCGCTATCTCGGCAGCAATGCGGCACATAACGAATACCTGCGGCTCTCGGTCGATGGCGGCGTCATCGGCTGCGCGGTGATCTTCGTCTCGCTGGTCGCCTGGGTGGTCATCGGCACCCGGCGGGCACCGCTGGCCGACAGGCTGGTGCTGCGCGCGGCCATCGCCGCGGTGCTGCTGCACAGCGGGTTCGACAACACGTTGATCGCCAGCACGGCAGTAATCCAGTTCACCTGGTTCGCCGCCGCGCTGGCCCGCGCCCGGCTGGAGACGCGGGAGGCCGCGGCGACGCTGAAGGCCAGCCGGGCGGAAGCGCGGCGCCTGGCCCTGGCCGCGGGCTGAACCCCATGCCGGATGGCGTCCTGCCGACCGCGGCCCCGGTACGGGAACGCCGCCTCGACCTCGACCGCGCCAAGGGGGTGGCCATCCTGCTCGTGGTGTTCGGCCACATCGTCGCGCGCCACCAGCCGGAAGGTCTGACCTGGTACGAGCCGCTGCGCTTCGCGGTCTACCGCTTCCACATGCCGCTGTTCTTCTACCTGTCCGGCACGGTGGCACTGCTGTCGGGCGTGCTGGGCACGCCGCCGGCGCGCTGGGGCGAGTTGCTGCGGAAACGCGCGGTGCGCCTTCTGCTGCCGTTCTTCGCGGTGGGGCTGCTGATCCTGCTCGGCAAGCTCGCAGCCGGGCAGGTCACCGCCACGGTGGACAATGCACCGGAAGGGCTTGGCATCGGGCTGCGCCATTTGTTCTGGGATACCGAGGCCAGCCCCGCGACCAGCATATGGTACCTGCTGGTGCTGTTCCTGGCCACGCTGGTCGCGGTGCCTGCCATGCGACTTGGCCTGGGCAGCAGCGGGCTGCTGGCGGTGGGCCTGGTGCTGCAGTTCCTGCCGATACCGCCGGTTCTGTACCTGGACCGCTTCGCCAGCCACTTCCTGTTCTTCGCGGTGGGGATCTGGGTGGCAGAGCGCCAGGCCTGGCTGCTGCCGGCCTTCACGCGCCAGATGGGCCTGTGGTGCGGCCTGTTCCTGGCCAGCCTGGCCTTCGCCGAGGCCGGCGTGCTGCCCGAGGCGTATTCCATGCTGGTCTGCGGTTTGCTGGCGCTGCCGGCCGTGCATGCGCTGGTGCGCGCGGCGCCGCTCAACCGTTTGCAGTGGCCGCTGTGGTTCGGCCGCTATTCCATGGTGATCTACCTGTTCAACACCATCGCCATCGGCGTGGCCAAGGCGGTGCTGGTGGCGGTCGGTGTGGGCTGGACCGTCGCCGGCTTCTGGCTGCACGCGCCGGTGCTGATGCTGGCCGGCGTCTTCCTGCCGGTGCTGTTCAAGCGCGTGGTGCTGGCTCGCGCCCCGGCGCTGGACCGCCTGGCAAGCTGACCGACATTGCGGCCGCGCCACATTCGCCGCCGGGCGCCGCCTTGGTCTGGAGGCATTCCTTGACACCTGCCCCCCTGGCGGGCTTCATCCGCGCGCCCGGCTGCGATCCCGCCGGTTCGCATCATTTTCCGGTGGGTCCCAGGTTGAGCGCAGCAATGGCAAAGCGGAAATCGTCCGGCGGCTGGGGCGAAAGCGTCAAGACGATATTGTATGCTGGGCTGATCGCCATTGGCATCCGCACCATCGCCTTCGAGCCGTTCAACATTCCCTCGGGGTCGATGATCCCGACCTTGCTGGTGGGCGACTACCTGTTCGTCTCGAAGTACAGCTACGGCTATTCGCGCTACTCGGCGCCGTTCGGCCCCAACCTGTTCAGCGGCCGCATCTTCGGCAGCCTGCCGCATCGCGGCGACGTGGCGGTGTTCAAGCTGCCGCGCGACCCGAGCCAGGATTACATCAAGCGCATCATCGGCCTGCCCGGCGACCGCATCTCGGTGCATGGCGGCATCCTGCAGGTCAACGGCGAACCGGTACGGCGTGAGCGCCTCGGCCCCTACATCGTCGAGGGTGACGGCCCGCGCATGACGGTGCAGTTGTACCGCGAAACGCTGCCCGGCGGTCGCGTGCACCAGATCATCGAGTATTCCGACACGCAGCCGAACGACAACACCCAGGACTACGTGGTGCCCGCCAACCACGTCTTCGCCATGGGCGACAACCGCGACAACAGCCAGGACAGCCGCTTCCTGGACGCCGTCGGCTTCATTCCGGTGGAAAATCTGGTCGGCCGCGCCGAGTTCATCTTCTTTTCGGTGGATGGTTCCGCCGCCTGGTGGGAGGTGTGGGGCTGGCCCTTCGCCATTCGCTGGACCAGGCTGTTCTCTGGCGTTCGCTGACGCGGTCATGAGCCAGGCGAGCGAGAGCCTGGAGACCTTCGCCGCCCGGCTCGGCCATCGGTTCACCAATCCGGGGCTGCTCGAACAGGCGCTGACCCACCGCTCCGCCGCCGACCCCAAGCGCAGCCAGTTGGACAGCAACGAGCGGCTGGAGTTCCTCGGCGACCGCGTGCTGGCACTGCTGATGGCCGAATGGCTGACCGAGCGTTTCCCCGAGGAGCGCGAGGGCGACATGGGCAAGCGCCTGGCCAGCCTGGTGGCGCGGGACGCATTGGCCAAGGTAGCGGAAACGCTGGGCCTGCGCGGCATGCTCCGCGTGCCCGAAAGCGAAGGCCGCGCCGGCCTGCGCGAACGCGCCAACGTACTGGCCGATGCGGTCGAAGCCTTGCTCGGCGCCATCTACCTCGACGGCGGCCTGCCACCGGCCCGCGCGCTGGTGCGCCGCGAATGGGAAAAGATGATGGGCGCCGACCCGCGCCCGCCGGTTTCGGCGAAAAGCCGGCTGCAGGAATGGACCCTGGGCCGCGCCCTGGGCTTGCCGGAGTACCGGCTGGTCTCCACATCAGGGCCGTCGCACCAGCCATTCTTCGTGGTCTCGGTCCTGGCGGCCGGGCGAGAAGCCGAGGGCATGGGCGAATCGAAGCGCGCGGCCGAGCAGGCTGCGGCCGAAACCTGGCTTGCAGGATTGGGACAGAAGTGAAACTTGTACAGGGCACTGCCAGCGGTGGTGCACACAGCGGTGGTGCACAGGGCGCCACGCCCGGCGAACCCACCCGTTGCGGCCTGGTGGCCGTGGTCGGCGCGCCGAACGCCGGCAAGTCCACGCTGGTGAATGCGCTGGCCGGCACCAAGGTCACCATCGTCTCGCCCAAGCCGCAGACCACGCGCTTCCGTATCCGGGCCGTGGTCATGCAGGGCCAGGCCCAGCTGGTGCTGGTCGATACGCCCGGCATCTTCGCGCCGCGCCGGCGGCTGGACCGCGCCATGGTCGCCGCCGCCTGGGGTGGCGCGCAGGATGCCGACGTGGCGCTGTTCATCGTCGACGCCCGCGCCGGCCTGACCGACCCGGTCCGCGCCATCGCCGACAGGCTGAAGGACAGCAAGGTCCCGGTCTGGCTGGTGCTGAACAAGGTCGATCTCCTCGACCCGCCGCGCCTGCTGCCGCTGGCGCAGGAACTCAACGCGCTGATGCCGGTGGCGGAGACCTTCATGATTTCGGCCGAGAAGAACCGCGGCCTGGACAAGCTGATGGAGCGTTGCGCCGCCGTGGTGCCGCCGGGCCCCTGGCTGTTTCCCGAGGACGAGCTCTCCGACCTGCCGAACCGCATGCTGGCCGCCGAGCTGGTACGCGAGCAGATCCTGCGCCAGACCCATGAGGAAGTGCCGCACCACGCAACCGTGGAAACCGAGCAATGGACCGAGCGCCCGGATGGCAGCGTCCGCGTGGATTGCACCGTCTACGTGGAACGCGCGACGCAGAAGGCCATCCTGATCGGCGATGGAGGCCAGCGGATCAAGCAGATCGGCCAGAAGGCCCGCGTTGAGATGGAGAAGCTGCTGGAACGCCGCGTCCACCTCTTCCTCAACGTCAAGGACCGGCCGGGCTGGGATGAGGAGCGCGGCCGCATCCGCGCCTTGGGCCTGGAGGATCTGGGCTAGGCGCGCTAAGCTTTCGCAACAATCCACGCGGGAGGATAGTAGAATGAAGATCGCCGCCGACATGACCGCGCTCATCGGCAACACGCCGCTGGTGCGGCTGAACAAGCTGACCAAGGGCCTCGCCGCCACCGTCGTCGCCAAGTGCGAGTTCTTCAATCCGCTCTCCTCGGTCAAGGACCGCATCGGCCTGGCGATGATCGAGGATGCCGAGCGCAGCGGCCGCCTCAAGCCCGGCATGACCATCGTGGAACCGACCAGCGGCAATACCGGCATCGGCCTGGCCGGCGTGGCCGCGGTGAAGGGCTATCGCTGCATCCTCACCATGCCGGAGAGCATGAGCATGGAGCGCCGCGCCCTGCTTCGCGCGCTGGGCGCCGAGGTGGTGCTGACGCCGGCCTCCGGCGGCATCAAGGCCAGCATCGCCAAGGCCGAGGAGATCGCCGCCACCGACCCGGCGCGGCACTGGATCCCCATGCAGTTCGAGAACCCGGCCAATCCTGAGGTGCATGAACGCACCACCGCCGAGGAGATCTGGCGCGATACCGACGGTGCGGTGGATTTCCTGGTCGCCGGCGTCGGCACCGGCGGCACCATCACCGGCGTGAAGCGCGCGCTGGCCGCGAGGAAGCCGGGCTTCAAGGTCGTGGCGGTGGAGCCCAGCAACTCCCCGGTACTGTCCGGCGGCACCCATTCCCCGCACAAGATCCAGGGCATCGGCGCCGGCATCATTCCCGGCATCGTTGACCTGAAGCTGCTGGACGAGATCATCCAGGTCACCAACGAGGAAGCCATCGGCACCGCGCAGGCGATGATGAAGCAGGAAGGCATCCTCTGCGGCATCAGCAGCGGCGCCAATGTCTGCGCCGCGCTGAAGGTGGCGGCGCGGCCGGAGAATGCCGGCAAACTCATCGTCGTGATCCTGCCCAGCACGGGCGAGCGCTACCTCAGCACCGACCTGTTCGCCGAGTATCGCGACTAATCCGCCTGCAGCACCGCGGCGCAGGCCGCCGGCATCCGCGGCCGCTGCGCCGGCCGTGCCGGGCGCGGCGCCGGTGTGCGGGCTTCGGCGCCGAACCACCAGGCCAGGGTCGCGTCGCAGCCATCGCCAGGCGGTGGCGGCACCATGTCGACACAATCGCCCTGCCCCGCTGGGCAGCGCAGGCGCAGGTGCAGGTGCTCGTCGTGGCCCCACCACGGGCGCACGCGCCGCAGCCAGGGCGCGCCCGCCGAGGTCCGACACAGTTCCTGCTTGATCGCTGGGTTGACCAGCACGCGGTCCACGCCCGGGGTCTCCGCCGCCAGCCGCACCAGCAACGCATGCCCCGGCTGCCAGCGCGCGGGGTCAACCGCGTCGCCACCGCGCAGCACCAGGGACGGCACCAGCACGTCCTCCCGCTCCGCCACGGCAAGGCCGCGCCGCGGCGACAGGTCCAGCCAGATATCCACGTCCAGGCCGGCCTGGTGGCTGGCATGGCCGAAGGGCAGCGGCCCGCCGCGCGCCTGGCTCATGTCTCCGACCCACAACGCAGGCAGCCCCGCCGCCATGGCGCGCGCGGCCAGGCCACGGATCGCCCGCAGCAGCGCCGGGTGCCCCCAGTGCCGATTGCGTGAAACCCGCACCGCCTGCCAGCCCGGGCCGTCGCTCGGCAGCGGCTCGGCGCCGATGATGCATCCGGCGCCGGTGCCACCGATGATGTGTGGTGAGCCCGGCGCCGGTCCGCCCACCGCGGCCCAAGGCAATCCCCAGGGCCGCGAGACCTGCGCGGTGGCCGGCCCGAGCGGCGCCAGCCCCGCCAGCAGCAGCAACAGCAGGGCGAAGCCGACGCGCGTTATCAGAACCTCCGTTCGAACACCGTCACCACGTCACCCGGCTGCACCAGGGATTCGCGCGCGGCGCGGAACTCCATCGGCTTGTTGTCGCGGCCGACCCGGGTGATGGAAACATAGTCACGGATCGCACGGTAGTTGAAGCCGCCGGCCACCGCCACCGCGGTCAACGCGGTCATGCCGGGCTGATACGGAAACTGGCCGCCACGCTCGACCATGCCGAGCACGAAGATTGGCCGATAGTTCAGCACCTCCACGGCCACATTGGGGTCGCGAAACAGGTTCTTGCTCTTCATCTCCGCCTCGATCGCCCGCTCCACTTCCGGCGTCGTACGCCCGGCAGCGCGCACCGTGCCGATCAGCGGCAGCGCCAGCGTGCCGGTATCGGAGACGCGGAAGTCGCCGGTCAGGCGCGGGTCGTTGAACACGGTGACGCGCACCTGGTCGGAAGCGCCGAGCCGGTATTCGCTGCGCGCCGCTTCCTCGATCGGTGGCAGGTTGGCACCAGGCGCAGAACAGCCGGCAAGGGCGGCCACGGGCACAAACATGGCAAGGCGACGGGTGATCGGCATCGTTGTAGTCCCTCCGGTTCGAAGCAGCATCGGGTCCCAATGCGTGCGGCTGTTTCTGCCAGAGCGCAGGCGGTTCGCGCGTTCGCGTTTCCTTGCGTCGGTGGTTCATCACGCCGTTGTTTGCCGAGAGCGCCGCTGATCGCCCTTGGTTTGATTGACCCCCGCTTTCTCTCGCCCCTAATCGGTGTGCGTTGCCGCAAACCGCGGAAGGGAAAGTGTAGCCCCATGCTCGACAGACCGGTTGAGAGCCGCCCACCGGCGGAACGCCGCCCGCCGCCGCGTTCCACGCCGGCGACCACGTCATCCATGCCGATCGAGCCGGAAGGCATGACGGTCAATGCGCTCATCGCTTCGCTGAAGCGGCGGCGCTGGGTGCTGGTGCTGTGCGCACTGTTGTTTCCGGCGGTGGCCTTCATCGCCGCCAAGCAATTGACGCCACGCTATACCGCCAGCGCCAGCGTGATGTTCGAGCCCGAGGGCTACAACGCCCGGGAGCTGCAGAGCATCCTGCGCGACGAGACCACCACGGATGCCGTTCTGGCCAGCCAGGTGGAGATCATCCGCAGCCTGTCCATCGCCCGCCGCATCGTCCGCCAGTTCGACCTGACCGAGCGCGCCGAGTTCAGCTGGTGGTTGGAGGACGCCAAGCGCGCCGACACGCCCTGGTTCCGCCTGCGCGACGCACTGGCACGGCGGATGGCGTCGCTGGCGCCGGACCTGGCCAGCCTGGTGGCGCCGAAGCCTATCGCCGTGACGCCGCCCGACGACCAGGCCGAGATTGCCGCGGCGGAAGCGGTGCGCGACCGCCTGCTGGTGAACGTGGTGCGCAACAGCCGCGTGCTGGCGGTGCAGTTCACCACCGAGGACCCGCGGCTGGCGCTGGAGGTCGCCAACCTGGCGGCGGAACTCTACATCTCCGACCAGTTGGAATCGAAGTTCAACGCGGTGCGGCGCGCAACCGACTGGCTCGACAGCCGGGTGGCGCAGCTGCGCACGGAAACGCAGCAAACCGAGGCGCGCATCGCCGAGCTGCGTACCAGCAGCGGGCTGACGCGCGGCGTCACCGCCGGCCTCGGCACCGAACAGGTCAGCCGCATCAACACTGACCTGATCGAGGCGCGCAACCAGCTGGCGACTGCGGAAGCGCGGCTGGCTGCGGCGCGTGGCGGCGGCGGTGCCGACCTTACCGCGCTGGGCGCCGCCAACCTGACCGTGCAGCGCAACGGGCTGGACACCGCCCGCGCCGAGCTGGAACGGCTCTCGGCCACGCTGGGGCCGAACCACCCCGACGTGCGCGCCGCCCGCTCCCGCGTTGCCGATGCGCAGCGCGCCGTTGGCAGCGAGACCGGGCGCGTGGTGCAGGCCCTGGCTGGCGAAGCCCGCGCCGCCCGCGCCCGCGTCGACAGCCTGCAGGAAGCCCTGCGCATCCAGGAAGCCCGGCTGAACCAGAACCAGAGCGCCGAGATTCAGCTCGCCGCGCTGGAACGCGAGGCCGATGCCAGCCGCAGCCTGTTGCGCGCGGTGCTGGAACGCAGCCAGCAGACCGTGAGCCAGACCGCCATCGAGAAGGCGGATGCCCGCGTGCTGTCCCCGGCGACCATGCCGGGAGCACCAAGCTTCCCCAAGGTCAGCATGTTCGTCGGCGCCGCGCTGGTGCTGGGCCTGCTGTTCGGCCTGCTGGTCATCTGGTTCCTGGAACAGGCGGACAGCACCATGCGCAGCGGCGAGGACGTGCGCGGTGCGCTCGGCCTGCCCTGCCTGGCGTTGGTGCCCATGCTGCGCCAGGGCCTGCTCGGCCGCCACCGGGTGGAGGACTGGGTGGTGCGCAAGCCGCTCTCGCCGTTCAGCGAAAGCATGCGCACGCTGCGCGCCTCGCTGTGGCTGGGGCATGAGCCGCCCCGCGTCATCGTCATCACCGCGGCCCGCCCTGGTGAAGGCAAGACCACCACCAGCGTGGCCCTGGCCCGCAGCGCCGCGATGAACGGCGAGAAGGTGCTGCTGATCGACTGCGACGTGCGTCAGCCCAGCCTCGGCCGGGTATTCCGCTGCGAGGGCGCGGCCGGCGTCACCGACCTGCTGCTCGGCCAGGCGGTGCTGGAGCGCATCATCCGGCGCGACCACCTCTCCACGCTGGACTACATCCCCGCCGGCGCGGCGGAGATCCATTCGCTCGGCCTGTTCATGAGCGAGGCGATGGCCGGCCTGCTGGACCGTGTCCGGCGCGAATACGACCTCATCATCCTCGATGCCCCGCCGGCGCTGGCGATGGCGGATGCGCGGGTGGTGGCACGCCTCGCCGACGCCACATTGCTTTGCGTAAAGTGGCGCGACACGCCGCGCTCGGTGGTGCGGAACTCGCTCGGCCTGCTTGAGGAGGCGCATGCCCGCATCGTGGGTGCGGCGCTGACGCAGGTGGACGCCAAGGTGCATGGCCGCTCCGGCTATGCCGATGCCGAGGTCTACCACCCCCGCTACGGCGGCTATTTCAGGGAGTAGGCAAGTGGCGCGTTTTCTGGTGACGGGTGGCGCTGGTTATGTCGGCAGCCACCTGGTGCGGGCCCTGGTGGCCCGGGGCGACGACGTGGTGGTGCTGGACAACCTGCGCCAAGGTCACCGCGCCGCAGTGCCGGCCGCGGTGGAGTTCGTCGAGGCCGAGTTGGCCGACCGCACCCGCGTCGCGGCGGTTTTCGCCAACTGGACGTTCGAGGCGGTGTTCCACTTCGCTGCGCTGTCGCTCGTTGGCGAGAGCATGCGCGAGCCGCTGCGCTACTGCGCCGAGAACGGCGCCAACAGCCTGTGGCTCGCGGAAGCCGCGGTGCAGGCCGGCGTGCGCAAGTTCGTCTTCTCCTCCACTGCCGCGCTGTTCGGCTTCCCCAAGTCGGTGCCCATTGCTGAGGACGCCGAGCTGGCGCCCGCCAGCGCCTACGGCACCAGCAAGCTGATGGTGGAACAGGGCCTGCGCTGGGCCGATGAGGTGCATGGCCTCCGCAGCGCCTGCCTGCGCTACTTCAACGCTGCCGGCGCCGACCCCAGCGGCGAGATCGGCGAGGACCACGAGCCGGAAACCCACCTGATCCCGCTCTGTATCGGCGCGGCCCTGGGCACCCGGCCGCCGCTGACGGTCTTCGGCACCGACTACGCCACGCCGGACGGCACCTGCATCCGCGACTACGTGCACGTGAACGACCTGGCCGCCGCCCACCTGGCGGTGCTGCCGCTGCTGGAGGAACGCAGCCTCCGCTACAACCTCGGCAACGGCGCCGGCTATTCGGTCAGGCAGGTCATCGAGAGCGTCGAGCGGATCAGCGGCCGGCGCGTGCCACACAGCTTCGGCCCGCGTCGTCCCGGCGACCCGGCGGCGTTGGTGGCATCGAGCGAGACGTTGAAGCGCGAAACCGGCTGGCAGCCCCGGTTCGCGGCGTTGGACGAGATCGTCCGCACCGCCTGGGCCTGGCACCAGTCGCATCCGCGCGGCTACGACGACCGCGGCTGAACGAAACGGACGTGAAACGCCCGCCGCCTCGCGGGCAGTTGTAGCGACCGAAGCCTCGCTTCACCGCAGTTTACGGCGATGGCGCTTGGGTGGCTGGTATGACGGCTGCGGTTGCGGTTGCGGAGATTATGGAGCGACAGACGCAAGGCGAGTTCGGCGGTCCCGAGCCGGCCGCGAACCGCGGCTCGCTGCCCCATGCCGCCGTGGTCGTCGGCAGCCATCTCATCGCGGCGCTGCTGCTGATCTGGCCTGCCTTCTGGAACGGCTATCCGCTGGTCTTCGCGGATACCGGCACCTATCTCGGCCAGGCCCTGCTGCATTACCTCGGCTGGGACCGGCCACCTTTCTACAGCCTGTTCCTGCTGGTGACGCACTGGCAGGTAAGCCTGTGGCCGCCCATCCTGGCGCAGGGCCTGCTGATGGCGCACCTGCTTGGCCTGGTGCTGCGGGCGTTGGGCCGCAGCGAACACATCGCGTTGCCGCTGACCGCGGCCCTGCTGGCGGTGCTGACGCCGCTACCCTGGTTCGTTGCGCAGCTGATGCCGGATTTCTTCACCGGGGTGATGGTGCTCTCGCTTTGGTTGCTCGGCTTTCGGCTGGCGGTGCTGTCCATCGGCGAGCGGATCTATGTGCTGGTCCTGGCCATGTTCTCGGTGGCGGTGCACCAGAGCCACCTGCCGCTGGCGCTCGGCGTCGCCGCGGTGGGCGGCCTGCTGCTGGCAGGGCGGCGCGGTTGGCGCCAGGCCTGGCGGCCGGCGCTCCGCATGGCGGTGCCGGCCCTGGTCGCCGCGGTGGCGCTGGTCGGAGTCAACGCCATCGGCCGTGGCAAGCCTTCGCTGTCGCCATTCGGCATGGTGTTCCTGGCCACCCGGGTGATCTACGACGGCCCCGGCATGGCGGTGGCGCGGGAGCAGTGCCCGGCCGTCGGCTGGCGGCTGTGCGACGTGCTGGACCGGCTGCCCGGGTGGCACAACGGCTTCCTGTGGAACGATGATTCGCCGCTGCAGGACGGGCTGGGCGGCGCCGAGGCCTGGGCGCCGGAAGCGCGCGACATCGTCCTGGCCACGCTCCGCGCCCGCCCGCGCGCGGTATTGCAGGCGGCGCTGGCAAACACGCTCGAACAGCTGGGGTTGTTCAGCGTCGGCGACGGACTGGAGGCCTGGCCACCACCGCACGGACCGCAGCCGCTGGTCGCCAGGTTCTTCCCCAACGAACTGCGGGAGTTGACCGGCAGTCGCCAGCAGATGGGACTGCTGGTGGGCAATGCGCGTCAGTTCGTGCCGCTGCACCTGGCGACGGTGCTGCTGGGCACCGGCGCGCTGCTGGGCCTGCTGGCGCTGCGCTGGCAGCGTCTGCCGGCGCCGACCACGGCGCTGGCGGTGCTGGTGCTGGTGGCGACGCTGGCCAACGCCGGCATCGCCGGTGCGCTCTCCGGCCCCGCAGGGCGCTACCAGGCGCGCATCATCTGGTTGCTGCCCTTCGTCTCCGGGGTGTTGGTCGCGGGGCTGCGCCTGGTGCCGCAGCATGCGCCGGCCGGGTTGCGGCCACGCTTCCCGGGCTGACGCGGCTCAGCCCGCCAGCGGCACCGCGCTGATGATGACGATGGCGCTGGCGTAGGGGTATTCGTCGGTCATGGTCAGGTGAACCACCGCCTGCATCCCAGGGGGTGTCAGCTTGGCCAG
>CAIMOR010000294.1 GCA_903843125.1 uncultured Rhodospirillales bacterium
ACCGACGCGGTGCTGCGGGCGCTGCGCGGCGGCGCCCAGGCCGATGCCGAGGGGCTGGTCTATACCGACCAGCTGATCGCCTATTCCAAGCAGTGGATGCGGCAGACCTACAAGCGCAACCCCATCAGCTACCCGCTGGACCCCAACCTGCCGGACTTCCCGCTGCTGGCCCTGCGTTGATCCGGCGGGCGGGGGAAGCCGGCGAAGCCCTTGGCAGGCTTGCCTTCCGGGCGGGAGTGCGCCAAACCCCTCCCCCTATCCTTTCCTGCCGCTGGAGAAGCCCATGGCCTCGGCGTTCGACCGCATCGCCGACCTCATCGCCGAGACCTCCGACGTCCCGCGCGACAAGATCACGCCCGATTCGCACGTGATCAACGACCTGGGCATCGACAGCCTCGACTTCCTCGACATCGTCTTCGCCATCGACAAGGAGTTCGGCATCAAGGTGCCGGTCGAGGCCTGGACGCAGGAGGTCAACGCCGGCCGCGCGCCGGCCGAGAACTTCTTCGTCATGAAGAACCTGGCGATCCGCGTCGAGGAGCTGGTGGCGGCCAAGCAGGCACCGAGTGCCTGACCTTCCCGGGCACTGACCGCCATGCGCCTGGAATACTTCGAGATGATCGACCGCATCACCGCGGTCGACGAGACTACCCTGACCGCGGACTGCCTGGTGCCGCCGGCCGCCGGCAACCCGGTCTTCGCCGGCCACATGCCGGGCTACCCGCTGATGCCGGGCGTGCTGCTGATCGAGACCATGGCCCAGGCCAGCGGCTGGCTGCTGCTGCACCGGCTGAACTTCACCCGCATGCCGCTGCTGGCCAGCGTCAAGGAAGCCAAGCTGCGCAGCTTCGTGCTGCCGGAAGCCAGCCTGCAGGTCGAAGCCACCCTGGTGCATGACGGCTCCGGCTATGCGGTCACCACCGGGCGCATCACCAGCAACGGCAAGAAGGTCTGCGAGGTGGAGCTGACGCTCCGCGCCCTGCCCTTCCCCACCCCGGAACTCGCCGCCATGGTGCGCGACCGCGCCCGCGCGCTGGGCCTGCCGGTGGCCGCGCCGGCATGACCGCCGAGGTCTGGATCACCGGCATCGGCCTGGTCTCCTCGCTGGGCGAGGGCGCCGGCCCGCACTTGGCCGCCTTGGCCGACCCGGGCTTCCAGCCGGTACTGGACCGCGAGACCTTCGCCCCCTTCACCATCCACCCGCTGCCCGCCCTGCCGTTCGAGACGCAGATGCCCCGCCGCGACCTGCGGCAGATGGAGACCTGGCAGCGCCTGGGCGTGTTCACCGCCGGGCTGGCGCTGGACAGCGCCGCGGCCAAGCCGCTGGCCGCCGACATCGACCTGGTCGTCGCCGCCGGCGGCGGTGAGCGCGACGTCGCGCTGGACGCGACGATCTTCGCCGAGATCGGCGCGGTGCCTGCCGCCGAGCGCCCCGCCTGGCTGAACCAGCGCATCGCCGGCGGGCTGCGGCCGACGCTGTTCCTGGCCCAGTTGCCCAACCTGCTGGCCGGCAGCATCACCATCGTCCACGGCGTCGCCCGCTCCTCCCGCACGCTGATGGGCATGGAACTGGCCGGCGCCGATGCGCTGCGGCTCGGCCTGTCCCGCGTGGCCCATGGCGCCAGCGCCATGACCCTGGTCGGCGCCAGCTTGAACCCGGCGCGCTGGGACGAGCTGATGACCTACGGCAGCGCAGGCCTGAACCTGACCGGCGACTGGCAGCCGGTGGCGCAGCGTGCCGCGCCGGGCGGCTTCTGCCTGGGCGGCCTCGGCTGCTTCCTGCTGCTGGAAGCGGCCGACCACGCCCGCGCCCGCGGTGCCGCGCCCTTCGCCCGGCTGGCGCATGTCGGCACCGGCATGGCGCAGCGCCAGGGCGAGGACACCGCCGCCGCCAGCGCCGCAACCCTGCTGGCCCCGCTGCGTGGCCGCCTCCGCCCCGGCGCCGCAGTGCTGAGCGCCGCCACCGGCGCCGCCGCCACCGCCGAGGAAGCCGCCTTCCTGGCCAGCACCGGCACTGCCCCGGCCCGCTTTACCGCCGATATGCTGGGCCATGGCGTGGAGGCCAGCTTCCCTGCCGCCATCGCCCTGGCCGCATTGCAGGCCCAGGCCGGGCTGGCACCGCAAACCCTGGTCAGCGGCTTCGGCGCCTGGCGCGGCGAGGCCCTGGCCCTGGTGGAGGCGGTATGAGCCAGACGCGCGCCATCGCCGTCACCGGCATCGGCCTGGTCACGCCACTCGGCTTCGGCGTGGTGGACAGCTGGGCCGCGCTGCTGGCCGGCACGTCCGGCGTGCGGCCCATCACCCGCTTCGCCACCGACAACCTGAAGACGCGCTTCGCCGCCAGCGTCATGCTGCCGGAGGAAAGCGGCGGCCGCTTCGTCTCGGCGGCCGACCGCCTGCACGCGTACGCCGGCAGCGCGGCGGAGGAAGCCCTGGCCATGGCCGGCCTCGGTGGCCGCGCCGGCTTCCCCGGCCCGCTGGTGCTGGGCATGCCGCCGATCGAGGTGGAGTTGCCGGACCGCCTGGCCCTGCTGGCCCGCGCCAACTCCGCCGACTACGCCGCCCTGACCACCGCCGCCGCGGCCGAACCCGCCCTTGCTCAGCGCACGCTGATGATGGCGGCCCCGTCCCGCCTCGCCGCCCGCTTCGGCACGCGCGGCGCACCCATTTCCCTAACCACCGCCTGCGCCACCGGCGTCACCGCCATCCAGGTCGCCATGGAGGCCATTCGCTTCGGCGAGGCCGATTGCGTGCTGTGCATCAGCGGCGAGGCCAGCATCCAGACCGAGGCGCTGATCCGCTTCTCCCTGCTGCAGGCGCTCTCCACCCGCAACGACAGCCCGGAGACGGCGTCCCGCCCCTTCGATGCCACGCGCGACGGCTTCGTCATGGCCGAGGGTGCCGCCTGCCTGGTGCTGGAAAGCGCCGCGCATGCCAAGGCGCGCGGCGCCCGGCCGCTGGGCTGGGTGCTCGGCGGCGGCGAGTTCGCCGATGGCTTCCACCGCACCCGCGCCAATCCGGATGGCAGCACCATCGTCACCGCCATGCAGCGCGCGCTGGACGACGCCGGGATCGGCCCGCAGCAGGTCGACTACATCAACGCCCACGGCACCAGCACGCCCGAGAACGACAAGATGGAATCGGCCGGCATCCACACCGTGTTCGGTGCCACGCCGCCGCCGCTGAGTTCCAACAAATCCAGCATCGGCCATTCCATCAGCGCCAGTGGCGCGATCGAGGCGGTGTTCAGCCTGCTGACCATCCGCGACGGCATGCTGCCGCCGACCATCAACTACACCACGCCGGACCCCGCCATCACGCTCGACGTGGTGCCGAACGTGGCGCGCGCGGCCAGGGTGCAGCGCGTGCTGTCCAACTCCTTCGGCTTCGGCGGGCAGAACTCCTGCCTGGTGCTGGGCGCGGAGCCGTAGCGGCGCCCAATTGCGCCCCGCCCCATTGCCGGGCTACAGCCTGCGTCCCTGACCCGAGGCACCGTTCCATGCGCGCCCTGCAATTGTTTGGCGACCGCGACCTGCGCATCACCGAGATCGAGCCGCCGCCGCCGCCCGGCGCGGGCGAGGTGCAGCTGGCCATGCGCGCCGTGGCGCTGAACCATATCGACGTCTGGGGCTGGCGCGGCATGGCCTTCGCCAAGCGCAACCTGCCCGTCACGGTCGGCGTCGAGGCGGTCGGCGAGGTCGCCGCCATCGGCCCGGGCGTGACGCAATGGCAGGTCGGCCAGCGCGTGGTGCCCTATGGCGCGCTGGTCTGCGGCCAGTGCCGCTACTGCAAGGCCGGCCGTGACAACCTGTGCGAAAACGTCGCCGGCGTGCGCGGCTTCCACGTCAACGGCTTCGCGCAGGACCTGACGAACATCCCCGCCCGCCTGCTGCAGGCCGTGCCGGATGGCGTCGCCACCGAGGACGCCGCCTGCGCCGCGGTCACCTTCTCCACCGTGCAGCACATGCTGTTCGACAACGCCAAGCTGGAGCCGGGCGAGACCGTGCTGGTCCAGGCCGCGGGCTCGGGCATCGGCACCGTGGCCGTGAAGATGGCCAAGGCCATCGGCTGCACCGTCATCGGCACGGTGGGGGATGAGGAGAAGCGCGCCAAGGCCATCGCGCTCGGCTGCGACCACGTGGTGAACTACAACACCGAACGCTTCGAGAGCGTCTGCCGCAAGGTGACGCAGAAGCGCGGCGTGGACGTGGTGTTCGAACATGTCGGCGCCGCCACCTGGGCCGCCAGCCTGCTGTCCATGAGCATGGGCGGCCGCCTGGTCACCTGCGGCAGCACGTCGGGCGTCTCGGCCGAGACCAACCTGATGATGCTGTTCCAGCGCCAGCTCCGCCTGATCGGCAGCTTCGGCAGTGCCATCCACAACGTGGCCGAGGGGCTGGAGAAGATGGCCGGCGGCATCACGCCCGTCATCGATACGCTGGTCTCCCTGGACGGCTACGAGGCCGCGCTGCACCGGCTGGAATCCCGCCGGGTCTTCGGCAAGATCGTCGTCTCGCTCTGATGCATCCCGCCGCCGCCTGGCTCGCCGCGCGCGGGCTGCGCCTGGCCTTTGCGCTGATGCGCGCGCTGGGTCCCGACCGCGCCGCCGGGCTCGGCGCCTGTGTCGCCCGCAACCTTGGGCCATTGCTGCCGCAGCAGCGCATCGCGCTGGCCAATGTGCGCGCCGCGCTGCCGGAACTGACCGACGCGCAGCAGCGGCAGGTGGTCCGCGAAGCCTGGGACAACCTCGGCCGCGTCGCCTGCGAATACGTCCATCTCGGCCGCATCTACGACTACGACGAGACGCGCCCGAACACCGGCCGGATCGAGGCCAGCCCCGAGGTCGTCGCCCGCACCGAGGCGATGCGCGCCGCCGGCCCGGTGCTGCTGTTCAGCGCCCACCTGGCGAACTGGGAACTGCCGGCCCTGGTGCCGGCGCGCCACGGCATCCCCAGCGCGGTGCTCTACCGCACGCCCAACAACCCGGTGGTGGCCGAGGAGATCCTCCGCCTGCGCCGCGGCATGATGGGCACGCTGATCCCCGCCGGCTTCGCCGCACCGCGCCGCATGGCCGAGGCGCTGGACCAGGGCGAACTGGTCGGCATGCTGGTGGACCAGCATTTCAGCCGCGGCCCGCGCATCAGCTTCATGGGCCGCCCCGCCTCCGCCAACCCACTGATCCCGCAGCTGGCCCGGCGTTATGACTGCCCGGTCTACGGCGCCCGCGCCGTGCGCCTGCCGAAGGGCCGCTTCCGGCTGGAACTGGTCGGCCCGCTGGCCCTGCCGCGCGACGCCGAGGGCCGTGTCGACGTTGCCGGCACGACGCAGCTGATCAACGACGTGATCGCCGGCTGGGTCCGCGAGACGCCGGGCCAGTGGCTATGGATGCACCGGCGGTGGCGCGGCTGACGCCAGCCCCGCCTCAGCCCTGAACCCGCGCCAGGGGCAGCGCCAACTCCACCAGCACGCCCTGTTCCCGCCAGTCGAAGCTGGCGTGGCCGCCCAGTTGCGCCGCGCATTGCGTCACCAGCCGTTGGCCGAACCCCTGGCTCGGCTGGCCAGGCTGGCTCCCCGAGCGTTCCTCCCACAGCAGCCGCAGCGTGCCGTCCTGGTCCGGCGGCTGCCACGCCACCGAGAGGCTGCCGCCGGGCCAGGCCAGCGCGCCGTGACGTGCCGCATTGGTGGCCAGCTCGTGCAGCATCAGCGCCAGCGGCGGCGCGGCCAGCGCGCCCACCATCACCGGCTCGCCCTGCAGCCGCAGCCGTTCCGGTTCGGCCGGGGTGCGGAACGGCGCCAGCAACGCCTCCGCCAGGGCCTGCAGCGTGGTCCGATGCGTCGCCGGTGTCTCGGCCAGGCCGCCGCCGATGGCCAGCTTCACCAGGTCATGCGCCCGCGCCAGCGCATCGATCCGGCCCAGCAGCGTCGCCTTCATCTCCTGCGGCGTCGCGGCGCCCCGGGCGCTGAAGGTCACCAGCCCGGCGATGACGGCAAACAGGTTCTTCACCCGGTGGTCAAGTTCGCGCACCAGCAGGGTCTGCGCCCGCTGCGCGCGCAGCCGCCCGGTGACCTCCTCCACCATGATGCCGATGCTGGCGACGGCCTGCGTCGCCGGGTCCCGCACCGGATAGTATTGCGCCACCCAGTCGCGGGTCATGCCCGGCGCCGCCGCGGTCTGGCCGCTCAGCGCCACGCCGGTGATCGGCTCCCCGGTCGCCAGCACCTGCAGCAGCAAGGGCTCGATCCGCTCGCGCAGGTCCGGCACCACCTGCCAGGTCGGCCGGCCCAGATGCGCTTCCGCCGGCACGCCGTTCATGCTGGCCAGCGCCTCGTTCACCCGCACGTAGCGCAGTTCCGCGTCCAGTTGCCCCAGGCCCAGCGGTGCGGTGCGGTACAGCGTTTCCAGCTCCGCCAGCCGGCGTTGGGACTGGCGCTCGGCCTCGGCCTGGGCGGCTTCGGCGCGCCGGCGCCGGGTGATGTCCTGCAGCGTCACGGCCAGCCAGGGCTGGCCCTGCAGCACCGCCAGCCGGGCGCGCACCAGCACGTCCCGCCACGCCTCGCCCACCAGGTGCAGCCGGGCCTCGAAGGGGTCGGCGCCATGCTCGGCCGCCGCCATCAACTCCGCCGCCAGCGCCGGGGCCGCTGCCAGGGCGCGCTGCCAGATGGCGCGGAGCCCGCCGGCGTCGCAGTCCAGCAGCGTGGCTGCCTCGGCATTGCCGGCCTCGGCCGCCAGCGTCGCCGGGTCCAGCAGCACCAGGGCCACCGGCATCGCCTCCAGGAAGCCGAGCACCTCGGAGCCTTGCAGGCGCGACGCCACAACGGGCCGCGCCGCCTGGCTCATGCGCAGGTTCCCCAGCCGCGACAGCGGGTCGGCCGTTCGTACATCCAGGGTTGGGCGCCAGCGGTCATCACCCCCTGCTTGTCGCCGATTGGTGACCGGCTGGCGCTTCACAAACGCGTCAAGCGTGTTGCAGAGCCATCAACTGCGTCGAAGCATCGCGATGATGCCGGAGAAATCCTGCCCCCCGCCGCCCTCGGCGGTGAAGGCCTGGTACAGCGCCAGCGCCTTGGCGCCCATCGCCGCGGTCATGCCGGCATCGGCGGCGGCCTGCTGCGCCAGCCCCAGGTCCTTCTCCATCAGGCTGGCGGCGAAGCCCGGCCGGTAGTCGCGGTTCGCCGGGCTGGCCGGCACCGGGCCGGGCACCGGGCAGTAACTGGTGATCGCCCAGCTCTGCGCCGTGGCCTTGCTGGTCACGTCGAACAGCGTCTGCGCCGAAACCCCCAGCTTCTCGGCCATGATGAAGGCCTCGCAGGTGCCGATCATGGTCACCGCCAGCATCATGTTGTTGCAGGCCTTCACCACCTGGCCGTTCCCCGGGCCGCCGCAGTGGACGATGGTCTTGCCCATGGCCTGCAGCACCGGCTGTGCGCGGTCGAAGGCGTCCTTCGGGCCGCCGACCATGAAGGCCAGCGTGCCGGCCTCGGCGCCCATGGTGCCACCCGAGACCGGTGCGTCCAGCATCGGCCGCGGCATCGCGGCGGCCACTTCCCGCGCGGTGGCAACGTCGATGGTGGAACTGTCGATCAGCACCGCGTCCGGTGCGGTGGCGGCGGCCAGGCCGGACTGCGCCAGGTAGGTGTCCCGCACATGCCGGCCAGCGGGCAGCATGGTCACCAGGAACTCGGCGCCCTGGGCTGCCGCCACGCCGCTGGCCACCACCGTGCCGCCGGCCGCGGCGAAGGCTTCCAGCGCCGCCGGCGAAAGGTCGAAGCCGCGCACCTCGTGCCCCGCCTTCAGCAGGTTGCGCGCCATCGGCCCGCCCATGTTGCCGAGCCCGATGAATCCGATGCGTGCCATGCGGCGTCCCCTTCCCTTCGGTGGTCGCAGGGTAGGGCTGGGCCGCCGTCGCGTCACGCCCCCAGCGCGTGCGGCGCCCCCAGTAGGTTGCGGTCGCTACCGGGCGGGCCTCAGCCGATCACGCTCCAGGCCGCGCCGGGGTTGCCGAAGCTGTGCTGGCCGCTGATGACGTTGCCGTTCATCAGCCATTCGTAGATCTCCCCGGTGCCGCTGTTGCGCCAGAGGATGTCGGTGTTGCCGTCGCCGTTGTAGTCGCCCAGCGCCGCCACGTTCCAGGCCGTGCCGGGGTTGGAGACCTGCAGCGCGTTGTGGCCCAGGCCGCTGGCATTCATCTCCCACAGCTGCATGGCGCCGGTGCTGGCGTTGCGCAGCAGCAGGTCGGCGTGGCCGTCGTGGTTGAAGTCCCCGGTGCCGGCCAGGTGCCAGTCGGTGGCCGTGCCGCCGCCGCCATAGCCCAGCGTGCCCTGGCTCAGCATCGTCGTGCCGTCCATGGACCAGGCATAGAACTCGCCGCTGGTGCTGTTCTGCCAGATCAGGTCGGCCTTGCCGTCGCCGGTCAGGTCGGCGGCGCCGACCACGCTCCACGGCGCGCCCGGCGTATTGGCGATGGGGCCGCCGCCGCCATTGGTGGTGCCGTTCATCTCGAACAGCCAGAGCTGGTTGTCCCCGGCATGGCGCCACAGGATGTCGGCATGGCCCTCGCCGGTGAAGTCGGCGACATCGATGATGCTCCAGGCCGGATCGACCACGCCCGGCCCGCCCTGGGCCAGGATGGCGGTGCCGTTCATTTCCCAGATGTAGGTGCTGCCATCGGCCCGGTGCCAAAGGATGTCGGCGTGGCCATCGCCGTTGAAGTCGCCGGTGCCGGCGATGCTCCAGGCCGGGTCCACCGCGCCGCCACCCTGGGCGGTGATGCTGCTGCCATCGGTCTGCCACTGCCATTCGGTGCCGTCGGTGGCGCGGAACAGGATGGCGTCGTGACCGGTGCCGCCGAAGTCGCGCGCCAGCGCCGGCGTGATGGTCAGCGAGAACGGGTCGGAGGCCACCGAAACATTGCCCGCCGCATCGGTCGCGGTCGCGGTGATGCTGTGGGCCCCGTGCGCCAGGATGCCACTGTCGACGCTCCATTGGCCGCTGCCATCGGCGGTGGCGGTGCCCAGCGTGGTCGTCCCGTCCTTCACCACCACGGTGCTGCCCACTTCCGCGGTGCCCGTCAGCGTCGGCGTGATGTCGGCGGTGTGGCCATCGCCCGCGGTACCGGTATCGGTCGCGGCGCTGAGGCTGGGCGTTGCCGGCTTGCCCGGCGCCACGCTGTCCAGCGTGAAGCCGACATGCGCCACCGTGGTGTTGCCGGCCAGGTCGCTGGCCGTCACGTCGATGGTGTGGTGCGCCTGGCTCAGCCCGGTCGGCGTGAAGGTCCAGGTGCCGCCGCTGCCCACGACCACGCTGCCCAGCGCGGTGCCGCCCTCGGCGAAGCTGACGGTCGCGCCGGCATCCGATGTGCCGGACAGCGTCGGGTCGTTGGTCAGCCCATCCGCCGCCGAGCTGCCGGTATCGTTGGTCAGCCCGGCCGCCAGCGCCGGTGCCAGCGTGTCCAGCGTGAAGTCGATGGTGGTGCTGTTGGTCACTGCGCTGGTCAGGTCGAAGGTCTGCACCAGCAGGTGGTGCGCGCCCTGTGCCAGGCCGGTCAGCGCCAGGGTCAGCTGGCCGCCACCCACCAGCGGCTGCGCCTGCAGCACCGTGCCGCCCTCGCTGACCACCACGCTGACCACGCTCGGCAGGGCGAGCAGGTCCGGCACGCTGCGGGCCGAGATGGTCAGCGTCGGATCGGCGGTGACGTTGTCGTTGCCGCTGACGCCGGTGTCGTTGGCCAGCGCCACCGCAAGGTTCGGCAGCAGCGTGAAGCCGTACGGGATCGAGCCGCTGGCGCTGCCCGGGTCGATGGTGGCGACCTGCACCGTGCCGGCGGTGGTGCCATCGGTGCTCCACAGCTCGAAGTGCTTGGCGTCGCCGGCGGCGCCGAAGATCACGTGGTCGCCCTGCACCGTCAGCTGGTACGGGAAGCCGGAGCCGCTGCTGCCGATATCCTTCAGCAGCATGGTGCCGCCGGCGGTGCCATCGGTCACCCACAGCTCGACGTCGTGGGTGCCGTCGTCGGCGTAGAACAGGATCTTGCCGCCGAAGGCGACGAAGCCGCCGGGGTTGCTGCTGTTCGCGCCGGGGTTGATGTCCTTGACCAGGTGCGTCCCGGCGGTGGTGCCATCGGTGGCCCACAGCTCGGTGCCGTGGGCCGAGCCGTTGTCGGCCTGGAAGAACAGCTTGCCGTTGGCCACGGTCAGGTTGGCGATGTTGGCGCCGCTCGTGCCGCCGCCGATCTGCGTCACCATGCTGGTGCCGCCGGCGGTGCCGTCGGTTACCCACAGCTGCGGGCCGGTGGAATAGTCGCCGGTGGCGACGAAATACGCCTTACCGCCCAGCGCCACGATCTGCGACGGGCTGGAGGAGCCAGCGCCCGGGCTGATGTCCTTGACCAGGCTGGTGCCGGCCGAGGTGCCGTCCGTCACCCACAGCTCGGTGCCGGTATCGCTGCCGCCATTGGCCGCGAACACCGCCTTGCTGCCGATCACCGCGAAGCTGGTCGGGTTGGAGCCGACGAAGCCGCTGTAGATGTCCTTCAGCAGCGTGGTGCCGGCGGCGGTGCCGTCGGTCACCCACAGCTCGGCTCCGGTGGTGCCGTTGTTGGCCTGGAACACCGCCTTGCCGCCCAGCGCGGTCAGCCCCGCGATGCCGGAGCCGGCGCCGCCGGGGTAGATGTCCTTGACCAGGCTGGTGCCGGCGGCGGTGCCATCCGTCACCCACAGCTCGGCGCCGGTGGTCAGGCTTCCGGTGGCCTGGAACACCGCCTTGCTGCCGATGGTGACGAAGTTGCTGGGGCTGGAGCCGCTGGCGCCGGGGTTGATATCCTTGACCAGCACGGTGCCGGCGGCGGTGCCATCGGTGGCCCACAGCTCGGTGCCGGCCGCCGACGTGGTGGCGCTGAACACCACCTCGCTGCCCAGCTTGGTGAAGTTGGCCGGGTTGGAACTGCCGGACCCCGCGTTGATGTCCTTCAGCAGCGCGGTGCCGCCCGCGGTGCCGTCGGTGACCCATAGCTCGCTGCCATCGGTGCCGTCGTTGGCGGCGAACACCGCCTTGCTGCCCAGCACGGTCAGGCCGCTGGCCGACGAGCCGGTGGCGCCGGGGTCGATATCCTTCAGCAGCAC
>CAIMOR010000295.1 GCA_903843125.1 uncultured Rhodospirillales bacterium
ATCTGTCGAATTCCAGCAGATGGGCGCAGGCCGCCGCGCCGCCCTTGATCTCGTTGAGGTGCACCACCTCAAGCCGGTTACCGCGGCGGGGGTCGTCCTCCTGCCGCTCCGCCGCGCCCATTGCGGCCCGCAGCGCCAGCCGCCCGATGCGGCCCACGCCGCTGATGCCGACGCGCATCTCAGCGCGCCCCGGCCGACTGCATCGGGTTGGCCAACTCGTCCAGCCGCGCCTTCAGCGCCATGCGGTCCAACGTCGCAAAGGGCAGGCTGGTGAAGATGCCAAGCCGCCGGCGCAGCGCGGCATAGAGCTCGTTCAGCAGGGTCGCCCGCTCGGCCGCGCTGCCGGCGAATTTTGCGGGGTCCGGCAGCGGCCAGGCGGCGGTCATGCTGGTCTGGCCGAAATCCGGGCAGACCTGGCCGTTCAGCGTGTCGCAGAGCGCGATGACGAAATCCATCTTCGGCGCGCCGGCGCCACTGAACGCGTCCCAGGACTTCGAGCGCAGCCCACCCACGTCGTGGCCCAGCGTCTTCAGGTGTGCCAGCACCTCCGGCAGCGGGCCGCTGGGGCTGGGCTCTGACCCCGCCGAGTAGGCGTGGAACCGCCCGGCGCCCATGTCTGCCAAAATGGCCTCGGCCATGATCGAGCGGGCGGAGTTGTGGGTGCAGAGGAACAGCACGTTGAAGGTCGCCGGCGGCATGGCCTTCGTCTCCCTGGTTGGATCGAACAGTCGGTGCAGGTCGCCGCAGCGGGCGGGGTCGCCGCCACAGCAGGCGTCGGCGAGGAAGGCCAGCAGGGCTCTCAGCTGCGCGACCTGGGCGGCGTAGATCAGGTTGCGGCCCTGCCGCGTGGCGGCGATCAGGCCGGCTTGATCCAGCGCCTTCAGGTGGAAGGACAGCGTCGAGGGCGGCACGCCCAGCTGCGCGGCAACGTCACCCGCGGCCAGGCCGCTCGGCCCGGCGGCCAGCAGGGCGCGTAGCAGCTCCAGCCGGGTGGGCTGGCCCAAGGCGGTAAAGGCGAGCGCGGCGGCTTCAGATTCCATGATTCCACAATAATGAAATCGAAGGCTTGGTCGCGTGACACTTCGATGACGCGGCCCGCTCACGCCGCCGGCAGCGTCTCCAGGAACCACCGCTGGCCGAACCACAGCGCCATGTCTGCCAGCAGGATCGGAACCGGCACCTCCACCAGCGGGCCGATGACCGTTGCGTTCACGGCGGAGGAAAAGTAGGCCACTGGAGCGGCGGCGATGCGGCTGCGGGCGAGTAAATCCCGTCCAGCCGTCGGCGGTCCTGGCAGTTGGGAGCTGCCGGGAGATGTTCATGGTGGAGACCTGCGCCGCAATCCGTCCATTAGTGTTGATGAATGATGGCAGCCGGCGCGAGACGGCGCAGGTGTTTGGGTTGAGCCGGGAAACGCTGGCCAAGATGTGCCGGCATTCGGCGGCGCCCGACTATGCGCGGAGCAAGCCGGCGGGGTAGCCCAAGCTGGGCGCGCTGCTGGGCGTGATCGAGGCGATCCTGACGTCCGACCGTGAGGCGCCGGGCGGGCAGCGCCACACGACCAAGTGGATGATCTAGCGGCTGCGCGAC
This sequence comes from uncultured Rhodospirillales bacterium, assembly GCA_903843125.1. Taxonomy (GTDB): domain Bacteria; phylum Pseudomonadota; class Alphaproteobacteria; order Acetobacterales; family Acetobacteraceae; genus CAIMOR01. Next base: position 1,591 of record CAIMOR010000295.1, read on the forward strand.
AAGCACGAATATTCCGTGGTCAAGGACCACCCATGCAACAAATGTTGCATAGCCCCGAGATGCGCGACCAGCCACAGGACTGAGTGCTTGAAAAATGGTGACCCCGGCGGGATTCGAACCCACGGCCCCCAGATTAGGAATCTGGTGCTCTATCCGGCTGAGCTACGGAGTCACGCGCGCCTTTCCATAGCACGGCCTCAGCGCCGCCGGAACCGCTCCACCGCGCCCACCAGCGCCGTCCGTACCCCAGGCTCCAGCGCCGAATGCCCGGCATCGGGCACCACCGTCAGCCGCGCGCGCGGCCAGGCCGCGGCCAGGTCGAAGGCCGTCTCCGGCGGGCAGACCATGTCGTAGCGCCCCTGCACTATCTCGGCGGGCAGATGGGCAATCCGGTCCATATGCGCCAGCAGCCCGCCCGCCGGCAGGAACAGGTCGTGCGCGAAGTAATGCGCCTCGATCCGCGCCAACCCGAGCGCGGTGCGGTCCTGGGCAAAGCTTGCCACGGTGTCCGGGCTGGGCAGCAACGTGGAACAACTGCCCTCGAACTGGCTCCAGGCCCGCGCTGCCGGCAGGTGTACCTGCGGGTCGGGGTCGCAGAGCCGTTTCAGATACCCCGCCAGCAGGTCGCCGCGTTCCTCCGGCGGCAGGTGCTCGGCAAACTGGCCCCAGGCATCCGGGAACACCCGGCGCAGCCCGTACAGGAACCACTCCACCTCCCGCGCCCGGCCCAGGAAGACGCCGCGCAGCACCAGGCCCTGCACGCGCTGCGGATGCGCCTGCGCATAGGCCAGCGCCAGCGTGCTGCCCCAGCTGCCGCCGAACAGCAGCCACCGGTCCACGCCCAGGAACTCGCGCAGCGCCTCGATATCCGCCACCAGGTGCGGCGTCGAATTGGCCGCCAGCTCGCCCAGCGGGCGGCTGCGCCCGGCGCCGCGCTGGTCGAAGATCACCACGCGCCAATGCAACGGGTCGAAGAAGCGCCGATGCACCGCCCCGGCGCCGGCACCCGGCCCGCCGTGCAGGAACAGCACCGGCTGGCCGCGGGGATTGCCGACCTGTTCCCAGTACATGACATGGTTGGGGCCGCCGTCGCGCAGCCCCATCGCGGCGCCGCCCTGGGGCGAAAGCGGCAGCAGGCCGGTCTCGTACGGCGCGATATCCGGGAAAAGGTCGCCTCTGGGCATGCTGAAATATCCGCATTCGGCACCCCGGGGCAACCATCCGCTGGCCTGGTCAACGCATCGCCATCTCCGCGGCCCGGGCCTGCCGCGCGAACATCCCGGCCAGCCGCCGGCGCGGTGCCTCAACCGGGCCCGCGAATTCGGCGGCGCAGCGGCGGTTCGGCGGGAATGCGCCACATCGGCACGTCACCCCTTCGCCTTTTGCGTCGGCGCGCCTACCTTAGTGGGCAGATGACCTCACCCGTGCCCGCCAGCTCGCGGCCCGGCGGCACCGCGGCCTTGCCGCGCTGCGCCGTCTGCGGCACCGAAAGCCGCCAGGCCCCGTTCCGCGCTTCGCCGCCGGAGCAGGCGCCGGACCTAGACCTGCGCCCGGGCGAGCCGGTGCGCAGCGCCATGGCGCGCTGGCTGCAGCAATGCCCCAGCTGTGGCTATGCGGCGCCGGACATCACCAAGGCCCACCCCGCCGCCGCGCTGGCCGTCGCCGCCGCGCCGTTCCGCGCCCTGCTGGCGGATGCCTCGCTGCCGCCGCTGGCCCGGCGCTTCCTCGCCTGGGCCCATGTGCTGGAGGAAACCGGCGCGTTGCCTGCCGCGGCCGAGGCCACGCTGCAGGCCGCCTGGGTCGCCGATGACCTCGGCCTGCCCGAGTTCTCCCGCGCCTGGCGGCAGGAAGCCGTGGCGCTGTGGCGTTCCGGCCCACTGCTCGACGCCGAGCAGACCGTGCGCGTGGTGGACGCGCTGCGCCGCGCCAATGCCTGGGACGACGCGGCCAGCACCGCCGACGCCCTGGCCGCGCGGCACCCGCCCGAGGCGGTTGGCCAGGTGCTGGCGCTGGAACTCCGCCTGATCGCGGCGCGCGACGCCGGCCGCCATACCGTGGCCAGTGCGCTGCCGCCGCCGGCCCGGCGGCCGCACGTTTCGCACCACCGCGTTGCCAGCCGGGGCGAGGGCATCGTCGCCCGCCTCCGCCGCTGGCTGGGCCTGCGCTGAGACCCGGCATGCAGCGCCGCGCCCTGCTGGCGCTCGGCCTCGCCTCGCCAACTGCCCCGGCGTCGCCGCAGGCGGTCGCCCCAGCGCGGCCGGAGGTCGTTGCTTCCTTCACCATCCTCGGCGACTTCGTCCGCCAGATCGCCGGCCCGCGCGTCTCGCTGCGCACCCTGTTGGCGCTGGAGGCCGACCCGCATGAGTTCGCCCCCCGCCCGTCCGACGCCGTCGCCGTCCGCGACGCCGTGCTGGTGGTGCGCAACGGCCTCGGCCTGGAACCCTGGCTGGACCGCCTGCTGCGGGCCGCCCCGCCGCGCGGCCGGGTGGTCACCGCCAGCGACGGCATCGGCCCGCTCCTCGTCAACGCCGTGCCGGACCCGCATGCCTGGCTGGACCCGATGAACGCACAGCTCTACGCCCGCCGCATCGGGAACGCGCTGGCCGCCGCCCTGCCCGCCCAGGCCGCGGCGCTGCAGGCCGCCACCGAAGCCTACCTGGCCCGCCTCGCCCGCCTGCAGCAACGCTGCGCCGATCGCTTCGCTGCCGTGCCGGCGGACCGCCGCGTCTTCGTCGTCGGCCACCCCGGCTTCGGCTACTTCGCCGCCCGCTTCGGGCTGGAGATGCTGGCCCCGCCGCGCCAGGCCGGCGCCGGCGCGGTCGCCGCCCTGGTTCGCCAGGTCCGCGCCCGGCGCCTGCGCGCGCTGTACTTCACCGGGCCGGAGGACGCCGCCCTGATGCGCCGCGTCGCCGCCGAGGTCGGGCTGCCGGTACTCGGCCGGCTCTTCGCCGAAACGCTGAGCGCCTCGGACGGCCTCGCGCCCAGCTACGAAGCCCTGATCCGCCACGACACGACGCTGCTGGTAACCGGCATGTCCGCCTGAACCCAGCCGGCGACAGCGCTGGCGGCCGACCGCAAGGCAACCGCACCGCCGCGGCGCTTCACGCCCGCTGGGCTCTCGCCGCACTGGCCGGGGCTGCCAGCCTGGGCCTTGCGCCGCACCGCCGCCGCCAGGCGCTACCGCCGCCGGGCCGCCCCGGCCAGCACGTCCACCTGTTCCAGCAGCGCCGCCACCTTCGCCGGGTCACGCCGCAGCCGATGCAGCGCCCGCGCAAGCTGCCCGCGATTGGGTACCCGGTTCAGGTCCGGCCGGTCGCCGGTGATGCCCTGCAGCGCCGCCGCCACCGCCGGCCGCGCCCGCCGGGCGGTGCCGCGCGCCACCTGCAGCAGCAGCAGCCGCTCCTCGGCCCCCAGCACCAACCCGGGCGCTGCCGGCAAGGCCGCCATCGCGGACGCCGGTGGCTCCGGCTCCGGCTCCGGCGGCGGGCGCGAGGTCGCGCTCAGCGCCTGCGCGGCCAGGCCGGCCAGGTTGGGCTGGTTCGGCACATAGGGCGGGGGGGGTGGCGTCGGCGGCGGCGCCGGTGGCTCGACCGAAGGCACCGCCGTTGTCACGCCCATGGGCGCCGCCGCGGCAACCGGCTTGCCCCGAAACATGCGCCGCAGCCATCCGACCATGCGTCCGACTCCTCAATCCCCGGCAGAATATCCCGCGGCCTTGCCGACGCTAAGGTTTCCTGCGGCTGCCTCGCGCTGGTCGCCCAGGCCATCGGCCGCGCGGCCCTCGCCGGCACCGCCCCGGCCCCGCGCAAGCCCCCCGGCCGCACCCCGCCGAGCCGATTTCCTGCTTTATAATCAACCGGTTCCAGCGCAGGCGCCACGCCCCGGTGTTTCCACCCCGGCGGATAATGCGCTAAGCCGGCGGCATGACCCCATACCTGCATCGCGTCTGGATCGGCCTCGGCGCCCTGGCCGGGCTGCTCGCCGTCGGCCTTTCCGCCTGGTCCGCGCATGGCGCCAGCGCCGAGCAGCGCCCATTGCTGGACAGCGCCCTGACCCTGCAGGGCTGGCACGCCCTGGCGCTGCTGGCGGTTGGCCTGTGGGCCGAACGCCGGCCCGGCCTGCTGCCGCACCTGGCCGGCGCCGCCTTCGTGCTGGGCATGCTCGGCTTCTGTGGCGGGCTGTACTGGCACGTCTTCACCGGCGTCTCCGCCGGCCGCATCGCCCCGTTCGGCGGCACCACGCTGATGCTCGGCTGGGCCTTCCTGCTGGTCTCGGCCATCCGGCGGTGACCAGGCCGGCCATGGGCAGCGCCTACCTGGCCGCCGAAGGCTTCCAGCCCGAACTGGCCGAGGAACTCCGCCGCGCCGGCCGCAGCATCTCGGCCTGGCACGGCCTGCTCGCCCTCTCGCCCGAACCGGCCCACCAGGCCGCCTGGTCGCTGGATACGTGGGACGCCCCGGTGGAGCTCGCCGCGCCGAGCGTCAAGGCCGCGGCCGATGCGCTGCGCGCCATCCAGCGCAATTGGAGCCTGTACAGCGCCGCCCACCATCGCCGCGCCCTGCTGATCCAGGAACGCCTGCCGCCGCTGAAGCCGAAGCCGCTGGCCTTCCCCGCCGCCGCCCCCACCGGCCATCTGGGCGGCTGGACCCTGCTGACCGCCGAGACGCTGCTGGCCAGCCCGACCAAGTCCAGCCCCTTCCTCGGCGGCGCCGTGCAGTTCGTGGAGGACCGCGAAGGCCCGCCCAGCCGCGCCTACCTGAAGCTGTGGGAAGCCCTGGTGCGCCTGGGCCGCTGGCCCGGCCGGGGCGAGACCTGCCTTGACCTCGGCGCCTGCCCGGGCGGCTGGACCTGGGCGCTGGCGCAGCTCGGCGCCACGGTGGTCGCGGTGGACAAGGCGCCACTTGACCCTCGCGTGCTGGCCATGCCCGGCGTCAGCGTGCGGCAGGAAAGCGCCTTCGGCATGGAACCGAAGGACGAGCCCGCGGTGGACTGGCTGTTCAGCGACGTCATCTGCTACCCCGCCCGTCTGCTGAACCTGGTGCGCCGCTGGCTGGAGGCGGACCGCGCCCGCAACTTCGTCTGCACCATCAAGTTCCAGGGCGAGACCGACCACGACGTGGCCGCCGAATTCGCCGCGCTGCCCGGCGCCCGGCTGTTCCACGGCGCCCACAACAAGCACGAGCTGATGTTCACCCTGCTGCGCCCCTGAAGCTGGCACGCCGGTTGCCCTGCCCCGGCCAGCAACCGAGGCCACCCCGATGACCAGCATCCTCAGCAACGGCAGCGCCGGCCTGGATATCCAGGCGCTGCGCCAGCACTTCCAGCAGCAGGCGTTCAGCCGGCTCAGCGGCGGCACCGGCTCGGTCAACCTGCAGCAATGGCAGCAGGCGCTGCAGAACCTGCCGGGCGCGGTCAACGCCGGCAGCACCGCGGCAAGTTCTGCCGGGGTCACCGGCACCGGCACCGCCAGCGCCATCGACGCCGCGTTCAAGAGCATCGACGCCAATGGCGACGGCCAGCTCAGCCAGGCTGAATTCGGCACCGCGATGGACCGGATGCTGGACCGCGTCCGCCACCATCGCAGCAGCGGCACCCCGCTCGACGCGCAGTTGCAGGCGCAGCAGACCCCCGCGCCCAGCGGCGGGGTGGTTGCGCCGGATTTCCTGCGCCGCATGATCCTGAGCTACAGCGCCAGCGCCAACTGAGCGGCGCCGCGGCCGGGGCTACACGCCGCGCCGGCGCTGGCGTAGAAAACCAGCCCAGGCCCACCTGGCGGAATGGTAGACGCAGCGGACTTAAAATCCGTCGCCTGCAAGGGAATGGGGGTTCGAGTCCCCCGGTGGGCATGCCGCCGAACGGATGTGGAAGCATATTCCTGAGAATTGATCAGGCGGGCCTGATCGATCACCGGCCGGCCCGGTCAGCAGGACGGTATCGAGCCCGGGCACCCCGCCGGCGACACCCATCGGCAACTGCTTCACCGGCATCCTCTCCGGCCCCACGCCCTGTCAACGGCTGCTACCCCGAGACCGACACCAACCCTTCGCCCTCGGCCGGCACGCAGCACAGCATGCTGCTAGCCCACAACTGGCACAGCCCGATGCTGCTCTCCACCTACGGCTCCGCCATCCCCGGCGCGGCGCGGTCCGCATCTGTGCCCAGGCCTGCTCCATCACCGGCCCCACCGCCACACCGCCGCCTCCCGCTGCGCGGCCGCTACACCCTGGCAGCCTGGGCGGAGCCCGGCTGGGCGCATGAGATGCTGGACACCAATGCCCGCGTCACCGCCAGCTTTCTCGGCCTGCCTGGCGCCGGCTTCCGCTTCCGCAACACCGCCACGGCCGCGACGCGCTGCTGGCCGGCGCGGTCGCCACGCTGGAAGCCGGCGCGCCGCGGCGCGCCTTCGTCGGCTGCAACCTGCGCACGGCCGCGCGCACAACCGCGCGGAACATCACCGCCGGCCTGCGCTATACCTTCTGAAGCCGGGGCCAGCGTGCCGCCACCAGCGGCAGCACCTGTTCCAACAGCTTCCGCGTCTGCGCCAGCGGCACCTCGTCGCCGGCGCCGACCGGCCGCAGCACGAACTTGGTCACCCCCGCCGCGACATAGGCCTCGATCCGCTGGAAGACCGTGGCCGCGTCGCCAACCACGAAGCCGCGCCCTGCCGGCCGCCCGGTGCGCCTGGCGTAGGCCGCCATCGCCGCCGCCGGCTCGGCATCGCTCTCGCGGCCCAGCCAGAAGTTGAACCCCGCGCCGTAGTGGTCCTCGTCGATCGCCCGTCCCGCCTCGGCGGTGGCGGCACGAATCGCGGCCAGGATCGGCGCCACCTCGTCGGGCGTCTCCGCCCCGGCCTGCCAGCCCGTGCCCCAGCGCGCGGTGCGCCTGATGGCGGCTTCCGACGACCCGCCGATCCACACCGGGAAGTCCGGCTGCACCGGCTTCGGCGCAATGCTGGCGCGGTGCAGCCGGAAGTGCCGGCCGGCGAAGTCCACGCTGTCCTCCCGCCACAGCCTGGTGATCACCTCCAGCGCCTCGTCCGTCACCGCGCCGCGCGTCTTCGTGCTGATGTCCAGCGCCGCCCATTCCGGTGCCTGCGGGCTGCCGATGCCGAACGCCGGCAGCAGCCGCCCCTCGCTCAGCACGTCGATCGTGGCGCATTGCTTGGCCACCAGCACCGGGTCGCGCAGCGCCAGGCTCACCACGTTCATGCCGAACTTCAGCTTTCGCGTGCGCCCGGCCAGGGCAGCCAGCATGGTCATGCATTCCAGGATCGGCACGCGGCTGACCAGCCGGTCGGTCTGCCACAGGCTGTCGGCGCCGCCCTGCTCGCACAGATCCACCCAGCGCCAGAACCCCTGCGCCGAGGCGAAGGGATATTCCGCCAGGCCGAGACCCAAGGCGACCTTGGGGGGCGCAGCGTTCACGCCCGCACCAGCGGCGCCAGTTCATCCAGCCGCCGCAGGATGCCGTCGCGGTCCAGGTCCGGCACTTCCAGCAGCACGCGGTCGATGCCGCCCGCCCGGTACGCCGCCAGCACCTTGGCATCCGGCGGCGCGCGGAACACCGTGGTGCTCAGCGTCGCCGGGTCCCGCCCGGCCTTCGCCGCGAAACCGTGTAGCCGCGCCACCGCGGCGGCCGGGTCGAACCCCGCCCCGGCGCGCGGAAACCAGCCATCGCAGAACTCCACCACGCGCTTCAGCGTGTGGTCGGTCTCGCCGCCCAGCACCACCGGCACATGGTGCAGCGGCTTCGGGTACATCCACACCTTCTCGAAGTTCACGAACTCGCCGTGGAAGCTCGCCTCCTCCGCGGTCCACAGCGCCCGCATCGCCAGCATCCGCTCGCGCAGCAGCCTGAACCGGGTGTCATAGCGGGCGCCGTGGTTCTCCATCTCCTCCACGTTCCAGCCACCGCCGATGCCGAACATGAAGCGCCCGCCGGAAAGCCGCTCCAGGCTGGCCACCGACTTCGCCGTCACGATGGGGTCGCGCTGCGGCACCAGGCAGACGCCGGTGCCCAGCAGCAGCGTCTTCGTCGCCGCCGCGGCGAAGGCCAGCGCCACGAAGGGATCGTAGGTGTGCGAATACCGCTTCGGCAGCTCGCCGCCGCCCGGAAACGGCGACACGCGGGAGGCCGGGATATGCGTGTGCTCGCACACGAAAAGGCTCTCGAAGCCGCGCGCCTCCAGCGCCGCGCCCAACTCGCCCGGCTCGATCCCGTATTCGGTCGGAAAATAGAAGACCCCGGTCTTCATGGCGGTCACAGCCCCAGCCGCGCGCGGAACGCGTCATCGCGCATCGACGCATCCGTGCCCACCAGGTCATCCGCCGCCGCCCCGCACAGATACACCAGGCCTCGCACCGCATGCGCCACCGGCAGCAGGTCACCGCGCGGGATCCGGCTGATCACGTTCATGCCCGAAGCCCTGATCTTCACCTGCATCTCGGTGTCGATGGTCCCCGGCGAGAAGCCGAACACGCGCATCCCGCGCCCCTGCGTTTCCAGCTCGATCGCGCGGGTGAACATCCACAGGCCCGCCTTGCCGGCGCAGTAGGCGCTCCACCCCTCCAGCGGCCGGTAGGCGGCGCCGGAGGACACGTTCACGATGGTGCCGCCGCCGGCCGCCAGCATGCCCGGCAAGGCCGCCCGCACGGCGTTGTACGGCCCCACCAGGTTGATCTCGATGTTGCGCGCCCAGGCCGCCGGGTCCGAAGCGGCAATCTCCGCGATCGGCTCGATCACCCCAGCGTTGTTGATCAGGATGTCCAGCCCGCCGAACCGCGCCCTTACCTCGGTCACCAGCCGTTCGGTGCCGCCATAGTCGGAGACATCGGCCGCAAGCCCCGCCGCCGTGCCGCCGGTGGCAACGATCTCCGCCGCCACGGCCGCAACGGCGGCGCCATCGCGCGCCACCAGCATCACCGCCGCGCCCTCGGCGGCCAGCGCCCGCGCCACGCCTTCGCCCAGGCCGCGGCTTGCGCCGGTCACCAGCGCCACTTTTCCCTGCAGACCGGCCATGGCCGTCGCTCCCCTCGCTCTTCTGCCGGCCAGCCTAGCGCGGAACCCCGCAACAGGTCAGCCCGCCTTGCCTCCCCCTGGCAGGTTGACCGCGCCGCCGCATCCGCCAACCATGGCCGCAACCAAGCGGGAGCAGACGACGATGGACGGCGACGCACAGGGCCTGGCGACGCAACACGCGGCCACCACCTGGCTGGACGCCTTCGCCGCCGCCCTGGCCGCCGAGGACGCCAGCGCCGCCGCCGCGCTGTTCCTCGAGGACGGCCATTGGCGCGACGTGCTGGCCTTCGACTGGACCATCGAGACCCACTCCGGCACCGCCGCCATCCGGGCCCGCCTCGCCGCCACGCTGGCCCACACCCGCCCGCACGCGCTGCACCTGCCGGCCAACCGCACCGCGCCCCGCCGGGTCCGGCGCGCCGGGCAGGAAGCGCTGGAAGTCATCTTCGCCTTCGCCACCGCGCATGGCGCGGCCGAAGCCGTGGTCCGCCTGGTGCCGGACGCCTCCGGCACGCTGCGCGCCTGGACGCTGCTGACCAAGCTGGAGGGCCTGGCCGACCACCCCGAGCGCGCCGGCAAGCACGCCGGCGAGGCCGACTACTCCCGCGACTTCGGCGGCGACAACTGGCTGGACAAGCGCATCAAGGCCCGCGCCTACACGGACCACGACCCCGCGGTCATCATCGTCGGCGGCGGCCAGGCCGGCCTGTCCATCGCCGCCCGGCTGATGGCGCTGGGCGTGGACGCGCTGATCGTCGACCGCGAGCAACGCATCGGCGACAATTGGCGTAGGCGCTACCACGCGTTGACGCTGCACAACGAGGTGCACGTCAACCACCTGCCCTACATGCCCTTCCCGCCAACCTGGCCGGTCTTCATCCCCAAGGACAAGCTGGCCAACTGGTTCGAGGCCTATGTCGACGCGCTGGACCTGAACTTCTGGACCGGCACCGAACTCTCCGCCGGCAGCTACGACGCAGCCGCGCAGCACTGGACCGTCACCCTGACCCGCGCGGACGGCAGCACCCGCACCATGCGCCCGCGCCACCTGGTCTTCGCCACCGGCGTCAGCAGCATTCCCATCATGCCGAAGCTGCCGGGGCTGGAAGACTTCGCCGGCACCATCCTGCACTCCGGCGCCTATACCGAGGGCGCGGCCTGGAACGGCAAGCGCGCCCTCGTGCTCGGCACCGGCAACAGCGGCCACGACGTGGCGCAGGACCTCTGCGCCAGCGGCGCCCAGGTCAGCATGATCCAGCGCAGCCCCACCTACGTGGTCGGCATCCGCGAGGCCCAGGCGGTCTACTCCCTCTACACCGAGGGCCTGCCGATGGCGGATTGCGACCTGCTCGCGACCTCCTTCCCCTACCCGGTCCTCAAGCGCGCCTACCAGCTTAGCACCGCGCATTCCGCGCAGGTGGACAAGCCGCTGCTGGATGGCCTGAAGGCGCGCGGCTTCCGCCTGACGCTGGGCGAGGACGATACCGGCTTCCAGATGATGTATCTGCGCCGCGGCGGCGGCTACTACTTCAACGTCGGTGCCTCCGACATGATCGTCGATGGCCGCGTCGGCCTGCTGCAATGGGACAGCATCGACCGCTTCGTGCGGGAAGGCGCCCGCCTGAAGGACGGCAGCACCGTGCCCGCCGAGCTGCTGGTACTGGCCACCGGCTACAAGAACCAGCAGGAAACCGTCCGTGCCGCCCTCGGCGACGCGGTCGCCGACCGCATCGGCCCGGTCTGGGGCTTCGATGCCGGCGGCGAACTCCGCAACATGTGGCGCCCGACCGCGCAGCCGGGCCTGTGGTTCACCGCCGGCAGCCTGGCGCAGTGCCGGATCTACTCCAAGGTGCTGGCCTTGCAGATCAAGGCGCGCGAAGCAGGGCTGGTCTGAGCCTTATTCGGGCTTCGCGCCGGAAATCCGCACCATCTCGGCCCAGCGCGGCGTCTCCGCCTTCAGTCGCGCCTTGGCCTCCTCCGGCGTCGAACCCGTCAGCCGCGCGCCGATCTCAATTGCGCGCCGCTGCAGCGCCGGGTCGGCCCAGGCCGCCCGCACCTCGCGCGAGATGCGGTCGATGATCTCGCGCGGCATCGCCGCCGGTCCGGCCCACAGATGCCAGGGCGAGACGTCGAAATCGCCCTGCCCCGCCTCGATCATCGTCGGCACCTGCGGCAGCAGCGGCCAGCGTTCCCGCGCCGTCACCGCCAGCGCGCGGATGCTGCCGTCACCGATCACGCCGGTGTAGCTGGCCAGGTTGTCCACCGCCACCTGGATGTCGCCGGAGAGGATCGCCGGCACGGTCTGCGCCGCACCGCGGAACGCCACGTGCGTGGCGCTGATGCCGTTGCGCAGCAACAGGTAGGCGCCCGAGAGATGGATGGTGGTGCCGACGCCGGACGACCCATAGCTGATCCCGCCCGGCCGCTGCTTCGCCCAGTCGAGGAACTCCGCCAGCGTCTTCGCCGGGCAATGCTGGGCGGACACCGCGCAGACGTTGGGGATGTCCCACATCGCGCTGATCCAGGCGAAGTCGCCCTCGGGGTCGAATGGCAGCCGGGTGAACAGCATGGGGTTGATGACCACGTTGTGCATGCTGACGGTGCCGATGGTGTAGCCATCCGGCACCGCGCGGGCCACCGCCTCGGCACCGATATTGCCGCTGGCGCCGCTGCGCGTCTCCACGATGAAGCTCTGGCCCAGGCGCTGCGTCATCTGCTCGCAGGCCAGGCGCGTCATCACGTCCAGGCTGCCGCCGGGCGGAAAGCCGACAATCACCTTCACCGGACGGTTCGGCCAGGGCGCCTGCGCCAGCGCGGGCGCGGCCAAGGGGGTGGCCAAGGTGGCGGCAAGCAGTCGGCGGCGAGCGATCATCGGCGGTTTCTCCCATGGGGTCTGCGCCCCGTGCCGCCCAGCCTAGCAGCGGCAGCCCGCCCGGGCCTAGCATCGTGCATGCCCGACAACGCCGCCCAGAAAGCCTCCCCCAGCTACCGCCTGGCCACCGAGGACCCGGACCTGCTGCTGCGCGACGAGATGCGCCCGCAGCGCTTCGCCCTGGAATTCGCCAAGGCGGACTACGCCCTGCGGGACTGGGGCGTGCGCTCCACCGTCGTCGTCTTCGGCAGCGCCCGCATCCCCGCGCCCGAGCACGCCGCCACCGCCCCGCCCGCGCTGCGCGCCCTGGCCCCCTGGTACGAAACCGCCCGCGCCTTCGCCCGCCTCGTCTCCGAACGCGGCGGCGCCCTGGCCCCCGAGGGCAAGCTGCGCGACAACGTCATCGCCACCGGCGGCGGCCCCGGCATCATGGAAGCCGCCAATCGCGGCGCGGCGGTAGCGGGCGCGCCCAGCTTGGGCTTCATCATCACCCTGCCGCATGAACAGGAACCCAACCCCTACTGCACGCCGGATCTGACCTTCCGCTTCCACTTCTTCGCGCTGCGTAAAATGCTCCTGGCCTTGCGCGCCAATGCGCTGGCGGTCTTCCCCGGGGGCTTCGGCTCCTTCGACGAGTTGTTC
>CAIMOR010000296.1 GCA_903843125.1 uncultured Rhodospirillales bacterium
CATGGACGGCATCGCCAGCCTCTTCACCTCCCAGCTCGGGCACGGCAACGCCGAGCTCGCCGAGGCGGCCGCCGCCCAGGCCGACCCCCTGGTGGCCAAGGTGGTGCTGTGGCTGAAGCTGCAGCAGCGCGAGGGCGGCACCGCCTGGGAAACCGCCAGCTTCGTGCTGGACAACCCGGACTGGCCCGCCCAGGACCTGCTGGCCCGCCGCGCCGAGGAGCTGCTGGAAACCTCGGCCGATGACGAGCTGGCGCTGCGCTTCTTCACGCTGCGGCCGCCGCGCACGCTGGACGGCTTCCAGCGGCTGGCCGATGCCCAGCGCATCGGCGGCCACCCGCGCGAAGCCGATGCCACGCTGGCCCGAGGCTGGGCGGAGGCCGCCGCCGACCCCGGCGCGGAAGGCGGCTACCTGGACCGCAACGGCCCGCTGCTGACGCCGGCGCTGCATTGGCAGCGCTTCAACCGGCTGGTGCTGCCGCGGGAGGCCTGCTCCGCCGCCCGGCTGCTGCCCTACGTCCCGGAGGACCGCCAGGCCGCGGCCAGCGCCCGGCTGGCCTTCGCCGCCGACCTGGCCGATGCCGAGGCGCCGACGGGGCGCCCCGATGCCGGGCTGGCGATGCACCAGGCCCGCTGGCTGCGTCGGCGCAACCGCGATACCGAGGCGGCCGAGGCGCTCAAGGCCGGCGAGCCGGACCAGCACGACCTGCCGCTGCCGCTGGCCCGCCAGGTGTGGGAGGAGCGCAACATCCTGGCGCGCAAGCTGCTGCGGATGAACGACGCCGCCACCGCCTATGCCGTGGCGGCGAACCACGGCCAACTGCCGCCCGGCGAGCCGCACCAGGACGCCGAGTTCCTGGCCGGCTACATCGCGCTGCGGCGCCTGGAGCAGCCGGCCAAGGCCGCGACCCATTTCGCCAAGGTGGCCGAGCAGAGCCGCAGCGTGATCACCCGTGCCCGCAGCCAGTACTGGCAGGGCCGGGCCGAGGCCGCCCAAGGCCATGCGGCGAAGGCGCGCGAGCACTACACCAGCGCCGCCGGGCTGCCATTGGCGTTCTACGGGCAGTTGGCCGCCATGGCGCTGGGCGAAAACGGCGCGGCGCTGTCGGCCCGCATCCTGCGCGCTGCCCCGCCCGCCGCCAGCACCGCCGAGGCCCGCGCCCTGGAACGGCGGGAGCTGGCGCGCGTGGTGTTGCTGCTGGCCGAGTTGGGCGAGAGCCGGCGCACCCGGCTGTTCCTGCTGCGGCTGGAAGAGCTGGCCGAGACGCCGGGCGAAAAGGCGCTGGTGGCGCGGCTGGCGCATCGGATCGGCCGGCCGGACCATGCGATTTGGGTGACGCGCCGGGCCGGGATCGCCGGCGCCATGCTGCTGGAGGAAGGCTGGCCGACACCGTTCCAGCCGCCGGCCGATGCGCTGGACCCGGCGCTGGTGTTCAGCATCACCCGGCAGGAGAGCAACTTCGACCCCGAGGCGGTCAGCCCTTCCAATGCGCGCGGGCTGATGCAGCTGCTGCCGACCACGGCGGTGGCGGTGGCGCGGCGGCTCGGCATTCAGCATGCGCTGCCGATGCTGACCGGCAACCCGCACCACAACATGCGGCTGGGCACCGCGTACATCGACCAGATGGTCAACCAGTTCACCGGCGCGGTGCCGCTGGCGGTGGCCGCCTACAATGCCGGGCCGGGGCGGGTGAACGAGTGGGTGCAGGCCTTCGGCGACCCGCGCGCCGGGTTCATTGCCATGCTGGACTGGATGGAGCAGATCCCGTTCAACGAAACGCGCAACTACGTACAGCGGGTTTTGGAGAACATGGCGATCTATCGGGCGCGCGACCCGGCGCTGGCCAGCCTGGAGCATCCGATGACGCAGTGGCTGGCCGAGTGACCCTGGCCAAGTTCGTGGCCACCCTGGCCGGGGTGGGCCTGCTGCGGCCGGCGCCCGGCACCTGGGGTTCGGCGGTGGTGCTGCCGGCGGTGCTGCTGGGGCCGGCGTGGTGCCTGGGGCTGGCGCTGCTGCTGGGGCTGGCCGGGTTGTGGGCGGTGGGCCGCCTGCCGGAACGCAAGGCGGACCCGGGCTGGGTGGTGGTGGACGAGGGGGCCGGGCAGTTGCTGGCGCTGGCCGCGCTGCCGCTGGGGGCAGGCTGGCCGTGGGTGCTCGCGGCCTTCCTGCTGTTCCGGCTGTTCGATATCACCAAGCCGGGGCCGGTCGGCTGGGCGGACCGGCAGAAGGGCGCGGTGGGCGTGATGCTGGACGACGTGCTCGCCGGGGCGCTGGCCGCCGGCGTACTGGGCGTGGCGCGGGCGCTGGTGTAGCGACGGGACGAGGCCACTTCCGGAGGGGATATCGTGCGCAAGCAATGGATGTTCGCCCTGATGGGGCTGACCTTGATCCTCGGTCCTGGCGAGGCAACTGGCCGGGGCATTCCGCAGAACTTGGCATGGAGCGGCGAAGAGCGGGTCTGCAGGGCGTTCCACGCGCTGCGGTGGGATTTCGCCCCTTACCCCTCAGTGGGCGACCCATCAGAACAATTCGATGATCCTCCCCGCGGGGTGAGGCGAGGCACGCTGCGCCGTCTGGTGGAGCGCCGCGGATTCACCTTTCCCACCCCCTTGCCATTCCCAGCCCCACCGGAGGGCAGGCGAAGCTGCGACACCGGCACCGGCCGCATCTATAGTGTGCCGCCGCCAGTGCCGGGTGAAGCGCCACGGGCAGCCTTCGTAAGCTCGTTCCGGAACAGGCTGGACAAAATTACAGCCACCGAGGTGGTGCTTTTGAAGCCGGGTGCGCAGTGCTACGGGTCAACCGTACCTAACAGCATCGGCCCGCCCTCGGCGGGAGGAATGGACGTCGTAGAAATAGAGGCGGACATCCGGGATCTGCGTGTCGCCAACCTGCGACCAGGCATAGGAAATGTGCGGCCGAACGAAGTAGCTTTGCCTGCCGTCAACCTGCGCTTCGCGGGCCCCATCTCGGATGACGTACGAGAGAGGTTACTCCGTTTCGTCTTTCCTAGTGAGCCGCAGACGCCGATCCTGTTCAATAATCAGTTCTATGTCATCTACGGTCGGCTCGGGTCCGTTTCTACCCTTTATCGATTTACCAACGGCCCGACGCTGGAAATCGTCTGTTTCAGGCTTAGTGATCCTCGCGCACATCGTTGATAGCATAGGCTGAAGCCCATGACCCTGCTCCCCGCCGAGACCCTGGCCGAAGCCGCCGCCTTGTTGAAGCTGCTGGACGGCAAGGGGTTGACCCTGGCCACCGCCGAAAGCTGCAC
>CAIMOR010000297.1 GCA_903843125.1 uncultured Rhodospirillales bacterium
GACATCGTCGAGCACTGCTGCCGCGCCTGGAACACGCTCGTCGACCAGCCTTGGCGCATCATGTCCATCGGACTGCGCGAATGGGTGCATGAGTTTTGATCAGCGGGAACTGGTATAAGGGCCGCAAGCGGCGACCTTGCTTCAGGGAAACCCTTGGTATCGGCGGCCGAGGCGCCTTCCGACCAAAGCTTCCCCCCAGGGTCCAGACCGCGATTTCTCTGCTAGCCGCAGTATTCACCAAGCTTAGATGCCACTTCGCAACTTTTCGATCGATTATGGAACTTGGCGGTGGGACTTGAACAAAGCCGGACATCTCCAAAAACCTCTGGCCCATGCGACGGCAGGCTGATTCAATCCTGATCTGCTGAGCGGAGCGGCGGCGATGGCGTGGCAACCGGGCTTTTTCGACATGGCGGATCGGCTGCGGGAACTGTCAGCCAAGGGCGACGACCTGGAGCGCATCGCCGCGCTGGTGGATTTCGAGCAGTTCCGGCCTGATCTGGAGCGGGCCGTACCGCGCGGCAATGGCAGCAAGGGCGGCCGCCCTGCCTTTGACCATGTGCTGATGTTCAAGGTGCTGCTGCTGCAGGCGATGCACGGATTGTCCGACGAGCGGGCCGAATACCTGATCAAGGACCGCCTGTCGTTCATGCGCTTCCTCGGCCTGGGGCTGGCGGACGCAGTGCCGGATGCCAACACGATCTGGACCTTCCGCGAGGCGCTGAAGCGCGCCGATGCGGTGCAGGCGCTGTTCGCCCGGTTCGACGCTACGCTGAAGGCGGCCGGCTGGCTGGCGATGGGCGGTCAGATCGTGGATGCGACCATTGTCGCCGCGCCAAAGCAGCGCAACACAGAGGTCGAGCGCGCGGCGCTCCGCGCCGGCCAGGTTCCCGAAGGCTGGACCAACAAGCCGGCCAAGCTACGGCAGAAAGACCGCGACGCCCGCTGGACGGTGAAGTTCTCCAAGGCGAAGCCGCGTGAGGACGGCGCACCGCAAATCGACCTGGCGGTGCCGGCTTTCGGCTACAAGAATCACATCGGCATCGACCGCGGCCATGGCCTGATCCGTGGCTGGGCTGCGACGCATGCGGCCGCGCATGACGGCGCCCGGCTGGAGGACGTGCTCGACGCCGATAACACCGCCAGCGACGTCTGGGCCGACACCGCCTACCGCTCGGCGAAGAACGAGGCGATGCTGGCCGGGCGAGGCCTGGTCTCGCGGATCCATCGCAAAAAGCCGAAGGGCCGGCCAATGCCGGAGCGCACGCGCCGGGCCAATGCGCGCAAGTCGATGGTGCGCTCCAGGGTTGAGCATGTGTTTGCTCACCAGAAGGGGCTGATGAGCCTGATGGTGCGGACCATCGGCATCGCCAGGGCCACGGTAAAGATTGGCCTGGCCAACCTGGCCTACAACATCCTGCGCTTGGTCTGGCTCAGTGGCAGGGCCGTGCCGGCGTAGCGCCAGGGTGCTTGCCAGCACCGACCCGCACGAAGCCGATGATTATCCACCCGATCCCAACCCACAGCCTGCACCAGGCGGTGCCAGCGTTAATCGCCAGCACCGCCACGGCCGTGAGCAGGGTTATTGGAGGTGTCGAGCTGATCCTGAAGGAAGCCGCGGAGGGAAATTTCTAGGCCCCGAGCGTCGCCGGGCCGGGGTGCGGCATGTGCGTTTGGCGCTCGGGGTCTCCGAGCGCCGGGCGTGCCGCACGCTGGGCCAGGCGCGTTCCACCCAGCGGCGCGTACCGCAGCCGAGAGCCGATGAGGCGCCGCTGACCGAGGCGGTGGTGCGGTTGGCCGGCGAGTACGGCCGCTACGGCTACCGTCGGATCACGGCGCTGCTGCGCGCCGAGGGCTGGCGGGTGAACGCCAAGCGGGTGGAGCGGCTGTGGCGACGCGAGGGGCTGAAGGTGCCGCGGCGGCAGCCGAAGCGGGGCCGGCTATGGCTGAACGACGGTTCCTGCATCCGGCTGCGGCCGTGCTGGCCGGGGCATGTCTGGGCATACGACTTCGTGCAGGACCGCACGCGGGACGGGCGGGCGTTCCGCCTGCTGACGGTGATCGACGAGTACACGCGGGAATGCCTGGCGATCGTGGTGGCGCGGCGGCTGCGGGCGGATGATGTGCTGCAGGCGCTAGCCGACCTGTTCGTCGAGCGCGGGCCGCCGGACCACATCCGCTCCGACAACGGGCCGGAGTGTCAATCGGCACGCAAAAGGGACCCCCAATCGGCGTCCAAA
>CAIMOR010000298.1 GCA_903843125.1 uncultured Rhodospirillales bacterium
CGCCGCTGTATTCCGCGCGGCGGTCAGCCAATGCCTCGCCAACCCGGCCATTCCCGGTAAGGTTGCGCCCTAAGGGCCAACGCCGCCGAGGAGGAGACAAAGCCATGAACCGCCGCACGCTGCTGATGGCCGCCGCTGCGCCGCTAGCCGGCCCGGCGTTGCTCCGCCCCGCGCTGGCCCAGCCAGCCCCCGTGCCGCCACCGCCGATCCTGTTCATCCACGGCAATGGCGACCACAGCGCGCTGTGGATCACGACACTCTGGCGCTTCGAGAGCAACGGCTTCAACCGGGATGCCATGGCTACGCTGGACCTGGAACACCCGCTGGCGCGCGACGATGACGGCGTCGCCCAGCCGCTGCGCTCCTCCAGCACCGACTTCCTGCAGGCCACCGCCCGCGCCATTGTCAGCCTTCGCCGCCGTACCGGGGCCGCCCGTGTCGCGCTGGTCGGCAACAGCCGCGGCGGCTATCCCATCCGCAACCACGTGCTGCACAACAACGGCGCCGGGGAAGTTTCCCACGCCGTACTCTGCGGCACGCCAAACCATGGCGTCTGGGACAGCGCGGACTGGCGCCCCAACAGCGAGTTCAACGCCCGCTCCGCCTTTCTCCGCAAGCTGAATGGCGGTACGACCGACGTGGCCGAGGGCACCGCCTTCCTGACCCTGCGCAGCGACGGCAATGACCTCTACGCCCAGCCGGACGGCCGCTATATCGGCCGACCCGGCATCCCCACCGACGTGGATGCCGCGGGGCCGGAACTGCGCGGCGCCACCAACCTGGTCCTGCCCGGCGTGGACCATCGGGAGACAGCCTACAGCCCGCGCGCCTTCCGCGAGATCCATCGCTTCGTCACCGGCGCCGAACCGCTGCGGCTGGATATCGTGCCGGAGGGCCGGCCTGTGCTGAACGGTCGCGTCACCGGCACGCCCGGTGGGGTGCCGACCAACAAGCCCCTCGCCGGCGCCATCGTGGAAGTGCATCGGGTGGACGCCGCCGGACTGCGCATGGGCCCACCGATCCTGAAGCGACAGACCCGCGGCGACGGCGTCTGGGGCCCGGTGACGGTGGGGCCGGACTGGCACCTGGAGTTCATGGTCAGCGCCGCTGACCACCCGACGACGCATTTCTACCGACAGCCCTTCCCGCGCTCGTCCAACCTGGTGCACCTGCGACCGGCCCGGCCGCTGGCCGGCGCCGACCTGGAAGCCGCTGGGGTGGTTCTGTTCACCCGGCCGCGCGCCTATTTCGGCGTGCCACGCGACGTGGTGCTGCTGGACGGCCACGAGCCGGACGCCGCCCAGGTGCCGCGCGGCGTGCCAGCCAGCGCCACGGTGACGGCAAGGCTGGGGCCGGCGCGGTTGAACACCTCCATCGCCGGCCTGTTCAACCTGCAGCGCCTGGTCGGCCGGGTCTGGCCGGTGGCGGAAGGGCATGTCGCGGTGTTGGAACTGAGCTGAGGCTGCCGGCGGGGTCAGGCGTACCGCGCTGAACTTTCCCCCTTGCTTTTGCTGTCGCATCGTCGCACCGGATGCAGCAGAAAAATCCCTTGGGGAGAACGCCGATGACCATCCTCGCCACGCGCCGCGGCACGCTCGCCGCCGGCTTGGCCCTGCCCTTCGTCGCCCGGGCGCAGACCCAGTACAAGCCGGAATACAAGATGTCGGTGGTCGGCAACCGGCCGATCCCCTTCGCTGATGGCGCCTTCAAATGGGCCGAACTGATCACCGAGCGCTCGGGCGGCCGCATCAACGTGAAGACCTACCCAGGCAGCCAGCTGGTAGGCGGCGACCAGACGCGGGAGATGCTGGCGATGCGCCAGGGCGTCATCGACTTCTGCGTCTACTCCACCATCAACATCAGCCCGCAGGTCAAGGAAGCCGCGCTGTTCCAATTGCCTTTCCTGCTGCCTGGCCACGCCGCCTTCGACGCCCTGCTGGCCAGCGATGTCGGCCGCGACTTCTTCAAGGTGCTCGAGGCCCGCGACGTGGTGCCGCTGGCCTGGGGCGAGAACGGCTTTCGCGAGATCAGCAACTCCAAGCGCGTGATCCGCACCCCGGCCGACCTGCGCGGCCTGAAGATCCGCTTCGCCGCCGGCAACATCTTCAAGGACATCTATGAGGGCCTGGGCGCCAACCCGGTGCAGATGTCGCTTGCCGATCTGCAGCCGGCCCTGAGCACCGGCGCGGTGGATGGGCAGGAGAACCCGATCAACCTGTTCCTCGCCTTCCGCATGGACACGCTGGCGCAGAAGCACCTCAGCGTCTGGAACTACGTCAACGACCCGCTGGTGTTCGCCGCAGGCAAGCAGGTGATGGCGCAGTTCACCGCCGCCGACCAGGCGCTGGTCCGCGCTTGCGCGCTGGAAGCCGGCCGCTACGAGATCGGCGTCACCCGCAAGGGCCTCGGCGAGGGCGGTGATCGCTCCTCCTTCGACGAATTGGCCAAGCGCGGCGTGGAAGCCACCATCCTGACCGACGCCGAGAAGCGCGCCTTCGCCACCGCCACCCGCCCGGTTTTCGACAAATGGGCGGCCACCATCGGCCGCGAACTGGTCGCCCGCGCCGAAGCCGTGATCCGCGCGGCGTCGTGACCGCCGAACTCGACCCCGGCGCCATCCCGCCAGACCCGGCGGTGCGGGTGCCGCTGAGGCTGGAGAAGGTGCTGATCGCCGCCGCCATGGGGGCGATGGCGTTGATCACCTTCGCCAATGTCGTGGTGCGCTACCTCTCCAACATCTCGCTGGCCTTCACCGAGGAATACTCGGTTGCGCTGATGGTGATAATTGCGCTGCTTGGCACCGGCATGGCGACAGCGACAGGTCGCCACATCCGCATCGGCTACTTCGTCGATAGCCGCAGGCCACCGGTGCGCCGCGGGTTCGAGTTGCTGGGCCTGGCGCTGGTGCTGCTGATGTTCGGCATCCTGCTGGTATGGGGAGCGCAGATGGCGTTCGACGAATACCGCTACGAGATCATGTCGAGCGGCCTCGGCCTGCCGCAGTGGTGGTACAGCATCTGGCTGCCGCTGCTCTCGCTGGCGGTCATGGCGCGCGCGCTGGGCCGGATGGTCCGCCTGGCACGCGGAGAGGATGGATGAGGCGCGTCATCGCTGGAGGACAACGCGTGAAGCGGTCGCCGGCGTGGAGCGCCAGGCGATGACCGGCACCATTCTATTCGCCGCCTTCATCGCCATGCTGCTGGCCGGCGTGCCGATCGGCGTGGCGCTCGGCCTGGCCGGAACGCTGGCGATAACATTGGCCGACCAGGCCATCGCCGCGGTGCCAACCAACGTCTACGCCGGCATCGCCAAGTATCCGCTCATCGCCATTCCGATGTTCGTTCTTGTCGGCAGTGTCTTTGACCGCACCGGCGTGGCGCTGCGGCTGGTGCGCTTCGCCACTGCCCTGGTGGGCGGTGGCCGCGGCGCGCTGGCGTCGGTGGCGGTGCTGGTCGCCATGGTCATCGGCGGCATCAGCGGCAGCGGGCCGGCCACGTCGGCGGCGGTCGGCCAGGTGGTGACGCGCAGCATGGTGAAGGACGGTTATCCCCGCAGCTTCATCGCCAGCGTGGTCGGCGCGGCGGCTGCGACCGACATACTGATACCCCCCTCCATCGCCTTCATCGTCTACGCCGTCATCGTACCCGGCGTCTCGGTGCCGGCGATCTTCATGGCCGGCATGTTCCCGGGCATCCTGGCGGGCTGCGCCATCATCATTCCCATCGTCATCATCAGCATCGTGCGGGACTTTGGCGGCAAGTCCCCGACTGAGGACAAACCCGGTATCTGGCAGACCTTCAAGGAGGCGTTCTGGGGTCTGATGGCGCCGATCGTCATCCTCGGCGGCATGCGCACTGGCGCCTTCACGCCCACCGAGGCGGCGGTGATGGCGGTGGCCTATGGGCTGTTCATCGGCTTCGTCGTCTATCGCACGCTGACGCTGCGCGACGTCTATGAAATGCTGGTCGAGGCCGGCGAGCTTTCAGCGACCATCCTGGTCGTCATTGCGCTGGCCAGCGTGTTCGCGTGGTCGACCTCAACGCTTGGCATCGTGCAACCCATCGCAAACTGGATCGTCGGTCTGGGCCTTGGCGAATACGGCACCATCGCACTGCTGATGATCGCGCTGATCATCATCGGCATGTTCCTCGATGGCGTCTCGATCTTCCTGATCCTGCTGCCGGTACTGATCCCGATCGCGCAGGCCTACCACTGGTACCTGACCTGGTTCGGCGTGCTGCTGACCATGAAGATAGCCATCGGCCAATTCACGCCCCCCTTGGCGGTGAACCTGATGGTCAGTTGCCGCATCGCCGGCGTGACCATGGAAAGCACCATCCCCTGGGTGGTGTGGATGATCCTGGCGATGTTCGTGGCGCTGGCGCTGGTGGTGGCCTTTCCGGAGATTGCGCTGTGGCTGCCGCGGGTGGCTGTGGGGTTGTAGCCCCACGGCAACGCCGGCTCACATCTCACAGATGGTGATCTTCCGGTCGCTGATCAGGTCGGTATAGGCCTCCCGCACCTTGGCCAGACGCGGGTTGGCGCCGTGCGCCTTGAAGGCGTCGTCGTCCTTGTACACTTCCACCAGGCAAAGCTTAGAAAGGTCCGCGCCGTCCTTGCCCATCGGCTGCAGCACGTCGAACCGCATGCAGCCCGGCTCCTCCTGCTTTGTCTTCGCGGCATGCTCGCGGATGATGGCGTCAAACGCGGCGTGGCTGCCCGGCTTGATGCTGAACTCGACTATCAGGGCGATGGCCATTCCGGTATTTCCTCTCAGGCTTCGATGACGATGTAGTTGTCTTCAACGGTCACGGGCAGGGTCTCGGCCTTGTAGGGGCCTTGCTGCAACTGCGCGCCGCTTTCCACATGCGCGGGGTATTGCCGCACCTTGGTCTTAGCTGGGTCGAACCAGCTCTGCCCGGTGCGGATGTCGAACTCCCAGTAGTGCCAGGGGCAGCGCACCATCTCGCCACGTCGCTCGTACAGGTACACGCCCGGCTCGGGTGAACGCACATGCCCGCTGATGGTGCCGGCGCAGAGGCTGCCGCCCTGGTGCGGGCATTTGTCGATCATGGCGAAGAACTCGCCGCCCAGGTTGAACAGCGCGATCGGCCGCCCCCCAGCCTCCACGCGCTTGTGCTCGCCGGGCGGAACCTCCTCCGCACGCGCCACCACCCATCGTGCCACGATTTACAGCCCGTACAGCTTGATGGCATTGCCACCATAAATGTCGCGCCGCTTCTCCGCGCTGATCGCGCCGCTCAAGGCAAGCAACGGGTCATCGAAATCCCAATGCGGATAATCACTGGCGAACAAAATCTTGTCCCAGCCGATCCACTCCATGATGTCGAGGATATGCTCGGGCCGCTCCGGGTCCTCCATCGGCTGGGTGGAGAACCAGATGTTGCGCTTGATGTATTCGCTCGGCTTCAGCTTCAAGTGCGGCACCTCGCCGCGCAGCTGCTGCCAGTGCTGGTCCAGCCGCCAGGCCACGTTGGGCACCCAGGCGAAGCCGCACTCGATCATCACCACATTGAGCTTCGGGAAGCGCTCGAGCACGCCCTCAACCACCAGGCTCACCACTTGGTTCTGCGCGGAGATCGCGTGTTCGCTGACTTCTTCCGTGTAGAACGAAGGCCAGCCGCCATTGGTCATGGCCCAGCCGGAATAGCCGAAGGCATGGAATGCCACCGGCAGCCCCGCTGCTTCGGCAGCCTCATAGATCGGCCAGTAGCGCGACTTGCCCGCCGGCTCGGCGGTCCGGCTCATCATCAGCACCTGGCAGAAGTTGGAATCGCCGGCGCGCTTCTCGATCTCCCGCGCCGAAGCCGGGCCGTCATCGTACGGCACCACCACTGAAGCCCGCAGCCGCGGCTCCTTCCGCGTCCATTCCGCCAACTGCCACTCGTTCACCGCATGGGCCATCGCCGCGGAGAACTCGTTGTTGTTGTCGCCCTGCCCGCTCGGCTGCAATGGATTCAGCACGCCGATATCCGTGCCGTATTGGTCCAGCAGCTGAAACCGGAGGAAGTCCAGGTCACTGGCCGGCGAGCCGCCACCGGGCGGCCAGGCGTCCCGCCGGCAGGCCAGCGGCTGCGCCTTGGGAAACGGCGGCTGCCCACCGACGAAGCCGTGCCGAGCCCGAATGCCGTAGGTCGCCAGATGCTCCTGCCAGCGCTGGCTCAGCCAAGGGTTCAGGTCCGTCGGCTTCTTCATCCGCGGGTGGATGTCCACATCCACCAGGCCGAGCGTCGCCGCCGGCGGCTTGGAGCGGCCCCGAATGGGCTGGATCACGTTCATGCGGTCACTCCCTCTCGCAGTCGGGCATAGGTGGCCAGCGCGTTCCCGCGCAGCAATTTCGGCAGCAGGCTGGCCGGCATGCCCGGCGGAATGGCCTGGTCGCCATCGTACTGCCAATGCGGCCAGTCGCTGGCCCACATCAGCAGGTCCTCGCTGCCCAGCATTTCCAGCACACGCGGCACCACTTCCGGCGGGGCATCGAAGGGCTGGCAGCTCAACCGTACTTGGTCCCGCACCATTTCTACCGGCGGCCGATCCACCCAAGGGATCTCGAAGCGCGTGCCCTTCCAGGTCTTCTGCAAGCGGTACAGGAAGGGCATCAGCCAGGTCACGCCGCTCTCCAGCAGCACGATCTTCAGCTCGGGGAACTTGCTCAGCACGCCTTCGGTAATCAGGCTGCCCAGCGTGCTCTGAAAGCCCTGCGCCTGGGCCGAGTATTCCTCCAGGTACCAGCTTGGCCACCCCACCGAGGTCACCGGGTGGCGGAAGCAGCTGCCGGCATGGATCGCCAATGGCAGCCCATGCTTTACGCAGGCGGCATACACCGGCCAGTGCTGCCGCTTGCCCGCGGGCGTCTCGCCCATCACCAGCACCTGCGCCTGCACGAAGCGACGATCCGGCGCCAAGCGCTCGATTTCCTCAACCGCGTGGTCGGGGTCATGCATCGGCAGCACGATCGAAGCCCGCAGCCGTTCATCGCAGTCCAGCCACTCGGCGCGCGTCCAGTCGTTCAGCGCCCGGGTGAAGGCGCGCGCCATGTCGGCGTTCATCACCATCTGCGTGCCGTACAGCGGCGTCAGGATGGCGGTCGCAATTTCCCAGGGATCCAGCAGCTGCGCCTGCAGATCGCCCACCCGGCTCGCCTGCTTCCAATCGGCGCGGGCGGTCTTCGGCGCATTGGGCGGGTAGTTCTGCGAGGCGATGGTGTTGATGCCGCGCTCCACCACCTGGTCGCGCCAGAACTCATCCATGTAGGGCGTCAGCGCCGCCATGCCGGGCACCACGGGATGCACGTCCACGTCGATAGCCCTTAGACCCCTGAGCATCCCGCTTCCTCTTGTTCTGCCGCCACTCTGGCACTTCCCGCGCCGGCTTCCAACAGGCCGCCCGCCGTGCTGCACTGCGGCCATGAACGCGAACACCGAAGCCGTCCTCGCCACGCTGGAAGCCGACCAGGAAGCCGCCCAAGCCCGCCTGATGGACTGGTTGCGCATCCCCAGCATCTCCGCCCAGCCGGCCCATGCCGCGGATTGCCGCCGCGCCGGCGACTGGGTGCTGGCCCAGCTCACCGCGCTGGGCTTTACCGGTAGCCTGCGGGAAACCGCGGGGCATCCGGTGGTTGTCGCGCATCATCCTGGCCCCGGCACGGGACCGCACCTGCTGTTCTACGGCCATTATGACGTCCAGCCGCCGGACCCGCTGGAGCTCTGGCATTCCCCGCCGTTCGAGCCGACCCTCACTGAGGGCCCGAACGGCCCGCGCGTGGCCGCCCGCGGCGCGGTGGACGACAAGGGCCAGGTGATGATGTGGATCGAGGCGTTGCGCGCCTGGCACGCCACCACCGGCACCATTCCGGTCCGCTGCACCGTGCTGATCGAGGGCGAGGAGGAAATCGGCTCCCCCAGCCTGGACCCCTTCCTGGTTGCCAATGCAGCCGAACTCAAGGCCGATGTCGCCGTCATCAGCGATACCGGCATGTGGGACGTGAACACCCCCGCCCTCAGCACCCGCCTGCGCGGCCTGGTCTACACCCAGATCAACCTGACCTGCGCCAACCGGGACCTGCACAGCGGCATGTATGGCGGCCTGGCGCTGAACCCGTTGAACCTGCTGACGCGCATCCTGGGCAGTCTGCATGACGACAACGGCGTGGTGCAGCTGCCCGGTTTCTATGAGGGCATCGTCGACCCCTCCCCGGCACAGAAGGCGGAATGGAACAGCCTGGGCTTCGACGAAGCCCGTTTCCTCGGCGAAATCGGCCTGACCACCGGCATCGGCGAGGGCAATCGCGGCGCGCTGGAACGGCTGTGGTCGCGCCCGACGGCCGACCTGAACGGCGTCTGGGGCGGCTATACCGGGGATGGCAGCAAGACCGTCATCGCCAGCCAGGCCCACGCCAAGCTCAGCTTCCGCTTGGTGCCGGGGCAAGAGCCGGCCCGGGTGGTGGAGGGCCTGCACCAGTTCCTCGCCGCCCGGCTGCCGGAGGACACGAAGGTCGAGGTCGAAGTCTTCGGCGCCAGTCCGGGCATCGAAATCCCCGCGGACTCGCACTTCGTGCAGGAAGCCCGCGCGGCGCTTGCCGCCGAATACGGCCGCCCGGCGGTGCTCATCGGCTGCGGCGGCAGCATCCCGGTGGTGGAGAGCATGCGCCGGCTGCTGGGCCTGGACAGCCTGCTGATGGGCTTCGGCCTGACCGACGACCAGGTCCACAGCCCGAACGAGAAGTTCGACCTCACCTGCTTCCGCCGCGGCGCCCGCAGCCATGCGCGGCTGCTGGGAAGGTTGGCCGTTTAGGGCAAAATCTTCCCCGGGTTCATCCGCCCCTCGGGGTCAAGCGCCGCCTTCAGCGTCCGCATCAACTCCAGCGCGATGGGGTTCTTGTGCGTCGCCATCGCGTGGCGCTTGCTCTGGCCGATGCCATGCTCGGCGGAAAAGCTGCCGCCGAGCGAAACCGCTATCGCATTCACCAGCGGTTCCATCCCGGCGGCCTCGGCAACCCAGGCGGCGCGGTCGCCGGCAAAGCCCGCGGGCGCGTGCAGCGAAAGGTGGATATTGCCATCCCCGGCATGACCGATCGCCGCCATTCGCCCGCCCGGCCAACGCGCCTTCAACTCGCGCTCGGCGGTATTCACGAACTCCGGCACCGCTGAAACCGGCACGCTGGTATCCGTGCCCACCGCCGGGCTGTCCCGCCGCGAGCAATCCGGATAATCCTCACGGATCTTCCAGATCATCCGCCGCTGCGCCTCGCTGTCGGCGATCGCCGCGTCCAGCGCCTCGCCGGCCTCCATGGCGTCGCCCAGCGTGTCTTCCATCATCTGCCGCAGCGGGACGCTTGCGTGCGCGGCGGCAATCTCCACCATCACATACCAGGGCGCCGTGCCCACCGGCAGCGGCATGCGCAGGCCCACGCCGTGCTTTTCCGCCATCGCCATGCAAAAATCGCCGCACAGCTCATAGCCGATCACCTCGGCCCCGCTCTCCAGGAAGCGCCCGAGCATCGACAGCGCCGCATCCGGCGTGGGCACCGCGACATAGGCGCTCTCCACCCGCTTCAGTGCCGGCGCCAGGCGCATCGCCGCGGCGGTGATCACGCCCAGCGTGCCCTCACCACCAATGAACAGGTGCCGCAGCGCGTAGCCGCTGTTGTCCTTCCGCACGCGCCTGAGGTCGTCCAGCACGCGGCCATCCGGCAGCACCACTTCCAGCCCCAGCACCAGCTCCCGCGCATTGCCCCAGCGCAGCGTGCGGATGCCGCCGGCATTGGTGCTGAGCATGCCGCCCACCTGCGCCGTGCCCTGCGCGCCCCACTGGATCGGGAACAGCCGCCCGGCCTCTGCCGCCGCCTGCTGCACGTTCTGCACCACGCATCCTGCCTCGGCCACCACCGAGAAGTCGCGCGCGTCAATGCTGCGGATGCGGTTCAGCCGTTCCATGCTGAGCACCACGGAAGCCGGCCCGTTCGCCGGCGGAACCGCGCCGCCGCACAGCCCGGTGCGCCCGCCCGCCGGCACGATGGCCAGCCCCTGGGCGGCGCAGCGCTTCACCACCTCGGCCACCTGCGCGGTGCTGTTTGGCTTCAGCACTGCAAGCGGCGTGCCGTTGTAGCTGCCGCGCCAATCCGTGGCGTAGGGCGCCACATCTTCCGGCGCGCACAGGCAATGGGCGGGGCCGACCACGTCGGCCAGGCTGTCGAATGGGCTCATGCCCCGCAGTCTCGCAGCAAGCCGCCGGCGCGCAAGCACCCTGTGGTGCGGCGCACAACGGAGGTCCCGCCTGAGCGATCGCCTCGCCGGCGATTCCCCCCGCGGCAATCCCGCGCTAACCTGCGTCCGCAACGCGAAGGGGGAAGCACGCATGGCCGACATCCTGCCCGAGGAGGCCGACTACGTCGTCGTCGGCGCCGGCAGCGCCGGTTGCGTCGTCGCCGCCCGGCTCAGCGAGGACCCCGGCGTGCGCGTGCTGCTGCTGGAAGCCGGCGACCGCGACACCAACCCCTGGATTCACCTGCCGGTCGGCTACGCCAAGACCATGTACCACCCGACGCTGAGCTGGAACTACCTGACCCAGCCGGAGCCCAACCTGGACAACCGCCGGCTGATCTGGCCGCGCGGCCGGGTGCTGGGCGGCTCTTCCTCCCTGAACGGCCTGATCTACATCCGCGGCCAGCGCGAGGATTTCCAGCAATGGCGCCAGCAGGGCTGCACCGGCTGGGACTTCGAGGACGTGCTGCCCTACTTCAAGCTGAGCGAGGACAATGAGCGCGCGGGCACCGAACTGCGCGGCAAGGGCGGCCCGCTCGCCGTCAGCGACCTCCGCCACAACGACCCCCTGGTAAAAACCTTCATCGAGGCGGCGGTGGAGGCCGGTATTCCCCGCAACGACGACTTCAACGGCCCGACCCAGGAAGGCGTCGGCAGCCCGCAGACCACCACGCGCGACGGGCTGCGCTGGTCCACCGCCCGCGCCTATCTGAAGCCGGCGATGTCGCGCCCCAACCTCACGGTCATCACCGGCGCGCTGACCACCGGCGTGACCACCGCCGCCGGCCGCGCCACGGGCGTGACCGTGAAGCGCCACGGCGCCACCCATGGCGTGAAGGCGGTGCGCGAGGTCATCCTCTGCGGCGGCGCCATCAACTCGCCGCACCTGCTGCTGCTGTCTGGCATCGGCCCGGCCGAGCACTTGGCGCAGCACGGCATTCCCGTGGTGGCCAACCGCGCCCAAGTGGGCCGCAACCTGCAGGACCACCTGCAGACCCGGATGGTCTATCGCCTCAACCAGCCGCTGGGCCTGAACGGCCGCAAGAACAGCATGCTCGGCCTGGCGGAGATGGGGCTGCAATACCTGCTGACGCGCAGCGGCCCCCTCACCTGGTCGGCCGGCGTCGCCAACGTGTTTGCGCGCGTGCTGCCCGGCAGCGCCAGCCCGGACGTGCAGTTCCACATGCTGCCCTTCAGCTCCGACAAGCCAGGGCCGGACCTGCACCGCTTCCCCGGCATGACCGTCTCCACCTGCCAGCTTCGCCCGGAAAGCCGGGGCACCATCACCCTGGGCGGCACGGACCCAGAGGCGCATGCGATCATCCACGCCAACTACCTGGCCACCGAAACCGACCGCCGCGCCATGATCGATGGCCTGCGGCTGATCCGGAAGGTGATGGCGCAACCCGCCATCGCGCCGCTGGTGACGGGCGAATACCTGCCCGGCGAGGTGGCCGAGACCGACGAGGCCCTGCTGGCCCATATCCGCGCTACCAGCAGCACCATCTTCCACCCCGCCGGCACCTGCCGCATGGGCGGCGACGCCGAGAGCGTGGTGGACCCGGAACTGCGCCTGCGCGGGCTGGAGGGCCTGCGCATCGCCGACGCCTCCATCATGCCCACCGTGGTCAGCGGCAACACCAACGCCGCCTGTATCATGATCGGCGAGAAATGCGCCGACCTGGTGAAGACCAGCGCCAGGCAGCGGCTGGCCGCTTAGCGCGCATCCCCCTCGCCCACGCCGTGCGGGAGGAGGGCTGAGGCAGGGGCCGGCCGGCTACGCCAGCGGCAGCACGCCCAGCGCATGCTCGCGCAGCTTCACCTTCTGCACCTTGCCGCTGGCGGTCATGCCAATCGCCTCGAAGTCGGCGACGATCCGCAGGTGCCGCGGCATCCGGAAATTGGCCACGCGCGGCTTCAACCAGGCCAGCAACTCCGCCTCGGTCGCCGGTGCTTTCAGCTGCACGAAGGCGGCGCACACCTCGCCCAGCCGCGCATCCGGCACGCCCACCACCTGCGCCATATTCACCGCGGGGTGGTGCAGCAGCACCTCTTCCACCTCGGCCGGCGCCACGTTCTCGCCACCCACGCGGATCACATCCTTGAACCGCCCGACCATGGAGAGGTAGCCCGCCGCGTCCAGCGTGCCGAGGTCGCCGGTCTTCAGCCAGCCATCCGGGCTGAACGCCTTCGCCGTCGCCTCCGGGTCGTTGTAGTAGCCCCGCGTCACGCTCCAGCCGCGCACCTGGATCTCGCCCGCCGTGCCCGCCGGCAGCGGCGTGTTGATCTCCGCGTCGGCAATCCGCACCTCAAGTCCGTCATGCGTCCGCGCCCGGCCGGAAGCGCGCAGCTCCGCCGGCTCCCGCCAATCGCTTAGCACCACATTTGGCGAGGCCTCGCTCAATCCATAGGCCCAGCACAGCGTCTCGATGCCGACATCGCGCATGATGCTCAGCATCACCTTCGGCCCCGCCGCGGCCCAGCCTTTGCGCAAATGCAGTTTCGTCCGGTCGAACGCCGGATGCGCCATCAGCATCTGGAAGATGCTGTCATTGCCCGAGGTCGCCGTGCAGCGCTCCCGCTCCAGCAGCCGCAGCGCAGCGCCGGCCTCGAAGGTCGGCGGCGTCACCATGCAGGCGCCGGTCACCAGGCACACCAGCAGCGACAAGGTGCTGCCCGCCACATGGAAGAACGGCCGGCAGTTCAGGTAGCGATCATCCGCCTCAATCCCCAGTCGAGGCGCACAAGCCCAGGCATTCCGCAGCATGTTGGTGTGGGAGAGCAGCACCCCCTTCGGATACGCCGTGGTGCCAGAGGTGAACTGGATCAGCAGCGGATCATCCGGCTTCACCTGCGCCATCTCCGCCGCCAGCTCCGTCTCGCTGGCCAGGTCGCGCAACGGCCAATCCCGCTCCAGCTGCACCACATGCCGCAGCAGCGGCAACTCGCCCCGCACTTCCTCGACAGCCGCGGCAAAGTCGATCTTCAGGAATTCCCCGCGCAGGAACAGTGCCCGGCAATCCGCCTGCCTCAGCGCAAAGCCAATCTCGGACGGCTTGAAGCGTGTGTTCACCGGCACCGTGACGCAGCCGATCAGCGCTGCGCCGTAGAACACCTTGACCCAGAAATCATCATTCCCGGTCAGCACGCCGACATGGTCGCCGCGCCGCAGCCCCAACGCCAACATGCCCCGCGCGACGACACGCGCTTCCGCCACCAGCGCGGCATGGGAGTAACGGGCGTCCTCCGTCACCAGCGCCTCGGCCGCGCCCCGCTCCCGCGCGTTGCGTTCCAGGAATTCCCGCAGCAGGAAGACGGGAAGCGTCACGACTTGCCGAACCCCGCCATCGCCTTGCGCCATTCCGCCGCAGCCAGGATTTCCTCAATCGCCAACAGCTCCGTCGCAAGTGCGCCGCGCGGGTCCAGCTCCATTCCCTGGTCGATGCAGCGCTTGGCCATCCGCAGCCCGGCCGGCGGCGCCTTCACGATGGTCGCGGTAATCTCCGCCACGGCGGCATCAACCGCCTCCGGCTCCACCAGCCGCGTCACCAGCCCATGCGCCAGCGCCTCCTCCGCGCGCAGCACGCGCCCGGTCAGCATCATGTCCTTGGCCAGCCGTTTGCCCAGCACGCGCGGCAGCCGCTGCGTCGCGCCCACCGTGCCCCACAGCGCCTCCGGCGTCTTGAAACTGGCCGTCGGCGTGGCGACGATGAAGTCGCAGGCGGCCGAAATCTCGCACCCGCTGCCAATCGCCGCGCCTTCCACCACCGCCACCGTCGGCATCGGCAGGCTTTCCAGCGCGTTGTAGGCCGCGAAGCCCTTCACGCGCCGCGCCCGCACCTGGTCGTCGCTCATGCCCTGGCGTTCCTTCAGGTCCGCGCCGGCGCAGAACACCGCGCCCTTCGCCCGCACCCACACCAGCTTCGCTTTTTCCTCCGTCGCCCGCCGGCACGCCGCCGAAAGCGCCTCGGCCAGCGCCAGGTTCAGCGCGTTCCTCGCCTCCGGTCGGTTTAGCCAGAAGGTGATGACGCCATCCGCGCCAGCCTCGTAAAGCAGCGGCTCGCTCATATCGCCTTCGCCTCCCGCAGCGCGGCTATCCTGCCGGCGTCATATCCCAGCATGTCCCGCAGAATTTCCTCGGTATGCTCACCCAGCAACGGCGGGCGGCCCACTTCCGGTGCTTCCCAGCCGTCGAACTTCAAGGGCACCGGCAGCGCCGGAAACGCCCCCAGCCCAGGGTAGTCGAAACCACCGACCATGCCGCGCGCCAGCACGTGCTCGTCGCGCAGCACCTCGTCCACCGCCAGCACCGGGCCGTTCGGCACATCCGCCGCGTCCAGCAGCGCCACCGCCTCGGCCCGCGTCACCTTCGCCAGCGCGGCGTTCAGCATCGCCATCACCTCGTCCCGCCGCGCCAAGCGGCCGGCATTGGTCGCCAGCCCTTCGTCAACCTGCAGCCCCAGCGCGGCCACCAGCGGCGCCCAATGCTGGTCGCTGCACGTAATATGCAGCCAGCGGTCATCACGGCACCGGAAGCTGGCCGTCGGCACCCGCCCGGGATGCTCCGTCCCCAGCCGCGGCGGCACCTCGCCCAGCGCAAACCACCGCGCCGCGGCAATGGTCAGCAGCGCCACCTGGCCGTCGAACATGCTGAAATCCACATGTCCGCCAACCCCGGTCGCATCCCGCCCGCGCAGCGCCGCCAGCAGGGAGATCGCCACCCACAGCCCACTGGTCAAATCCGCCACCGGCAGCCCCGGCTTCACTGGCCCGCCGCCGCGCTCGCCGGTCAGGCTCAACAGCCCGCCCATGGCCTGGAACACCGTGTCGTAGCCCTTGCGCTTCGCATAGGGCCCGGTCTGGCCAAACCCGGTGCAACTCACATAGACCAGCCGCGGGTTCACCGCCTTCAGCGATGCGTAATCCAACCCGCGCCGCTTCAGCGTCCCGGTCGGGAAATTTTCCACCAACGCGTCGCTCTCAGCCGCCAGCCTACGCACAATCTCCGCGCCCTCCGGCGAGCGAAGGTTCACCGTGATGCTGCGCTTTGACCGGTTGCAGGCCATGTAGTACCCGCTGACCCGCTCCCCCTCTGGCCCCTCGGCGAACGGCTCGAAGCCGCGCGTCTCATCCCCCGCGCCCGGCTGCTCCACCTTGATCACCTCGGCGCCCAGCTCCGCCAGGATCATGCTGGCGAAGGGGCAGGCCAGCACGCGCGACAGGTCCAGTATCCGCAGCCCCGCCAATGGCTTCATGGCGCCGAGGGCACCACGCCCTGGCCCAGCGCATCAATGGCGGCCTTGATCCGCTTCATCGACGCCGCGCCATACAGCGCCGCGCCTTCCGCCACCGCACAGGCGCGGTCCACCAGTTCACCCGCCGGCACCACCAGGTTCACCAGCCGCAGCCGCAGCGCCTCCTCGGCCAGCACCACCCGGCCGGTCGCCAGCAGCTCGAAGCAATCCTTCGGGCCCAGGTGGCGCAGCAGCGTCGGCATCACCAGGCTGGGATAGATGTCGTGCTTGGCCTCGGGGTAGCTGATCTTCACGTCCTCGCTCGCCACGATCATGTCGCAGGCCAGCGCCAGGGTGGAGCCCGCCCCCACGGTCGGCCCATGCACGGCCGCCACCACCGGCTTGCCCATCTGCCCGGGCAGCCGCAGCATCGCCATGCCCGCCTGCGCCCGGCGGGTCTGCATGTCCGGCGCATCGGCATACAGCTTGCGCTCGCCCAAATCGGCGCCGGCCGAGAACCCCGCGCCGGCCCCCGCGATCACTACTGCCGCCACGCTCTCATCCTCGGCGGCGGCGGCCAGCGCCTTCACCACGGCCTCGCACAGCGCCAGGTTCAGCGCGTTGCGCTTCTCCGGGCGGTTCAGCGTCACCACCCGCACGCGGCCGCGGTCTCCGATCAACACAGGCATCATTGAATTCCCATCATGCGGCGGCGGACCGCCTCGGCTTCCTCGACCAGCCGCGCCACCAGGGCGCCGGCCGGCACAACATCCTCGATCAAGCCGGCGGTCTGCCCAGCCTCGGTCTTGCCCCAGTCCACGTCGCCATCCAGCGCCGCATCCTTCAGCGTATGCGCCCCGAACAGCGCCACCACCTCCTCCTTCGGCCGCCCGGCGCGCTCCGCCGCGGCCATCTCCTCGGCAAAGCGGTTGCGCAGCATGCGGATCGGCAGCGCCTCCCGCCCCACCATCGTGGTATCGCCGATGCCCGCCTTCGCCACCGCGGCCTTGTAGTTGGCGTGCACCGTCGCTTCCTCGGTCATCAGGAAGCGCGTGCCCAACTGCGCGCCCTCCGCCCCCAGTGCGAAAACCGCGGCAATCCCGGCGCCATCGGCAATGCCGCCGCTGGCCACCAGCGGCAGGCGGCACACGCGCGCCACCGCGCGCAGCATCACCATCATGGAAACCTCGGACGCCGGCGGATGCCCGCCCGCCTCCCCGCTCACCACCACCAGCCCGTCCACGCCGGCGGCCTCGGCCTTCAGCGCGTGCTCCGGGCTGGCCACCACATGCAGCCACTTGGCGCCGTACTCTCGGAAGCGCGGCAGCGCCTTCGGCCCGCCCTGGCTGGCGACGATCACCGGCACCCGCTCCGCCACGCAGATGTCCAGGAACTCGGCGCTCCGCTTGTTGTACAGTGGGATGTTCACCCCAAACGCCGCATCGGTCCCGGCCTTGACCGCCCGCACCGCCTCCAGCAGCCTCTCGGGATACATCGGCCCGGCGGCGATCACCCCCAAGGCGCCGGCCCGGCTGACCGCCAGCGGCAACTCCCAGCAGGAGGAAGCCCAGCTCATCCCGGCCTGCAAAATCGGGTGGCGAAGGCCCAGCAACGCGGTCAATCGGGAAGGAAACCCCATGCTCATCTCGGTCACGTCAGGCCCCCCGCGAATTCGCCGGCAAGCTAGCGCGAAGGTTGAGCCCGTCAACCGTCTGACCCGGCGCGCCGTGCTGGCGGCCCTGGCCGCGCCCGCCCTGTCCCATGCCGAGGCGCCTTGGCCCTCCCGCACGCTCCGCTTCATCATCCCCTTCCAGGCCGGCGGCCCGGTCGAGATTCCTGCCCGCTTCATCGCGGACCACCTGAGCCAGCGCCTCGGCCAGCCCTGCATCGTGGAGCCGCGCCCGGGCGCCGGCGGCGCCTTGGGCATCCAGTACGTTGTGCAGCAGAACGAAGCCCATACCCTGCTCTTCACCACCTCCGCCGTGGCCATCCTGCCGGCCATGATGAAGGCCCCGGGCTTCGACCCGATCGCGGACCTCACCCCCATCAGCCTGGTTACGGACGCCCCCATGGTGCTGCTGGTGCGGGCCGAAAGCCCGCTGCGCTCCCTGGGCGAGTTGCTCGCCCAGGCCAAGGCCCGCCCCGGCGCCATCAGCTACGGCAGTTCCGGCACCGGCAGTACCACCCACCTGGCCGGCGCGCTGCTGGGCGTACGCGCGGGGCTGGAACTGCTGCACATCCCCTATCGCGGCGCCGCCCAGGCAGTGAACGCGCTCTACGCCGGGGATACCGACCTGATGGTCACCGGCACCGGCGAGGCCACGCCGCATATCCGCGAAGGCCGCCTGCGCGCCCTGGCCGTCACCAGCGCCCAGCGCACGCCGGTGTTGCCGGAGGTGCCCGCCGCCGCCGAACTGGTGCCCGGCTACGCCATCACCATCTGGTACGCCATGTTCGGCCCGCGCGGGCTGGACCCGGCCATCGTCCAGCGTCTGGCCGCCGAGGTCGCGCCGCTGCGCCGCGGCAGCACCTTGGCCGCCCGCGCTACCGCGGCGGCGCAGGAAGTGCTGCTGGACGGCCCGGCGCCGCTGGCCGAACGCCTGGCGCGCGAGGTACCGCTTTGGAAGGACGTGGCGCGCCAGGCCGGGATCAAGGCAGAATAGCCCGATGCACCGCCGCACCCTCCTCCTCGCCAGCCTCGCCACCCCCGCCCTTGCGCAACCCGCCATGGCGCAGCCCGCCCCCTGGCCGACGCGCCCCATCCGCTTCGTCGTGCCCTTCGCCCCCGGCGGACCGGTGGAACCCCCCGCCCGCTTTATCGCCGCCCACCTGGCGGAGCGCCTGGGCCAGCCCGTCACGGTCGATCTCAAGCCAGGCGCAGCCGGCAGCATTGGCGTGCGCGACGTGGTCCACAGCACGGATGCCCACAGCTTCCTGTTCTTCACCAACGGCCTGCCAATAATCCCAGCGCTGCAGGCCAACCCGGGCTTCGACCTCTTCACCGACCTCAAGCCCATTACGCTGATCGCCGACAACCCGATGTGCCTGGTGGTGAAGGCTGACAGCCCGGTGCAGTCGCTGCCGGACATGTTGGCCCGCGCCAAGGCGGCGCCCGGCACCATCAGCTACGGCTCGTCGGGCGTCGGCAGCATCACCCACCTGGCCTGGCTGCTGCTGCAGGACAAGTCCGGCACCGAGTTCCTTCACGTGCCCTATCGCGGCGCTGGCCAGGCGATCAACGCTGTCTATACCGGCGAAATCCAGATCTATATCGGCGATCTCGGCCTGTTGCTGCCGCACGTGCGGGATGGCCGGATTCGCCTGCTCGGCGTGACCAGCAGCCAGCGCCTGCCGATGCTGCCGGAAACCCCAGCGCTCAGCGAAACCCTATCGGGCGGCTACAGCCTGCCAATCTACTATTGCCTGCTCGGCCCCGCCGCCACGCCGGATGCGCACGTGCAGCGTCTGCTCGCCGAGATTGCGCCTCTGCGCACCCAGGGTCCTCTGGCTGAGCGCGTGGCCGCCGGCGGCGGCACGATGCTGCTGGACGGCCCGGGCCCACTGGCCGCTCGGATGCAGGTGGAGACGCCGCTGTGGCGAAACGTGCTGGGCAGGGCCGGCATCAAGCCTGAATAGCTAGACCAGCCGCACTGTCTTGCTGTGCAGCGTACGGCCCAGCAACCTCTCAGCCTCCTGCCCAGCCGCGCGCAGCCCAGAAAAGTCCAACCCGGTCTCGTAGCCCATCGCCGCCAGCACCGTGGCGAGATCCTCGGTGCAGGTATTGCCGGTAAAACCCTCGCCATAGGCGATGCCCGCCGGGTGCCCGCCGGTACCGCCCAAGGCGCAATCCGCATGGGTCAATCCAGCCTCGATGGCCGCCAGCGTATTGGCAAGGCCGGTGCCGCGGCTGTCGTGGAAATGCGCGATGAAGGTCGCCTCCGGCAGCGCCCCGTTCAGCCAGCCGATCAAGTCGCGCACCCGCGGCGGGGTCGCGCTGCCGATGGTGTCGCCGATAGCGATGCGCGTCACGCCCAGCCCGTAGAAGCGCTCGGCATCCTCCAGCACCCGCTCCGGGGTAGTCGGGCCGTCGAACGGGCAATCGAACGCCACCGAGATGGTTCCGACCATGACGAACTGCCCGGCCCCCAGCGCTGCCATCTCGGCCACGTTGGCCCACTGCTCCTCACGCGTGCGGCGCAGGTTCTTGTTGGTATGACCCTCGCTGGCAGAGACCAGCAGGCTGATCTCCTCTGGTCCCCAGCCGCCGGCCTGGGCTTCCAGGGCGCGCTTCACCGCCTGCGGGTTGGGGCAGGTGGCCTTGAACAGCACGCCAGGGTGGCGCTTCACCCCCTTCAATACCGCTTCGGCATCGGCGAACTGCGGCACATGCTTGGGGTGCGAGAAGCTGGTGATCTCGATCCGCTTGAAGCCCACCTCGGCGATGCGGTTGATCATCGCAATCTTCGCCTCGGCCGGAATCTGCACGGTCTCGTGCTGCAGACCGTCCCGCGCGAAGCATTCGCACAGTACCAGGGGTTGCGTCGCCGCGTGGATGTTGCTGTCGAGATCGGCCTGCAACTGCGCCGCGTCGTCGAGGATGTCTTCGCTCACAACCCAAGTTCCTTCAGCTGGGCGAGAACGCCCTCGGGGTCTTGTGCCACGCGCGCACCTGCGGCGGCCAGCGCGGCCAACTTTGCCGCCGCCGATTCGCGGTCGCCGCCGACCAGCGCACCGGCATGGCCCATGCGCTTTTCGCGCGGCGCGTGGCGGCCGACCAGCATCGCCACCAACGGCTTGCCGCAGGCGGGAATCGCCTCCGCCAGCGCGTATTCCTTGTCGCCACCGATCTCGCCGCAGTACAGCACCGCTGCCGTGCGCTCATCTGCTGCCAGCGCCGCCAGGTATTCATGCGGGTTGCGCCCGGCCACGGTATCGCCGCCGACATGCATCACCGCGCGCTGGCCGATGCCAGCCATGGTCAGCAGCCGCGCGGTCGCCAGAGTCAACGTGCCGCTCCGACAGATCACCGCCAGCCGCCCGGGCATGCAGAAGCTGGGGGCGATGCTGCCCAGCAGGCCCTCGCCTGGCACGCAGAGCCCCAACGTATTCGGCCCAACCAGCCAGCATCCCGCCTGCCGCGCCGCCCGGGCGCAGGCGATGGCGTCGTGCACCGGCACGTATTCCGCCGCTACGACAATGGTCCCGACACTCCGCGCACAGCAGGACCTGACCGCGTCGAGCACGCCCTCCGGCGGGGTATAGATCACCGCCGCATCGGGTGCCTCCGCAAGCTCTCCCAGCCCGTTCAGCAGCGGGAAGCCGGCCAGCGTCTCGCCGCCGCGGCCCAGCTGGATGCCGGCGACCACGCGGGTCCCGGCCTCCTGCATTGAGGCCACCTGGGCGGCGGCATAGCGCCCGGCCGGGTTGAACACCACGACGCGGCGCGGAAAGCTGCTAAGGAATGGGGCGTTTTTCACGAGGGCGACCGTGCGACTGACTGAGCATGATGGCAAGACGCTGCTGCGCCGCCACGGCGTCCCCGTGCCTGAGGGCCGCCTGCTGACCGGCGCCCCGGACCAGCTTGGGGACGCCTTTGCGCCGGCCTCGCCGTTGGCCGGCGGCGGCGTGCTGAAGGCCCAGGTACTGGCAGGCGGTCGCGGCAAGCGCGGCCTGGTGCGTCTGGTCAACCCCGCCGAGGCGCCCGCGGCAGCCGCCGCGATCCGCAGTATCCTCGGCGACCCCGCCGCGCCGCTGTTGCTGGAGCAAGCCGTCAGCATCAAGCGGGAGTTCTACGTGGCAGTCCGGGTGGATGGCACCGCCCAGGCGCTCGAACTTCTCATCCATCCCGCCGGCGGCGCCGAGATCGAGACCACGCCCGGCCTGCTGCGCTGCAACGTTGTGCCGGAAGCCCCCGGCGCGCTGGACGCGATCTACGCCCTGCTCGCCCCCGCCTTCCCTCCCGCCCTGGCCGCGCCCCTGGCCCGGCTGGTGCTACGCCTGGCCCGCGTGGCGGTGGCCGAGGACCTGGACCTGCTGGAAATCAACCCCTTGGCCGTGCTGGAAAACGGCCGCCTGATGGCCTGCGACGCCAAGCTGGTCCGCGACGATAGCGCCGCCTTCCGCCACGACGCCCCGGCGCTCTCCACCGCGCTGGAGGACGCCGCCCTCACCCCGCTGGAGCGGCGGGCCCGCGACCAGGGGTTCCAACTCGTCGAACTCCCCGGCGGCACGGTGGCGATGGTGACGGCCGGCGCCGGCCTCGGCATGCTGATGCTGGACCTGCTGGCCGACCAGGGCTGCCCCGCCGCCTGCTTCATGGACAATGTCCAGGGCGGCCCGTCCGACAGCACTGCCGAACGGCTGGACGCCGCCTACGAGATCGCCCGCCGACCCGAGGTTAAGGGCGTGATGTTCTATACCACGCTGGCATCCCGCCCGCTGAAGCTGCGGGTGGACGCGCTGGCCGACGCGATCCGTGCATTGCCGCCGCCGAAACCCTTGTTCGTCGGCATCGCCGCCGGCCACGCTGCGCTGCGGGGCTATTCACTGGAGCAGGCCCGCGCCGACCTGGCCGCGGTGGGCGTCGCCGCCTTGCATGACAACCCGCACGACCTGGTCCGCGCCGTGCGCGCGGGGCTTTACCCCTCCACGTAGTTGCCGGCGGCAAAGCGCACCAGCGCCGCTTCCTCGGTGAATGCCACGCCGGCGGGGTCGTGCCCTTCGGCCACCGTGTCGGCCTGGCGCTTCCAGAAGCGGCGCAGCATCGCCACGCCCTTGTCTGTGCTGGTCAGGTGCTCTTCCGAGTGCGCGGTGATGACGCCTTGTCCCACCTGCGCCTCCCAATCCCCGGGCATCGCCTGATGCTCAGCCTCGGAAAGCTCCCACCAGAACTTGTCGCCCATCCTGCTGCGCATGCCGCTGATCTCGCCCGGCGTGCTGGCACGGCCGACGACGAAGATGGAAAAGCTCTCGTCATCATGCGGCAGCACCCAGCCGATGCTTTCTACGGGTCCAAACCGATGCAGCCGCGGGCTGGGCACCACGCGCAGCGTCGGCAAGGTCGCCTCGGTGATGCGCCTGAGCGTGCGCCCATCCTCCAGCGTTCGCGTGGAAGTCACCATCACCCCCTTGTCGGAAACGGCAAACTCAACCCCAGGCATCTGCGCCATGGCCTGCACGAACTGCGCGCCCGAGAACGTCCCGTGCAGCACCGGCACATGGTATGGGTCCACCACATTCTCGAAATGCTGCATCCAGTTGCAGGGCACCACGCCGCGCCCGCCACTGCCCAGGCCGGTGTCGTCAACCTCCAGGAACTCGCCCTCGGCAAGTTCCTCCAGGCAGGCATAGCGCGGCAGCACAGGCTGCTTTTCCGGCGGCCCCATGTAAGCAAAGACCAACCCATAGCGCTCCATCGCCGGATACCAGGGTTGCCGCACGCGGTCGCGCACCCGCGCGCCCAGCTCCGGCTCCATCGGCATCTCCAGCACCCGGCCTTCGGCGCTGAACAGCCAGCCATGATAACAGCAGCGGATGCCCGCATCCTCAACCTTGCCGTAGTACAGCGTCGTGCCCCGATGGCAGCAGCGCGCATGCACAAGCCCCACGGTGCCGGCGCCGTCGCGGAACAGCACCAAGTCTTCCCCCAGCGCCCTTACTTTCCGCGGCGTGCTATTGGCCTGCTCGCTGGTTGCCACCGGGTGCCAATAGCGGCGCAGCAGCGACCCCATGCGGCTGCCCTTGCCGACGCGCACCAGGTCATCCAACACCCGTGGCGCCGGCAGGTGATAGGCCGAACCCTCAACGTTGCTCATTCCACCTTCGCCCCCGAAACGCGGATAAGCTCCGCCCAGCGGGGCATGTCCCGCGCCACCGTCGCCGCCAGCGCCTCCGGCGTGCTGACCACCGGGGTCTGCCCTTGGCCGATCATGTTCGCGCGAATCGCCGGCTCCTCCGTCGCATGCAGCAGCGCCAGCCGCAGCGCCGTCACCGCCGCCGGCGGCGTGCCGGCCGGCGCCCAGGCGGCGACGAATATCGGCATGTCCAGCCCGGCGAAGCCCTGCTCGCCGAAGGTCGGCACGTCCGGCATCGCCGCGCTGCGCTGCGGCCCGGTCATGCCCACCCAGGCCGCCTTCGCCGCCTCCAGCTGCGGCTTTGCCCCCACCGGGGAACAGAACGTCACGTCCAAACGTCTCGCCAGCATGTCCAGAATGGCCGGCTGCTCGCCCCGATAGGGCACATGCTCCAGCGGCAGCCCGTGCACGGTGCGCAGCACCTCGCCATACAAATGCCCGCCGCTGCCGACCCCCCAGCTACCATAGGTCACCGGTCGCCCCAGCCCGCGCGCCCAACCGGCAAATCCCTGCGCGCCCCCATAGACCGCCCCGGCCGGCGCGATCAGCAGCACCGTCCCCATGCTCAGCAGCGTGATCGGCGCAAAGCTGTGCACGGCGTCATACGGCAGTTCCCGATACATGCTGGGGTTGCTGGTATGGGTGCTGTTCGTGGTGATCATGAAAGTCAGCCCGTCCGGCGCCGCCTTCGCCACGGCCTCGGCGCCCAGGATGGTATTCGCCCCCGGCCGGGCTTCAACGACAACCGGCTGGCCGAGTTCGGCGGACATGCGTTCCGCCAGCAGCCGGTTCAGCACATCCACGGCCCCACCCGGGTTGAAGGGCGAGACCAGCCGCAGCGGCCGCTCCGGCCGCCACCCGGGCGTTTCGGAGTGCGCCACCGCCGGCATCGCCAGTAGCCCCACCAGGCCACGCCGCTTGAGCAGCACCAAGGCACCCTCCCCGCCCGCGCTCGACCATGGACGAGCATTGGTTGACGCTGTAAACAATCCTCGACGTCTCGGTCAAGGAAACCTCTTGCGCATGACGCCCGCCAGCATCCGCACGGAACAGCCAAGCGCCGTCGATCCGCTGGCCGCCTGCCTGGACCCGGCGGCAACCCTGGTGGTGGCCGATACCACCGTCGGCGCCGTTGCTCTACGCCAGGTCGCCGCCCTGGCCCGCGCCGTCGATGTCACCCTCGCCCTGCGCGGCCCCGGCGCCGCGGCCCTGGCCGTCGATCTCGGCTGCGCCTTGGCCGGCCCGGCCGAACCCGTCGCCCTGCCCACCGGCCCAGCGTTGACCGTGCGGGACATCCGTCTGCACCGCCTGGCTTTGCCACTGACGAATCTCTACGTCTCCTCAATGTACCTGACCGAGACGCAGGCCCGCACGGTGGTGGAAATCCGCACCGAACAGGGCCTGACCGGCTGGGGCGAGAGCCACGCCACCGCGCTGCCGAAACTGCAGGCGCTGGCCAAGACCTGGATCGGCCGCGACCTCTCCCGCGACCTGCCCGCCTTACGCCGCAGCTTCGGCCGCATCGGCTTCGACAACCGCGACGGCCGCAACGCGCTCTCCGCCTTCGCCGGGCTGGAACTGGCCAGTTGGGACCTGCTCGCTCAGGCCGCCGACCAACCGCTGCACCGCCTGCTGGGGTACCAGGGACCGACGCGCCCGCTGCCCATCGCCTGCCCGCTGCCCGCCGCCGTGCCGGGCCGCAAGATCGACCGCACCGA
This sequence comes from uncultured Rhodospirillales bacterium, assembly GCA_903843125.1. Lineage (GTDB taxonomy): Bacteria > Pseudomonadota > Alphaproteobacteria > Acetobacterales > Acetobacteraceae > CAIMOR01. The sequence goes on from CAIMOR010000298.1 coordinate 25,089, forward strand.
ACTCGCCGCCCATATGGCAGACCTCGGCAATGTCGAGCGCGTGGCCGAGTTGGCCGTCGGCTTCAAGGCCCGCTTCGGCCTCGGCGCCTTCAAGTACAAGTCGGCCGGCAACACCCCCGCCTGGGACGTCGCCGCCCTCACCGCGCTCCGCCGCACCCTAGGCCCCGACGCCCGCCTCCGCTTCGACCCCAACGCCGCCTACGGCACCCACGACGCGCTCTCGCTGTGCCGCCAACTGGAGCCGCTCGGCCTGGAGTTCTTCGAGGACCCGACCGATGGCCTCGAAGGCCTGGCCCGTCTCAGCGCCCACCTCCGCACCCCCTTCGCCACCAACATGTGCATCATCGCGCCGGAGCATCTCATCGCCGCGCATCGCCGCGGCCTGCACGCCACGGTGCTGGGCGACATCTTCCTCTGGGGCGGCGTGCACGGCCTCGGCAACATGGCGCTGGCGGCCCGCGCCATGGGCCACCGCCCCGCCGTCCACAGCTTCTATGAGAGCGCGGTTGTCACCGCTGCGAACTGCCACATCGGGCTGGCCTTCGGCATGGACAGCCCACACCCGATGGACTGCGGCACTCCCGGCCTGGCCGCCGACCTCGGCCGCCTGATAATCCGCGACGGCCACATCACCTGCCCCGAAGGCCCCGGCCTTGGCCTCACGCCCGAACCCGCGCAGCTGGCCGCCCTGGCCAGCGCCGAGCCCATCCTGATCACCTGAGAGGCCTCGCCCCGATGGACCTGCTGCCACCCGACCTGTTCAGCCCATACGACGAGCATACCCAGCCGCAGGTGCCGATCGAGCACTACGCCAACACCGTCACCCGCAACCCCCGTCGCGCCCCGTTCCGCCGGCCGGTGACCCGCACCGAACTGACCGGCCCACTCGACCTGACCGGCAAGCTCCGCCCGGGCGACATCAACCTGAGCGTGGTCGATGGCAAGCCGGCACAGGGCCAGCTCATCTGGGTCAGCGGACGCATCCTGGACGAGGATGGCCGCGGCGTGCCCGGCGCCATCGTGGAGATGTGGCAGGCCAATGCCGCCGGCCGCTACTTCAACCCGCTGGACCAGCGCGATGCGCCGCTGGACCCCAACTTCATCGGCAATGGCCGCTGCCAGGCCGATGCCGAGGGCCGCTACGGCTTCTTCAGCATCAAGCCCGGCGCCTACCCGGTGCCGAACAGCAACAGGTGGTGGCGGCCGCCGCACATCCACTTCTCCATCCTGGGTCCATCATCGCTCTCCCGGTTGGTCACCCAGATGTACTTCCCCGGCGAACCGCTGAACGCGCATGACCTGCTGATCCTCAGCATCGCTGACCGAGAGGCGCAGCAGCGCCTCATCAGCCAGCCGGTGCCGACACAGGAAGTCGACGGCGAATGGCTCGCCTTCCAACACGACATGGTCGTCCGCGGCCGCCACGCGACGCCGCCGCTGTGAGCGCCCTGCCGAACGCACCATTGGTGCCGCTGGGCTGGCACACCCTTGGCCCGTTCTTCCCGCGCAGCTTCTTCAGCCCGGGCGACAACGACCTGACCCGCCTTTCGCCGGACGCTGAAGCCACCGCCCAGGGCCAATCCTGCATCATCCACGGCCGGGTGTTGCAGGAAGGCGGCGGCCCCTGCGTCAACGCCGTACTGGAAGCCTGGCAGGCCGACGCGCAAGGCTTTTTCCGCCATCCCGCGGACCCCAGCCACGCCCGCGCGGATGCCGGCTTCGTCGGCTGGGGCCGGGCGTGGACGGATGCCGAGGGCACCTACGACTTCCGCACCATCATCCCCGGCGGTTATACCGATGCCAGCGGCCCGCGCGCACCGCACATCAACCTAGGCATCCTCGGCTCGGGCATCATGCGCCGCCTGGTGACCACGCTGTACTTCCCGGCTTTCGCCGCCGCCAACGCCGTGGACCCGGTGCTTTCGGTGCTGCCCGAAGCGCTCCGCCCCCGCCTCGTGCTCAAGCCCGATGGCGAACACGATGGCACCCCTGCCTTCCGCTTCGACATCCTGCTGCGCGGCGAGCCGCACGAAGAAACGCCCTTCTTCCTTGACTGATCCACGCACCATCAAGGACCTGCTGAGCTACCGCGTGCACAAGCTTGCTGGCGCCCTCTCGCGCGGCGCCGCCTCCCGCTACAAGCGGGAGTTTGGCGTCAGTCTGGTGGAATGGCGCACCATCGCGCTGCTCGGCGACTTCGCACCGCTGTCGCTGAAGCAGCTGGCGGCGTTGGCGGCGCTGGACAAGTCTTTGGTCAGCCG
>CAIMOR010000299.1 GCA_903843125.1 uncultured Rhodospirillales bacterium
GACGATGGCGTCCTGCCTGACCTGCGTTTCCACCAGCGCCTTCACCGGCCCCTGGATGTCGCGCCAACGGTCCAGCGTTTTCTGCGAGCAGCTGAGCAGGTAGCCGACGCCGTTGACGTCCAGCACGCAGCCGCCGTCGGCGACTTCGTCCAGCTTGCCGGTCAGCTTGCCGATCATGCCCGCCCTTGATGGTCGGAGGGCCGCAGGGCCCGGAGAGCTGAATCAGTGGGCCGACAAGCTCCCCGATGGTCGGAGGGCCGAACGGCCCGGCGAGCTGAATCGGCGGGCCAACAAGCTCCCCGATGGTTGGAGGGCCGCAGGGCGCGGAGAGCTGTATCGGTGGGCCTCATGCCGGCTGGTACCCGCGGGCCAGCGCGATCCGCGTGCTGCGATGGCTGGCGTGGCAGATCGCCACCGCCAGCGCGTCCGAGGCGTCGGCGCGGCGGATGGTGGCGCCGGGCAGCAGGCGGCGGACCATGGCCTCCACCTGCACCTTGTCGGCGTGGCCGGTGCCCACCACGGCGCGCTTGACCTCCATGGCCTGATATTCCGCCACGGGAATGCCCAGCAGCGCCGGTGCCAGCAGCGCCACGCCGCGGGCCTGGCCCAGCTTCAGCGCCGCGCCGGGGTTCTTGTTGACGTAGGTATGCTCCACCGCGGCCTCGTCCGGCTGCCAGTTGGCCAGCAATTCCGCCAGGCCGCGGTAGATGGTGCTGAGCCGCTCGGCCAGCGGCATGGCGGCATCGGTGGAGATGACGCCGTCGCCCAGGTGGCGCAGCCGGCTGCCGGCGCTTTCCACCATGCCCCAGCCGGTGTGCTGCAGGCCGGGGTCAAGCCCAAGGAGCCGGACGGCGTTCAGGCCGAAAGCCGCACGGAAACGGCCTCCGAGACCTCGAAGTTCGCGTAGACGTTCTGCACGTCGTCGCTCTCGTCCAGGCGTTCCAGCAGCTTGATGATGTCGCTGGCCTTGGCCTCGTCCAGGTCGATGCGGAGGTTGGGCACCCATTCGACCTTGGCCGATTCGGCGTTGCCGAAGGTGGCTTCCAGCGCTTCCTTGACGGCGAAGAAATCCTCCGGCGCGCAGGTCACCTCATGGCCCTCGTCGTCGGATTCCACGTCCAGCGCGCCGGCCTCGATCGCGGCTTCCAGCATGGCGTCGGCCTTGTCGGCCTGGCCGGGGAACCAGAGCACGCCCTTGCGTTCGAACTGGAAGGAGACCGAGTTGGTCTCCCCCAGCGCGCCGCCGGCCTTGCTGAAGGCGCTGCGGATCTCGCCGGCGGTGCGGTTGCGGTTGTCGGTCAGGGCCTCCACGATCACGGCCACGCCGTAGGGGCCGTAGCCTTCGTAGCGGACTTCCACATAGTCCTCCCCCTGGCCGGCCATGGCGGCGCGCTTGATGGCGCGGTCGATGGTCTCCCGCGTCATGTTGGCCACCAGCGCGGCCTTCACGGCGGCGCGCAGCCGCGGGTTCATCGCGGGGTCGGGCAGGCCCTGCTTGGCGGAGACGGTGATCTCGCGGATCAGCTTGCCGAAGGCCTGGGCCTTCTTGGCGCCCTGGGCCGCCTTGCGGTGCATGATGTTCTTGGCGTGCGAATGGCCGGCCATGGCCGTAGACCCTCAGACTTCAGATTCAGGATGAAGCGGTATAGCCGGCCGACTCGCAGGAAGCCACAGCATGGTTGCGGGCGGCCGCCCTGCCGTTGCAGGCTGGGGGATGGACAGCGCCATCCCGACCGACCCCTTCGCCGTCTCCAGCCTGGAGGCCTTGGCCCGGCTGTACGAGGCCCCGCAGCCGCGGGTGCTGGCCAAGGTGCATCCACGTCTGGAGGCAACGGCCCGCGCGTTCATCGCGGCTTCGCCCTACTGCATCCTGGGCACGCATGGGCCGCAGGGGGTGCACTGCACGCCGCGCGGCGACGCCGCCGGCTTCGTCGTGCCGCTGGACGACCACACCCTGGCGCTGCCCGACCGGCGCGGCAACAACCGGCTGGACGCGCTGCGCGACATCGTGGCCTGCCCGGAGGTGGCGCTGCTGTTCCTGGTGCCCGGCGTGGGCGAGACGCTGCGGGTGAACGGTCTGGCGCGGATCACGGCGGACCCGGCGCTGCTGGCGCGCTTTCCGGCCAACGGCAAGCTGCCCGCCACGGTGGTGCTGGTGCAGGTGCGGGAAGTGTTCATGCACTGCGCCAAGGCGATGATGCGGAGCGTGCTGTGGGACGGGCGAACCCGGCCGCCCGGCGTGCCGACCGCCGGCGAGATGCTGGCGGCGCATACCGAGGGCCTGATCGAAGCCGCCGGCTACGACGCCGTGGCGCAGCAGCGTCTGCTGGATACGATGTACTGACGCAATCGGTGGGCGTGACGCTGCGGGATGATCCGCCGGCGGATCAGGCCGACCGTTTCGCCATGGGACTGGGCGGCTTCGGTGCGGGCTTGGCGGTTTTGCGGGCAGGCTCGGCAGGCTGCTTCAGGCCGGCATCCTCGCGGGCCCAGGCGTCGTTGCGCGCGCCTTCGTAGCTGAAGCCACCGGCGGCGCCGCCGAGGATGGTGCCCCCTGGCGCCCGGCCTGGCAGTTGCCTGTCTCCCATGTGCGTCATCCCTCCCTGAGCCGAGGATGGCCCAGCAAGACCGATGCCGGGATGACATGCGCGTGAACGGCCAGGATTATTCCGGCATGGCCTGCGACAGTCGTCCGCCCAGCCGCAGCGGCGCAACGCGCTTGGCCAGGCCAGTGGCGTCGTCGGTCTCGACGAAGATGCCGCAGAGCGTCGCCTCGCCTTCCGCCGGGGCCAGCTTCTCGCCGGGCAGCTTGCGCCAGAAGCGCAGCGCCGCGCCTTCCTTCTGCATGCCGATGACGCTGTCGTAGTCGCCGCACATGCCGGCATCGGTCTGGAAGGCGGTGCCGCCGGCCAGGACCTGGTGGTCCGCCGTGGGGGTGTGGGTGTGGGTGCCGACCACCAGGGAGACGGTGCCGTCGAAGCTGTGGCCGAAGGCGGCCTTCTCGCTCGTCGCCTCGGCGTGGATATCCAGGATGATGGCCTGCACCGCGCCACCCTGGCCCATGCGGTGGGTGGCCAGCACCGTCTGCACGCTGCGAAAGGGGTCGTCCAGCGCATCCATGAACAGCCGGCCCATGACGTTGACGACCAGCGCCTTGCGGCCGCCGGCCACAGTGACAACGGTGTGGCCGCGCCCCGGCGTGCCCGGCGGGTAGTTGGCCGGGCGGATCACCCGCGGTTCCTGTTCAAGGTAGGGGATGATCTCCTTGCGGTCCCAGCTGTGGTTGCCCAGCGTGATGGCGTCGGCGCCGGCGGCCAGGAAGGCGCGCGCCATGTCCGGCGCCAGGCCGAAGCCGTGGCTGGCGTTCTCGCCGTTCACCACCACCAGGTCCAACGCCAGCTGCTGGCGCAGGCCGGGAAGCTTGCTGGTGAGGGCGTCTCGGCCGCTGCGGCCGACCACGTCGCCGAGGAACAGGATGCGCAAAGTCTCAGGCCTCGCTCTGGATGATACCGGCCTCGGTGGCGATGCGCGGCAGGGGGATGTCGGTGGCGTCCGTTGGTACCAGCGGCAGGCACTGGCTGGCAAAAGCCACGCCCAAGGCGGCAGCCCAGGGCAGAGCGGCCAGGGTACGGTCGTAGTAGCCGCCGCCATAGCCCAGCCGATGGCCGCGCGCGTCGAAGGCCAGCAGCGGAACCAGCAGGAAATCCGGCGTTGCCGCCGGCGCCTCGGGCGGCGGCTGGCTGGTGCCGAACGGGCCGGGCAGCAGCGGCGCGCCGAAGCGCCAGGCGCGGAAGCTCAGCGGCTGGCCGCGTTTCGGCGTTATGGGAAGCGCCAGGGTATGGCCCCTGCCCTGCAAGGCCAGAAGCAGCGGGCGGATGTCGATCTCGGCGCCCATTGGCCAGAAGCCGGCGATGATGGCGCCGGGCGGCGGCGGGCACTGCGCCAGGACGTGGGCCGCGAGCCACAGCCCATGCCGAGGGTCGGCGGCGGTGCGGGCGGCCAGCGCCACGCGGCGTGCAGCGGCCTTGGCCTGTGCGAGCGCGGTGTCGGCCGCAGCCCCGGTCACAGCAAGCCCCAAGCAGCGTGGCAGCGCTGCGACCACCGCAGCGGAAACGCGACGTCAGGACCGGCTGACCGAAGCGGACCGCCGAGGCCCGAAAGCGCGGAGGCGCGACGCGTCCGCTGGTGCGCTAGCCAAGACGGCAGCGGCCGGCGCCGGCGCTTGAGGCAAAGAAACCAGTGCAGAGCCGCCGAAGCCGTCGGCCTATTATCCTCCCAAGGCCTGCTAATGCA
>CAIMOR010000300.1 GCA_903843125.1 uncultured Rhodospirillales bacterium
CCTTGAGACGAGGAAGCAGATGCCCTTTCCTGGCCCGTCTCTCGTGCCGCCGGCGGTCACAACTCGAAACGACTCAGACCGGCGGCGCGCTAGCGGTGCGCGCGCTCAGCGAGCGATAGCGCGCGCGCGAGGCGACTGCTGCGGCCACCGCGGCCACCGCGGCCATGCGTGGAAAACCCCATCAGAAATAAGATTTCAAGGACGATTAAATCACGGCGCGGGTCCCCCCGGGCCTCGGAGGACGACGCGCGCGGCTGCGAGCTGCTGCCCGAGAAGAGTCTGAAGAAGCGCCCCGGCAGTACCCGGAAACTGCGCCCGCAGCTGCTGGCCCTCGTAGTCGAGCAACACCATCTGGTCGGGCTCGATGAGGTATGGGCCGTTGGCCGTCATGCGCCACGGCGCGTTCTGCGGGGTGATGCCGGCCGCAACGAAAACGCTCTGGAGGCGGTTGACAATCGCAGCGACATTTGCAGCGCCGAGGAAGTTCCACACGAAGGCAAAGTTCGGGTGGCCCTGGCCAAGCGCCGCGGCGATCACCGGGACGAAGAAGCTGCTGTGCTGGGCGGCGCCGAGCCCTGCGATGAGCCCAAGAGCGGCCTGCGCAGCTGCCAGGTCGAGCACGGGAAGCGCGACAGCAACCAGGCCCGCGTGATGGCGACTCGCAAAGGTCGCCTGCTGCTGAACCAGTGGCGGCTGACCAGGCCACGGCAAAGGCGTGGCCGCCTCAGGTTCTGCAGCGAAGCCGGCGCTGCCGTGGCCACCGCCCACGCCGCCGACGCCGCCAGCGCCGCTGCTGCCGAAGATGCCGCCCGCGCTCGGTCTGCCTGCGCCCGAGCTGCCGCTGCCGAGGCTGCTGCCGAGGCCGCTGCCTCTGCCGAAGCCGAAGCCGAAGCCGCCGCCGCCGCCGCCACCACTGCCGCCGCCGCCGCTGCCAGAGGCTGGAGCCAAGAAACCGCCGGGGGACGAGGAGCCCATGGGCGTTCCGCCAGAGGCTGCTGCCGAGGGCATCGCTGCCGTGAGGTCAACCGGCCTGGGCCGCACCAACCGTCCTCCAGCACCACCTGGTGTGTCGCCAGACGAGCGCGCGTGGACCGGGGCCGGCGGCGCAGACACGGCGCGCCTCGGTGTGATCGTGGCAGCCACAGTCATCACACCAGAAGACGCAGCGGCACCACTGTACGGCACGGGCGCGCTCAAGGCGCGCTCGCGGCCGAAGGCCCCAACCCCGCCAGCGCCGAGGCCCGCGGAAGAAGAGACACCAAAAGCACCGAGTCCTCCGAGGCCGCCGAAACCGCCGAGGCCGCCGAGGCCGCCGAGGCCACCGAGGCCACCGAGGCCACCGAGGCCACCGAGGCCCACGCCGCTGTTGCGGGGGGCGGTGGCGCCAGAAGCGCGACTGCTGGTGGCGCCATAGATGCTGCCACCTCCGACGCCGCCGCCCACGAAGCCGTAGAGGCTGCCGGCCCACTGGCCGCCGAGGCCAGCGCTGCCACTTCCGGCGCCAGGCCCAGCGCTGGTGAGAGC
>CAIMOR010000301.1 GCA_903843125.1 uncultured Rhodospirillales bacterium
CGAGGCCAGCGCCATGCCACGCTCGTCCTGCCCGGTGCGGACGAAGCCGCGGGCGTCCAGCGCCAGGCAGCCGCCCAGCCATTCCGTGTTGGGCTCGGCACCAATCATCACGAAGACGTTGCCGATCCCGCGCGTCTCCTCCGCGCCGGTCCGGCGATTGCGCCAGGTCACCCGGCGCAGCCGGTCGTCACCCTGCAGCGCGGTGATCTCGGTGAAGGCGTGCAGCGTGATTTTCGACGACTGCGCGATGCGCTGCACCAGGTAGTCCGACATCGTCGCCGCCAGCCCCTCGGCGCGCACCAGCACATGCACATGCGCCGCGCCGCGCGAGAGGTACACCGCCGCCTGGCCGGCCGAGTTGCCGCCGCCGACCACGACCACCTCCTCGTTGCCGCAGAGCTGCGCCTCCATGGCGGTGGCGGCGTAGTGGATGCCCTGGCCCTCGAAGGCCTCGAAGCCCGGCACCGCCAGCTTGCGGTATCGCGCGCCGGTGGCCACCACCACGGCGCAGGCGGCGATGGTGCGGCCGTCATCCAGCGCCAGGCGATAGGGGCGCTCGCCGCACTCGATGCCGGTGACGTGGCGCGAGACCAGCAGCCGGGCACCGAACTTCTGCGCCTGGATCTGCGCCCGCCCGGCCAGGGCCTGGCCGGAGATGCCGGTGGGGAAGCCCAGGTAGTTCTCGATCTTGCTGCTGGTGCCGGCCTGGCCGCCGGGTGCCAGGCCCTCCACCAGGATCACCTGCAGCCCTTCCGAGGCGGCATAGACCGCCGCCGCCAGCCCGGCCGGCCCGGCGCCGACGATGGCCAGGTCGTAGACGCAATCGGCATCGACATGCTCCACCAGCCCCAGCGCATCGGCCAGCGCGGGAATGCCGGGGTTGCGCAGCACCCGTTCGTCCGGCAGCAGCACCACCGGCAGTTCCTCCGGTGCAACATGGAAGCCGTGCAGGAAGCCCTCCGCCTCCTGCGCCACCTCGGTGTCCAGCAGCCGGTGCGGGTAGCCGTTGCGGGTCAGGAAGCCGCGCAGCCTGAGCGTCGCCGCGTTGTGGCCGGGCCCGATCAGCACCACGCCGCCCTGGGTGTAGCGGATCAGCCCGACGCGCCGCAGGATATAGGCGCGCATGATGATCTCGGCGATATCCGGCTCGGCGGCCACCATGCGGCGGAAGGCCTGGCGCGGCAGGCGCACCACGTGGCTGTCCGCCCCGGTGCGGCCGGAGACCAGGATTTCCCGGTTGTTGAACAGGTCCAGCTCGCCGGTGAACTGGCGTTCGGCATGGATGGTGAAGACGTTCACCCGGCCCTGGTGGTCCAGGTCGAAGATCTCGACGCTGCCTTCCAGCACCAGGAAGAAGTCCACGCCGCGCTGGCCGCGCTCGAACACGATGGTGCCGGCCGGCAGTCGCTCCTGGGTGCCGTAGCCGGCGATCCGCGCCGCCATCTCGGCGGACAGGCGCGGGAAGGTCTGGCCCTCGCGGGCATAGGGGTCGCTGGGGTCAGGCTCGGTCGTGGCGGCGATAGCTTGCTCGGTCATCGCTTGGACCTCCGGGCGTGGGCAGGTTGATGGCTGGGGGCCGCAGCTGAGGAAGCGGCGACGCGCATCTGGGTTCCGCGCTGGCCGTTGTACCATGGGCCGAATGGCGGGGGGCGCGCGGATGCGGGCGTCCGGCCTGCGGTTGCCCGGGGCGGCTCGGGGCCGAACCAGCCGTCCGGCGCCGTCGGGCCCTTGGCGATGACGCGGAACGGGTTGGGCGCCGACCCGGGCTGCCGCCCCGCGGCTTCCAGCGCCGGGTGGGCGCCGGCGGGCAGGGATGCAGGTGGCCGGGCCGGAAGCGCCGCGCCGCGCGGCGTCGTCCCCGCCAGCCAGTTCGGCAACCGGCTTGGCGCCCGGGTGGCCGCGGTGGCGCCGCGCGCCACCCGAAGCGTGTGGGCAGGCTTGTGCTGGTCGATGTCGCCGGGCTGGAGATGACGCTCAGCGGCCCGCCGTCGGTCGACTTTGCCCCCGGCAGCTTGGCCGGGATGCGGGGCCGCCGCGTACCGTGACCGACGGCCGCTTCAGACCAGCCGGCAACAAAAAAGGCCGCGGTGCGTCGGCGAAGACGCACCGCGGCCCGTTCGCGTCAGCGCATCAGGCGCTGTAGTACATCTCGAACTCCACCGGGTGCGGCGTGTGCTCGAAGCGGTAGACTTCCTTCCACTTCAGCTCGATGTAGCTCTCGATCTGGTCCATGCTGAACACGTCGCCGGCCAGCAGGAAGTCGTGGTCGGCTTCCAGCGCGCCCAGCGCTTCGCGCAGGCTGCCGCACACCGTCGGGATGTTCTTCAGCTCTTCCGGCGGCAGGTCGTACAGGTCCTTGTCCATCGGGTCGCCCGGATGGATCTTGTTCTTGATCCCGTCCATCGCCGCCATGGTCAGCGCCGCATAGGCCAGGTAGGGGTTCGCGGTCGGGTCCGGGAAGCGGACCTCGACGCGCTTGGCCTTCGGGCTGGTGGTGTACGGAATGCGGCAGGAAGCCGAGCGGTTGCGGGCCGAATAGGCCAGCAGCACCGGCGCCTCGAAGCCCGGGATCAGCCGCTTGTAGCTGTTCGTGCTCGGGTTGGTGAAGGCGTTCACCGCCTTGGCGTGCTTGATGATGCCGCCGATGGCGAAGAGGCACATCTCCGACAGGTCGGCATACTGGTTGCCGGCGAACAGCGGCTTGCCGTCCTTCCAGATGGAAAGGTGGGTGTGCATGCCGCTGCCGTTGTCGCCGTAGATCGGCTTCGGCATGAAGGTGGCGGTCTTGCCGTAGCTGTGGGCCACGTTGTGGACGCAGTACTTGTAGATCTGCATCTGGTCGGCCATCGTCACCAGCTGGCCGAAGCGGGTCCCCAGCTCGTGCTGGCTCTGCGCCACTTCATGGTGGTGCTTCTCGATCGGCAGGCCCATCTCGCCCATGGTGCTGAGCATCTCGGCGCGCAGGTCGACGTCGCCATCGACCGGCGCCACCGGGAAGTAGCCGCCCTTCACCGCCGGGCGGTGGCCCATGTTGCCTTCCGGGTAGTCCTTCATGCCCGAGCCCGGCCCCTCGATGCTTTCCAGCATGTAGTGACCGAAATTGCCGCCCGTGCCGAACTTCACGCTGTCGAAGATGAAGAACTCGGCCTCGGCGCCCACCAGCACGGTGTCGCCGACGCCCGAGGACGCCACGTAGGCGGCCGCCAGCTTGGCGGTGGCGCGCGGGTCACGGCTGTAGAACTGGCCGGTCGAGGGCTCGATGATGTCGCAGATCAGGATCATCTGCGGCTTGGCCGAGAACGGGTCCATCACCGCGGTGTCCGGGTCCGGCATCAGGATCATGTCGGATTCGTTGATCGCCTTCCACCCGGCGATCGACGAGCCGTCGAACATGAAGCCGTCGGTGAAGACGTCCTCGTTCACGGTGGAGACGTGCTGCGCCGTGTGCTGCCACTTGCCGCGCGGGTCGGTGAACCGCAGGTCCACGTACTCCACACTGTGCTCCTTGATCATTTCCATGACCTTGGAGACGGCATCCTTGTTCGCCATGCTGATCCTGTTCCCCTGGCTGGTCCCGTCGCACCCTTATGGGGTGGGTGCGGCTTCATTGCCCCGTTGTTGACCTGGCGGAGGACCGGGGCCCGGCCTCCGAGGCATCCGTGCCGCGCACCCGCGGCCCGTGTTCGGTCACCCGCCCGGCCAGGCCGGGCAGGCGCTGTCGCTAAACCGCGTCGTCGCCCCGTTCGCCGGTGCGGATGCGGATGACTTCCTGGATCTCCGAGACGAAGATCTTGCCGTCGCCGATCCGTCCGGTGCGGGCAGCCGCGGTGATCGCCTCGATGGCGCGCTCGGCGAGCTCGTCGCTGCAGACCACCTCGATCTTCACCTTGGGCAGGAAATCCACGACGTATTCGGCGCCACGATACAGTTCGGTGTGCCCCTTCTGGCGCCCGAAGCCCTTGGCCTCCAGCACCGTCAGGCCCTGCAGGCCGATCTCGTGCAGCGCGTCCTTCACCTCGTCGAGCTTGAAGGGCTTGATGATGGCCTCGATCTTCTTCATCGGCTCCGCTTTGCCACCGGTAAGACTACTCGCCCCTGACGTTTCCCTTGCCGTGGCCCGCAGGCCCGGCGAGCCGGGAAGGCCGGCTTGATGCCAAGTGTTTTGCACTTCCCGTGCCAGGGGTTCAATGCGCCTTGGCAGGGGGCCTGCCTGATTTTTCCAGTGAAACGGCCCAAATTGAAGGCGAATTGCCCATTAGCTAGGCGACCATGACAGCCGGCTCGCTAGCGAGCCAGGGCGGAGCGGAAGCCCGGGTTGTCCAGCACCTTGTCCACCGCCTGGTTCAGCGCCCGGTTGAGCAGGGCTTGCAGATCCTTCGGGTCGGCGAGGATGCCGCTGGCCAAGGTCGGCTCCGAGAGTTCGGTACGGCTGCGGTCGGCCCACAGGGCACGGCCGGCGCGGTCGGTCAGCGGGGCGTTGAACCGCTGCATCGCCACGGCCAGGCGGAACGGCGCCTCGCCCCCGGTGGTACCCAGGCCGCGCGCCGCCAGGCCGGCGCCGCAGGCACCCAGCAGCAGCAGGCAGGCACGCATGGGGCGCAAGAGGCATGCCCCGGCATTGTCCTCGAAGCAGATCCGCAACAAACCCGATCGCTTGCGGCAACCCCGCGGCAAACCCATTATGCCCCTGCTTTGGGGACTTTCTTGATGCAGCCGCAGAACCACCTGCTTTCGGCCATTGGCACCACCATCTTCACCGTCATGAGCGCCCTGGCGACCGAGCACGGCGCCATCAACCTGGGCCAGGGCTTCCCGGACTACGACGGCCCGCCCGACGTGGTGAAGGCCGCGGCCGACGCGCTGCTGGACGGGCGCAACCAATACCCGCCGATGACCGGCCTGCCGGAACTGCGCGCCGCCGTGGCCAACCACGCGAAGCGGTTCTATGGCATCGAGGCCGACCCGAATGCCGAGGTCATCGTTACCTCCGGCGCCACCGAGGCGATCACCGCCTGCCTGATGGCGGTGCTGAACCCCGGCGACGAATGCGTGCTGATCGAGCCGCTGTACGACACCTACCTGCCGGTGGTGAAGCTGCTGGGCGCGATCCCGAAGCTGGTGCGCCTGGCACCGCCGGACTGGGCGCTGCCCCGTGCCGAGCTGGCCGCCGCCTTCGGGCCGAAGACCAAGGCCATCCTGTTCAACACGCCGATGAACCCCTGCGGCAAGGTCTTCACCGCCGAGGAACTGGAGTTCATCGCCAGCCTGGTCGCCAGGCACGACTGCTACGCGATCTGCGACGAGGTCTACGAGCACCTGGTGTTCGACGGCATGCCGCACATCCCGCTGATGACCCTGCCGGGCATGCGCGAGCGTTGCATGCGCATCGGCAGCGCCGGCAAGACCTTCAGCCTCACCGGCTGGAAGGTCGGCTACATCACCTGCGACCGCTCCATCGCGCCCAACGTGGCCAAGGCGCACCAGAACCTCACCTTCACCACCGCGCCCAACCTGCAGCGCGGCGTGGCGGTGGGGCTGATGAAGGACGACAGCTACTTCCACGGCCTCAGCACCAGCCTGCAGGCCAAGCGGGACCGATTGGGCGCGGGGCTGAAGAAGCTCGGCTTCGGCGTGCTGGACAGCAAGGGCAGCTACTTCATCACCACGGACTTCCGCCCGCTGGGCTTCAACGGGGATGACGTTTCCTTTTGTCGCACGCTGACGACCGAGGCCAAGGTCACCGCCATACCGGTCACGGCTTTCTATGAAGGGCCGGATGCGCCGAACCACTATGCCCGCTTCGCCTTCTGCAAGGCGGACCACCTGCTGGACGAAGCGCTGGAGCGGATGCGGGTGTGGCTGGCGGCACGAGGCCAGTTGACGGCGGCAGTCGGCAGAGGCTAACACCCGCGGCCTGGACGGTACCTCGCGGTACCGTCGGTGTGGCGGCCTTAGCTCAGCTGGCAGAGCGTCGGCTTGTGGTGCCGAATGTCACGGGTTCGAGCCCCGTAGGTCGCCCCAGACTTTCCCGCCCGGACTTCCAGCGTCCCAGCCTTCCCCTCCGCCCTGCATGGCGCCAGGATGCCCCGCATCCAACGGGAGGACTTCCACATGCAGCTATCCGTCGCCGGCCGCGCCGCGCTCATCACCGGCGGGTCGAAGGGCCTGGGCCTCGCCATGGCCAAGGCCTTCGCCGAAGCCGGCGGCCACGTCGCCATGGTGGCCCGCGGCACCGAATCCCTGGCCAAGGCGGAAGCCGAAGTGAAGGCCGTGGCCCCCGGCGTCAAGGTCATCGGCATCTCGGCCGACATCAGCACCGCCGCCGGCTGCCAGGCCGCCTTCAAGGCCGCCACCGACCACATGGGCAAGGTGGACATCCTGGTCAACAACGCCGGCACCAGCCAGCGCGGCGCCTTCCTCAACGTCTCCGACGAGCTGTGGCAGAACGACCTGGACCTGAAGCTGTTCGCCGCCGTCCGGCTCTGCCGCCTGGCCATTCCGGGCATGACCGAGCGCAAGTGGGGCCGCATCATCAACGTGCTGAACATCGGCGCCAAGGCACCCCCCGGCGAGGGCGCGCCCACCGCCGTCTCCCGCGCCGCCGGCATGGCGCTGACCAAGGTCATCGCCAACGAGGTCGCCAGGCACAACATCCTGGTGAACGCGCTGCTGGTCGGCATCATCGAGAGCGACCAGTGGGTGCGCCGCCACGCCGCCGAGCAGCGCAACGTCACCTGGGAGGAATGGAAGGCCGAGATGGGCAAGCCGGTGCCGATGGGCCGGCTGGGCAAGGCCGAGGAGTTCGCCGCCACCGCGCTGTTCCTGTGCAGCGAGCAGGGCGGCTACATCACCGGCACCGCCCTCAACGTGGATGGCGGCCGCAGCCCGGTGGTGTGACGCCGGCGCCCCCGCCGCTCAGGCGCTGAGGCTCCGCGGGCCGCGCCCGCGCAGCAGCGCCAGCGCCTGGTCTATCCGCAGCAGCGCCGGGCCGTCCTGGTTCAGCGCATAGGCGGTCACGCCGGCGTCCTTGCGGGCAACCCGGCCGGGCACGGTGCTGTCGCCGCCCGGCAGCCGCAGCGCCACCCGGGCGCCGATCGGCAGCGCCGAGGGGCCGGCCAGGGCCACCCCGCCGCGGGCCATGTCGGCAATCGGGAAGCTCTGCTCCTGGCCGCCCTGCACCACGGTGGCTACCAGGCCGCCGCCGGGGTGGCGGTCGTAGTGCCGGCGCTCCCCGGCGTTGCGCATGGCCTGCAGGAAGGCGTCCATCTCGTTGCGCAGCGTGGTCGCCTCCAGCCCGCTGCCGGCGGCGGCGCGCAGCACGTCCTGGCTCAGCGTCCCGGTCTGGTCGGCCACCGCCACCAGGTCGTGCATGGCCTGGGCGGTGGCGTCCGTGGTGCGGGCCACGTTCTGCGCGCCGGCGGCAATCTCCTGCGTCGCGCGGCCCTGTTCCTCCACCGCATGGGCAATGCCTGCGGCAATCTCCTCCACCTGGCGCACCGTCTGGGCAATCCGGCCGATCGCCTCGCAGGCCTGGTCGGTGGAACCCTGCACCGCGGCGATCTTGCCGGCGATATCGGCGGTGGCGCGGGCGGTCTGCGCCGCCAGGTTCTTCACCTCGCCGGCGACCACGGCGAAGCCCTTGCCGGATTCGCCGGCCCGCGCCGCCTCGATCGTCGCGTTCAGCGCCAGCAGGTTGGTCCGCCCGGCGACATCCTCGATCAGCCGCACCACGGCGCCGATCTCCCGCGCATGGCCGGTCAGTCCGGCGACCAGCGCGTCGGACTGCTGCGCCTCCTGCACGGCGGCGGCGATCATGCGGGTGGCGTCGCGCACCTGCCGGCCGATCTCGCCGGTGCTGGCGGCCAGTTCCTCCGTGGCGGCGGCCACCGTGGAAAGGTCGCGGCTGGCGGTCTCGGCGCCGGTGCCGGTGTCGCGCGAATAGCGGCGGATGCGCTCGGCGGTCGCGGCCATCAGCTCGGCGGTGCCGCGCATCTCCTCGGCGGTGCCCACCAGGCCGCTCATCGCTGCGCTGGCGCTGGCGCCGAACTCCTGCACATGCGCTTCCACGGCGGCCTGCCGGCGGTCCTTGGCCAGCCGCTCGCTGGCCACCTCGCCCTCCATCCGCCAGTTCTCCAGCCCCTGCCGCCGAAACGTCTCCAACGCCCGCGACAGCGCGCCCATCTCGTCGGCACGCTGCTGCCCCGGCACCACCGCGTCCAGGTCGCCGCCGGCCAGCAGCGCCGTCGACGCCGTCACCTGCGCCAGCGGCCGGGTGATGCCGCGCGCCAGCAGCATCGCCAGCAGCCCGACCAGCCCGGCCGCGGCCGCCGCCTCCAGCATCGCCACCAGCCAGATGCGCCGCTGTGCCAGCCGCAGGTCGTCGACATACACGCCGGACCCGACCACCCAGCCCCAGGGCGCGAAGCCCTGCACGAAGGACAGCTTCTCCACCGGCTGCTCGGCGCCCGGGCGCGGCCACAGGTAGCCGACCACGCCGCCCTCCGGCCGGGTCTGCGCCAGCTGGACGAAGGCGCGGAACAGGTGGAACCCGGTGGGGTCCGCCATCTCGCCGATGTCCTTGCCCTCCAGGTCGGGGCGGAACGGGTGCATGACCATGCGCGGCTGGGTGTCGTTCACCCAGACGTATTCCTGGCCCCGGTAGCGCATCGCCCGCATCGCGCTCAGTGCCGCCTGCTGGCCCTGCGCCAGGCTGGTTCGGCCGGCCCTGACCTCGGCCTCCTGCCCGGCGGCAATGGCGATGCCGCTTTCCACCACCGCGCGCAGCAGCGCCGCCCGCTCGGTCTCCATCTGCGCCGACCGGCCCGAGGCGGAGAGGATGGCCAGCACCAGCAGGCCGACCAGGGCGATCAGCGTGATGCCGTGGATGCGCAGTGCGATTGGCAGGCGACGAAGCATGGCGGCCCTCGGTTCAGGAATTGAAGCATGATGCCGCACCCGGCATGAAGACCGTCTGAATGATCCCGCTGGACCGCAGGCCCGCATCCCCCATATGCCAGCGCCATGGAATGGCAGGCCCCCGCGGTGGTGCTCGGCGTCCGCCCGTTCGGCGAGACGGGCGTGCTGGTATCCCTGCTGACCGAGGCGCATGGCCGCCACGCCGGCCTGGCCAAGGGCGGCATCAGCCGGGCGCAGGCGCCGGTCTGGCAGCCCGGCAACCTGGTGGAGGCGCGCTGGGTCGGCCGCGCCGCCGAGCAACTGGGCGCGATCTCGGCCGAAATGGTCCACCCGGCCGCGGCGCTGGCCATGGAGGACCCGCTGGCCCTGGCGCTGCTGTCCGCCGCCTGCGCCCTGGCCGAGACCGCGCTGCCGGAGCGGGAAGCGCATCCGCGCTGCTTCCAGGGCCTGGTCTCGCTGGTGGCCCGGCTGGGCGGCGGCGCCCGCGGCCTGCTGGCCGACTACATCCGCTGGGAAGCCCTGCTGCTGGAGGAACTGGGCTATGGCCTGGACCTCTCCGCCTGCGCGCTGACCGGCACCACCGAGGACCTTGCCTGGGTCTCGCCCCGCACCGGCCGCGCGGTGGCGGCGGCGGCCGGCGAACCCTGGCGCGACCGGCTGCTGCCGCTGCCGGCCTTCCTGCTGGACCGCATGGGGGCCGGCGACCGGCCTGGCGCCAACGACCCCTCCGGCCCGCCGGACTGGCTGGCGGGGTTGCGCCTGACCGGGCATTTTCTGGGACGAGATGCCTATGCCAACCAGAACAAAGCGCTACCTAAGGGCCGCGCAATGCTGCTAGACAGGGTCGCTGGGCTGGCTGCCGACTCGGTGTGAGGAATAGATGCCTGACGATATCATGACAACGCCCGAGGGCGGTGAGGTCCGCGACACCCGCCTGGCCGCGGCGCTGGGTGAGCGCTATCTGGCCTATGCGATGTCGACCATCACCTCGCGCTCCCTGCCGGATGTGCGGGACGGGTTGAAGCCGGTGCACCGGCGGCTGCTCTGGGCGATGCACCAGCTGAAGCTGGACCCCGAATCGGGCTTCAAGAAATGCGCCCGCATCGTCGGCGACGTCATGGGCAAGTACCATCCGCATGGCGATTCCAGCATCTATGAAGCCCTGGTCCGCCAGGCGCAGGAATTCGCCGCGCGCTACCCGCTGGTGGACGGCCAGGGCAATTTCGGCAACATCGACGGCGATAACGCCGCGGCCATGCGCTACACCGAAGCCCGGCTGACCGACGTCGCCCAGGCCATGCTGCAGGCCATCGACGAGAACACCGTCGACTTCCGCGCCACCTACGACGGCGAGGAGCAGGAGCCGGTGGTGCTGCCGGCCGCCTTCCCGAACCTGCTGGCCAATGGCGCGTCCGGCATCGCGGTGGGCATGGCCACCTCCATCCCGCCGCACAACGCCGGGGAGCTGTGCGGCGCCGCGCTGGAACTGGTGCGCAACCCCGCCGCCACGGTGGACGACCTGCTCAGGCACATCCCCGGCCCGGACTTCCCGACCGGCGGCATATTGGTGGAACCCAAGGCTGCCATCCGGGAGGCCTATGAGACCGGGCGCGGCGGCTTCCGCATGCGCGCCCGCTGGCACAAGGAAGACGCCAAGCAGGGCACCTGGCGCATCATCGTCACCGAAATCCCCTACCAGGTGCAGAAGTCCAAGCTGATCGAGCAGATCGCCCTGCTGCTGGACGAGAAGAAGCTGCCGCTGCTGGCCGACATCCGCGACGAGAGCACGGACGTCATCCGGCTGGTGATCGAGCCGAAGTCCCGCACCGTGGACCCCGCGGTGCTGATGGAGACCATGTTCCGCGCCACCCAGCTGGAATCCCGCTTCAGCCTGAACATGAACGTGCTGGACGCCGACCGCACCCCCCGGGTGATGGGGCTGAAGGAGGTGCTGCGCTGCTGGCTGGACCACCGCCACGTGGTGCTGGTGCGCCGCACCGAGCACCGCCTGGCCGCCATCGCCCGGCGGCTGGAGATCCTGGACGGCTACCTGGTCGTCTACCTCAACCTGGACGAGGTCATCCGCATCGTCCGGGAGGAGGACAAGCCGAAGGAAGCCCTGATGGCCACCTTCGATTTGTCCGAAACCCAGGCCAACGCCATCCTGGACATGCGGCTGCGGGCGCTGCGCAAGCTGGAGGAGATGGAAATCCGCAAGGAGCACCGGAAGCTCAGCGCGGAACAGAAGTCGCTGCAGGGCCTGATGGGCAGCGAGAGCAAGCGCTGGGCAGCCATTTCGTCCGAAATCGAGGAAACCCGGAAGAAGTTCGGCGACGGCCCCCTGGGCAAGCGCCGCACCGAGGCCGGCGTGCTGCTGCCGGCGGTGCTGATCGACGAGGCCAGCTTCGTCGAGCGCGAACCCATCACGGTGATTTTGTCCGAAAAGGGCTGGGTCCGCGCGCAGAAGGGCCACATCGCCGAGGATGCCGAGCTGCGCTTCAAGGAAGGCGACGGCCTGCACACCTGGCTGCACGCCGAGACCACCGACCGGATCGTGCTCTTCGCCAGCAACGGCAAGGCCTACACGCTGAAGGCGGACCTGATCCCGCGCGGCCGTGGCGACGGCCAGCCGGTGCGGCTGCTGCTGGACATCGGCACCGAGGACAGCATCCTGACCGCGCATGTCCACAAGGACGCCAGCCGCTTCCTGCTGGCCAGCGAGGACGGCAAGGGCTTCCTGGTCAAGGGCGAGGAGATGCTGGCCGAGAAGCGCACCGGCAAGCAGGTGCTGGTGCTGGAAGCCGGCAAGCGCGCCCTGCACTGCGTGCCGGCCGAGGGCGACACCGTCGCGGTCATCGGCAGCAACCGCAGGCTGCTGGTCTTCCCGGCCGAGCAGCTGCCCGAGATGACCCGCGGCCGCGGCGTGCAGCTGCAGACCTACCGGGATGGCGGCCTGGTGGACGTGCAGGTGTTCGACCGCAAGGCAGGGCTGCGCTGGAAATACGGCAGCGGCATGCGGCTGGAGACCGACCTGCGGGAATGGCGCGGCAACCGCGCCGGCGCCGGCAAGCAACCGCCGCAGGGCTTCCCGCGCAGCAACCGGTTCGAGGGATAGGGTGCCCAAGCCCCGGATGCGGCGCCCCCTTTCGGAGCCGCGCCGGGGCCGCCGCGCATTTGTCCGAAAACCGCTGTCGCTCAGCCCACCGTGGCCGGCACGATCGCGGCGGCCTCCAGCGCGGGGTCGCCATCGGCCAGTTCGCGCCAGGTGCCGCCGACCAGGATCTCGCTGGGCCGGAAGCGCGCCTTGTAGGTCATCTTGCGGCTCTCCGGCACCCAGTAGCCCAGGTACACATAGGGCAGCCCCAGCGCCCGGGCGCGCTCCACCAGCCACAGGATCGCCCAGGAACCGAGCGACCGGCGCGTGTCCTCCGGCACGAAGAAGCTATAGACGGCCGACAGCCCGTCCCCCAGCCAATCGGTCAGGCAGGCGCCCAGCAGCTTGTCGTCGGTGCTGCGGAACTCCACCACGCCGGTGGTGATCGGCGTGTCCTCCACCATGGCGCGGTAGTCGTAGAAGCCCATCGCCGCCATGTCGCCGTCGCCGTGCCGGGCGCGCTGGTAGCGCTGGAACAGCGCGAACTGCTCGGCGGTGGCGCGGGCCGGCATCTCGAAGCTGTGGACGTCCGCGTTCAGCTTCGCCAGCTTGCGCTGCGCCCGGTTCGGCACGAAGGCGTCGACCCGGATGCGGATGGGGATGCAGGCCGAGCAGCCCGGGCAGACCGGGGAGTAGGCGATGTTGTGGCTGCGGCGGAAGCCGGCGCGGGAAAGCCGGTCGTGCAGCGCCTCGGCATCGGGGCCGGTCAGCTCGGTCACGATCTTCCGCTCGGTCCGGCCGGCCAGGTAAGGGCAGGGCAGCGGGGCCGTGGTGTAGAAGAACTGCGGGCGTCGGTTGGGGCGTTGCAACATCGGTCGCGCCTAGTTTCGTGGCCTTGGGCTGCGGAATCAACCGCTGGCTTGGGGGCACGTTCCCAGCCGGCGAATTCGTGCTCGGGCTGGCCGCCCCACCCGGTTCAGGGCGACAGGCGGAGCCGCCCGGCCACGGCGTCGGGCTCGCGGGTCAGGCGCAACGGCTCGCCGTCGCGCCAGGGCAGCAGCAGGTCGCCCCAGTGGCGGGAAAGCGGGTTGCCGGATTGGCCGGTGGCGATGATCGCCAGCGTCGCTTCGGTGTCCGCCAGGTCGGCCACCAGCCGCAGCCCCGCGCCGTGCACGTGCTGGAAGCCGGCCAGCCCCTCGCCGCCCCGCAGGCCGCCGCGGTTGACGGTCTGGCCATCGCCGGCGGTGGCGGCCTCCAGCCGGGCGAGGCGGCCCAGCAGCGGGATGCCGCGGAGCAGCGGATGCTCGAATCGGGCCAGGTGCACCGCGCTCCAGCGCCAGCCGGCGGGGTCGCGGCCAAGCTGGTCCTGCAGCTCGGCCACGGCGGCGGCCAGCGCCTGCCCGGCCAGCGCGGCGCAGTCGCCGCGGCACCAGCGCGCCGCCAGCTCCGGCCGCCGCATCAGGGATTCGGCGAACTCATGCGGCTCCGAGGTAGTCGCCTCGGTCCCGCCGCCGGCCAGCGCCAGCCGCTCGAACCGGCGGAGCCAGGCATTGAAGATCAGCGGCTGCGGCAGCGGCGCCGCCATGTCCCCGTCCCAGGCCAGCAGCAGGTCCAGCGCCACGGCCACGGCGCCGGGCGGGCGCGGCATCCGTCGCAGCAGGCCGCCTTCCGCCAGGGCTTCGCGCGCCAGCAGGCTGGTGCTGTCCATCTGCAGCGCCGCCATGGCCGCGGCATCCAGCCGGCCGTCGCGGCCCAGCCGTTCGCCGATGCGGTGGAAGCGCCATTCGCCGAACCAGTCGCGGCCCATGAACACCGGGAAGTCCGGCGGCGCCGTGCGGTTGTTGCCGTTGGCGATGACCTGGCTGTCCGGATTCTCTGTCGCCGGCAGCGCTTCGGGTGCGGCCCAGCCGGTCCAGTCGTGGCTGCCGTCGTGGCCGGGGGCGGGCAGGCTGCCATCCCCGGCGCGGCGCAGCGGCACGCGGCCGGTGGTGTACAGGCCGATGCCGCCGCTGGCATCGGCCGCGACCATGTTCTGCACCGGGCTGGTGATGCCGGCCGCGGCGGCGCGGGCTTCGGCCAGGCTATGGGCGCGGTTCAGGGCCAGCAGCCCGCCGGCGGCGGTGTCCTCGGCCGCCAGGTTGGCGGCAGCCAGGGCCAGGATGCGGCCGCCGGGCAGGTCGTCCAGGTCCGAGATCACCGGGCCATGCCGGGTCTCGCGCACGCGCAGCTCCACCGCCTCGGCGCCGCGGACCAGGATGCGCTCCTCGGTCACCTGGAAGGGCTGCGGGCCGCCCGGCGTCTCGTACCGGTCGGCGCCGACGGGGCGCTCGACGAACAGGTCCTGCACATCGGCGCCATTGTTGGTGAAGCCCCAGGCCAGGCTTTCGTTGCGGCCGATGACGATGAAGGGCACGCCCGGGCTGGTGGCGCCGGCCAGCATCCGGCCCCCCGGCAGGTCGATGCGCGCCAGGTACCACAGGATGGGCGCCTGGAAGCCGAGATGCGGGTCGTTCGCCAACAGCGGCCGGCCACTGGCCGAGCGCGCACCGCCGACCGCCCAGGAATTGCTCGCCGTGGGTGGCAGGGTGAACGGCTCGGGGAAGCGCGGGATCAGCGCCGCCAGCCGCGAGAGTTGGCCGGCGGGCAGGGCGCCCTGGCGCAGGTTGGGCGTCGCGCCGGGCGTGGTGGCGCCGGGCGGTGGTTCCGGCGCGGCAGTGGGCGCCGCCTCGGGTGGCGGCGCCGGTGCCGGGGGCAGCGGCGGCGGCCCGGGGAAGGGCCAGTCCGGCCGGCCGGGGGAGGTTTCCGCCGGCCACAGCTCGGCGATGCGGTCCGCCGGCAGGGTCGTCGCCAGCCGGGCGCGCTCGACCTCGTCCCGCCAGTTGCCGGAAAGCCAGAGGCCCATCACCTTGCCCCACAGCAGCGAATGCTCGGGCAGCCAGGGTTCCGGCTTGCCCAGCAGCAGGAATTCCGGTGCGGCGAAGCGGCCGCGCGCCTCGATCCAGGCATTCACCCCGGCGGCATAGGCCGAGAGCACGGCGCGGGTCTCGTCATCCAGCGCGGCCAGGTCGGACTCGGCCCGGCGGGCAAGGCCGAGGGTGCGGACGAAGCGGTCGTTGCGGACCAGCGCCGGGCCGGCGATCTCGGCCAGGCGGCCGGCGGCGCCGCGACGCATCAGCTCCATCTGGAACATGCGGTCCCGGGCATGCAGCCAGCCCATGGCGGCATAGGCGTCCCGCAGCGTGGCGGCACGGATGCGCGGCACGCCATGGCTGTCGAGCGTAACCTCGACCGGGGCCGACAGGCCGGGGATGGCGGCGAGCTGGTCGTCCGGCGGCACCGTGCGCCACAGCGCATAGCCGGCGCCGAGCAGGCCGAGGACGAGCAGCAGGGGCAGCGCCAGCAGCAGCTTCAGCCAGCCATGCCCGCGGCGCAGCCGGCGCGGCGGCCGGTAGCGACCCATGCTGTTGAGGCTCACCGCCGCGCCCGGAGCAGCGCGCGGCCGGCGTGCCGCGAACGGGGGCGGAGGGGGTGGGGCATGCCGGGTTCCGAAGCGTCGAGACGCGCAACAATGCCGTGAAAACGCGGTTGGCGTCCATGGCGGCGGGTTGTGCCGCCGCCGGTCCGGCCCCGCGAGGCGGGCGCCG
>CAIMOR010000302.1 GCA_903843125.1 uncultured Rhodospirillales bacterium
ACCGGCGCCGGCGACAAGAAGATCAACGTGATCAAGGAGATCCGCACCATCACCGGCCTGGGCCTGAAGGAAGCCAAGGACCTGGTCGAGGGTGCGCCGAAGGTCGTGAAGGAGGCCGTGTCGAAGGACGAGGCCGCCAAGATCAAGAAGGTGCTGGAAGACAACGGGGCGACCGTCGAGGTCAAGTAAGGTCCGCCCGGACCACTCACCCTGGGGCTTGCCCCAGGGTGGGACCGACAATCTGGCGGCGTACGGGCGGGAACCCTCAGGTTGCCGCCCGCTACGGCGTTTCGGCTTCCCGTTACGTTAGGGAAGCGTTCTGGACTGCCCCGGAGCATCGCGGCCCCGGGTTATTCGAGACGATGCTGAGGCAGGCGTCGGGCGGGTTGCCGCCAGGCGAAAGGGACACGGGACAGGCATGAACGCTATCACGAAGTCGTTCACCGGGCGCAAGCGCATCCGCAAGAGCTTTGGGCGCCTGCCCGAGGTTGCGCCGATGCCCAACCTCATTGACGTGCAGCGGGCTTCCTACGAGGCCTTCCTGCAGATGGAAGTGAAGCCGGACAGCCGGACCCCGACCGGCTTGCAGGAAGTGTTCAAGGGCGTCTTCCCGATTGACGATTTCGCCGGCCGCGGCCGGCTTGAGTTCGTTCAGTACGAGTTGGAAGAGCCGAAATACGACGTCGAGGAATGCATCCAGCGCGGGCTGACCTTCGCCGCGCCGCTGAAGGTGCGGCTGCGCCTGATCGTCTGGGACGTGGATGAGGACACCGGCAGCCGCTCGGTCCGCGATATCAAGGAGCAGGACGTCTACATGGGCGACATGCCCCTGATGACGGACAACGGCACCTTCATCATCAACGGCACCGAGCGCGTCATCGTCAGCCAGATGCACCGCAGCCCCGGTGTGTTCTTCGACCACGACAAGGGCAAGACCCACAGCAGCGGCAAGTACCTGTTCGCCGCCCGCGTCATCCCGTATCGCGGCAGCTGGCTGGACTTCGAATTCGACGCCAAGGACATCTGCTACGTCCGCGTCGACCGCAAGCGCAAGCTGCCGGCCAGCACCCTGCTGCTGGCGCTGGACAGCGCGCACACGGAAAAGCTGCGCGCAGAGAAGGGCAGCGAGCTGGAGCCGAACGAGATCCGCGGCATGGATGCCGAGGAGATCCTGAACCAGTTCTACGGCCAGGTGGTCTTCGCCCGCAGCCCGAAGGGGTGGAGCCGGCCGTTCGACCCCGAGGCCTTCCGCGGCATGAAGCTCAACGAGGAGCTGATCGACGCGCAGACCGGCGAGGTGGTGGCCGAGAAGGACGCCAAGCTGACGCCGCGCACCGCGCGCAAGATCGCCGAGAAGACCCGTGAAGTGCTGGTCGGCCGTACCGACCTGCTCGGCCGCTACGTCGCCGAGGACCTGGTCGACATGACCAGCGGCGAAATCTGGGCCGAGGCCGGCGAGGAGCTGACCGAGCCGAAGCTGGCGGCGATCGAGGCGGCCGGGCTGGACCGGCTGCCGACGCTGGCGATCGACCAGGCGGTTGGCCCCTGGATGCGCAACACGCTGACGGTGGACAAGAACACCAACCGTGACGAAGCGCTGATGGACATCTACCGGGTGATGCGCCCGGGCGAGCCGCCGACGCCGGAGACCGCGGAGACGCTGTTCAAGGGCTTGTTCTTCGACGGCGAGCGCTATGACCTGAGCGCGGTCGGCCGGGTGAAGATGAACATGCGCCTGGGCTTCAGCGCCGAGGAAGTGCCGGACACCACCCGCACGCTGCGCAAGCAGGACATCATCGCCACGGTGCGCGTGCTGCTGGAACTGAAGGACGGCCGCGGCCAGATCGACGACATCGACAACCTCGGCAATCGCCGGGTGCGTTCGGTCGGCGAGCTGATGGAGAACCAGTACCGCGTCGGCCTGCTGCGCATGGAACGTGCGATCAAGGAGCGCATGGGCTCGGTCGACATCGACACCGTGATGCCGCACGACCTGATCAACGCCAAGCCGGCGGCGGCGGCGGTGCGCGAGTTCTTCGGCTCCTCGCAGCTGAGCCAGTTCATGGACCAGACCAACCCGCTCAGCGAAGTGACGCACAAGCGTCGCCTCTCGGCGCTTGGCCCGGGCGGTCTGACGCGTGAGCGCGCCGGCTTCGAGGTGCGCGACGTGCACCCGACGCATTACGGCCGCATCTGTCCGATCGAGACGCCGGAAGGCCCGAACATCGGCCTGATCAACTCGCTGGCGACCTTCGCCAAGGTGAACAAGTACGGCTTCATCGAGACGCCGTACCGCCTGGTGCGGGATGGCGTTGTCGTGGGCGCGCCGCGCTACCTCTCCGCCATGGAGGAGGAGCGCCTGGTGGTGGCCCAGGCCGACGCCAACATGAACACCGACGGCAAGTTCATGGACGAGCTGGTCAGCGTGCGGCAGGGCGGCGATTTCCGGCTGGTGAAGCCGGAGGAAGTGACGGCCATCGACGTCTCGCCGAAGCAGCTGGTGAGCGTGGCCGCGGCGCTGATCCCGTTCCTCGAGAACGACGACGCCAACCGCGCGCTGATGGGCTCCAACATGCAGCGCCAGGCGGTGCCGCTGGTTCGCTCGGACGCGCCGCTGGTCGGCACCGGCATGGAAGCGGCGGTGGCGCGCGACAGCGGCGCGACCATCGTGGCGCGGCGTGGCGGCGTGGTGGACAGCATCGACGGCGCGCGCATCGTGGTGCGGGCGACCGGCGACGATGGCACCACGCGCGGTGTCGATATCTACCGTCTCCGCAAGTACATGCGCTCCAACCAGTCCACCTGCATCAACCAGCGTCCGCTGGTGCGCGTGGGTGATACCGTGGACCCCGGCGACATCATCGCCGACGGCCCGAGCACGGAGCTGGGCGAGCTGGCGCTGGGCCGCAACGCGCTGGTCGCGTTCATGCCCTGGAACGGCTACAACTTCGAGGACAGCATCCTCATCAGCGAGCGCATTGCCCGCGATGACGTGTTCACCTCCATCCACATCGACGAGTTCGAGGTGATGGCGCGCGACACCAAGCTGGGCCAGGAGGAGATCACCCGCGACATTCCGAACGTGGGTGAGGAGGCGCTGCGCAACCTCGACGAGGCCGGCATCGTCTACATCGGCGCCGAAGTGCAGCCGGGCGACATCCTGGTGGGCAAGGTGACGCCGAAGGGCGAAAGCCCGATGACGCCGGAAGAGAAGCTGCTGCGCGCGATCTTCGGCGAAAAGGCCAGCGACGTGCGCGACACCTCGCTGCGGCTGCCGCCCGGCGTTTCCGGCACCATTGTCGACGTCCGCGTCTTCTCCCGCCGTGGCGTGGACAAGGACGAGCGCGCGATGGCGATCGAGCGCGCCGAGATCGAGCGGCTGGCGAAGGACCGCGACGACGAGAAGGCGATCCAGGAGCGCAGCTTCCACAGCCGGCTGCGTGAGCGGCTGCTGAACCGCAAGGCGGCCGGTGGCTTCCGCGGCGTGAAGTCCGGCACCATCATCGATGACGCGGTACTGGACCAGTTCGCCAAGGCGACCTGGCGCCAGATCGGCGTGACCGACGACGCCGCGATGGCCGAGATCGAGGCGCTGAAGCGCGAGTTCGATGCCGCGGTCGAGAAGCTGCAGAAGCGCTTCGAGAGCAAGGTGGAGAAGCTGCAGCGCGGCGACGAGCTGCCGCCCGGCGTGATGAAGATGGTCAAGGTCTTCGTCGCGGTGAAGCGCAAGCTGCAGCCGGGCGACAAGATGGCTGGCCGCCACGGCAACAAGGGCGTCGTCTCCCGCGTCGTGCCGATCGAGGACATGCCGTTCCTGGATGACGGCACCAGCGTGGACCTGGTGCTGAACCCGCTGGGCGTGCCGTCGCGCATGAATATCGGGCAGATCCTGGAGACGCACCTGGGCTGGGCCTGCGCCAACCTGGGCAAGCAGGTGCATGAGCTGGTCGAGGAATACCGCCGCTCCGGCGCCATGCGGGCCGAGCTGGATGCCAAGCTGCTGGATATCTACGGCGCGGAAATCTACGACCGCGACATCGCGCCGATGAGCGACGACCAGCTGATCGAGCTGTGCGGCAACCTGCAGAAGGGCATCCCGATCGCCACCCCGGTGTTCGATGGTGCCCGCATCTCGGATATCGAGAGCATGCTGGAACGCGCCGGCCTGGACAGCAGCGGGCAGGTGACGCTGACCGATGGCCGTTCGGGCGAGCCGTTCGAGCGCAAGGTGACGGTCGGCTACATCTACATGCTGAAGCTGCACCACCTGGTCGACGACAAGATCCACGCCCGCTCCATCGGCCCCTACTCGCTCGTCACGCAGCAACCGCTGGGTGGCAAGGCGCAGTTCGGTGGCCAGCGCTTCGGCGAAATGGAAGTGTGGGCGCTGGAAGCCTATGGCGCCGCCTACACGCTGCAGGAAATGCTGACGGTGAAGTCGGACGACGTTTCCGGCCGCACCAAGGTCTACGAAGCCATCGTGCGCGAGCAGGACAACTTCGAGGCTGGCATTCCCGAATCCTTCAACGTGCTGGTGAAGGAGCTGAAGTCGCTGGGCCTCAACGTGGACCTTGAGACCCGCAGCAACTGACTTGTCCGTGCCGCCCCCGGAAGGGGGCGGCGACACCACCCAACGAACGCGGCTGCCGGGCACCACTCGCCTGGCGGCAGGCTGGACGGAAGAGGACGGCCGTATGAACGAACTGATGAAGATCCTTGGCCAGACCGGTCAGGCAGCAACCTTCGACCAGATCAAGATCACCATCGCTTCACCGGAGCAGATCCGCTCCTGGAGCTATGGCGAGATCAAGAAGCCGGAGACGATCAACTACCGCACCTTCAAGCCGGAGCGCGACGGCCTGTTCTGCGCCCGCATCTTCGGGCCGACGAAGGACTACGAGTGCCTGTGCGGCAAGTACAAGCGGATGAAGTTCCGCGGCATCATCTGCGAGAAGTGCGGCGTGGAAGTCACGCTGGCCAAGGTCCGGCGCGAGCGCATGGGCCATATCGAGTTGGCGAGCCCGGTCGCGCATATCTGGTTCATGAAGTCGCTGCCCTCGCGCGTCGGCCTGATGGTCGACATGACGCTGAAGGAGCTGGAGAAGGTACTGTACTTCGAAAGCTACGTGGTGCTGGAGCCGGGTCTGACCGACCTGAAGCTGCACCAGTTGCTGAACGAGGACCAGTACCAGTCCAAGATGGACGAGTTCGGTGAGGACGCCTTCAGCGTCGGCATCGGCGCCGAAGCGGTGCGTTCCATCCTCTCGGGCATTGACCTGCAGAAGGAAGGCGAGCGCCTGCGCGCCGACCTGAAGGAGACGACCTCCGAGGCGAAGCGCAAGAAGCTGGTCAAGCGGCTGAAGCTGATCGAGGCCTTCGGCGAGAGCGGCGCCAAGCCGGAATGGATGATCCTGACCGTCGTGCCGGTCATCCCGCCCGAGCTGCGCCCGCTGGTGCCGCTGGACGGTGGCCGCTTCGCGACCTCGGACCTGAACGACCTGTATCGGCGCGTCATCAACCGCAACAACCGCCTGAAGCGGCTGATCGAGCTGCGCGCGCCCGACATCATCGTCCGCAATGAAAAGCGCATGCTGCAGGAAGCGGTGGATGCGCTGTTCGACAACGGCCGTCGTGGCCGCGCCATCACGGGTGCGAACAAGCGGCC
>CAIMOR010000303.1 GCA_903843125.1 uncultured Rhodospirillales bacterium
AGGTGTACCTGACGACGAAGGTGTGGTGGGACAAGCCGGATGGCGCCAGCTTCCGCCGCGCCTTCGACGCCTGCCTGAAGCGGCTGGAGCAGGACTACGTCGACCTGCTGCTGGTGCACTGGCCCAGTCCGCAGCTGCAGCTGGAGAGCGTGCTGGAGGCCGAGGCCACGATATTGCGCGAGGGCCGGGCCAAGGCGGTCGGCGTCGCCAACTTCCCGCTCGGGCTGATGACGCGGGCGGTTGAGGCGAACATCGCACCCATCGCGGCCCTGCAGGTTGAGCACCACGTCTACCTCGACCAGCAGCGGCTGCTGGACTACGTGACGCCGCGCGGGATCGTGCTGACCAGCTACACGCCGGTGGCCAAGGGCGTGGTGCTGGAGGACAAGGTGATCCAGGGCATTGCGCGGAAGCACGGCGCCACGCCGGCGCAGGTGGCGCTGGCCTACCTGCTCTCCAAGCCCGGCGTCGCCGCCATTCCGAAGGCGCAATCCCCGGCGCGGCAGCAGGAGAACCTGGACGCGGTGAAGCTGGTGTTGGACGCCGAGGACCAGATCGCGCTGGCGGCGCTGCCGAAGAACAACCGCATGGTCAGCCCGGGCTTCGCGCCGGATTGGGCGGGTTGAGCGGGCGCTCAACCACCCTCCAGGAGGCAGGCTTCGCCCTCTCAAACTCCGCCGCGCGATTTGAAAGGGCTCCGCCCTCTCAAACTCCACCGTGCCATTGAAAGGGCCTCCGCCCTCTCAACCTCTCCGGCCAAGGGCCGGGAGGCCCCTGGACCCCAGGTAGTTGCATGATCGGTTGCCAAAGGCCTTTCGGCCTTTGGCAGGGAGAGCGCGAGAGGGACAGCGTCCCTCTCGTACTTGCGCTACATCGCCGGCGCCGCGCTCGCCGTGCGTTCAGCGCCGCGTGACGGCCGCAGCCCTTCCGCGATCAGCGCCGACATGGCCAGCCAGGTGCGGTCCCAGCTGAGGCGCGACAGCTTGCGGTCCACCCGGCGCAGCCAGGCGCCGCGTGGCTGGGACATCACTTCCTCCAACGCCTGGGCGAAGCCGCCGGCGTCGCAGGCAATCTCCACCAGGTTCGCGTCGCCCCAGTCCCGCACCACGTCGGTGATCGGCGTGCTGACCACGGGCAGCCCGGCGGCAAGGAACTCGGGCGTCTTGGTCGGGCTGATGAAGCGCGTGCTCTCGTTGCGGGCGAACGGCATGAAGCCGGCGTCCCAGCCCGCCAGGTAGGCCGGCAATTCCGCGTATTTCCTGCCGCCGAGCCAATGGATGTTGGCAGCGCGCGGCAGGGAGGCCGGGTCGATCTTCACCACCGGGCCGATCATCACCAGCTGCCATTCCGGCCGCAGCGCCGCCAGTGCGCCGACCAGGCCGATATCCATACGTTCATCCACCACGCCGAAGAAGCCGATGCGCGGGTGCGGAATGCCGGCCTGGTCCGCCGGCTCGGCCTGGCCCGCTGCGCGGGCCTGGTTGAAATGCGGCGCGTCGATGGAGGAGGGGAAGCAGTGCACCTGGCTGTGCTTGCCGCGCTTGGCCTCGTACAGGCTGCGGCCGCCGGTGAACACCAGGTCGGCGCGGGCCAGCAGTTGCCGCTCCAGCTCCACCAGGGCCGGCGGTGCGCCACGGAAGGCGGAAAGCTCATCCATGCAGTCGTACACGGTCAGGTCGGGTGTCAGGTGGCCGGCGAAGCCAAGCGCCATCGGCGTGTAGAACCACAGCACCAGTCGCCGTCCGGCCTCCGCGGCCAGCAGCGCGTCCAGCATGCGGCGCTGTGCCGCCAGCAGCGCCGCCTCGGCCAGCCCCTCCGGCAGGTGCGGCACGCAGACGGTCACGCCCTCCGGCGTGCGGCGGCGTTCCAGCCGGGGTTGGGTGCCGATGGCGAGGATGGGTTCTTCGAAGAACAGCACATCGTAGGTCTCGGCGGCCCGGGTCAGCAGGTGCTGCGGCCGCTGCAGCACGAAGTCCCAGCGCAGGTGAGACAGGCAGAGCAGCAACGGGCGCTCGGTGCGGGGGCGAGCAAGGGCAAGGGTGCCCAGGGCGGCATCGGACATCAGCTTGCTCTCCGGCGGTGCAGGCCAGGCGCTGGCAACGCACCCTGAGTGGGTCCAGGTCCTGCGGTTGGCGACGGCGCTTCAACGCCCCCGCCATGCCGCGGGTTGCCCCGACCATGCCGCAGCGCATCAAACCGGAGCGGTGACCTTGTCGCGATAGTTGCAGTGGTCGCGTGCAACACAACGCCAGCATTCCGGCGCGTGCGCCTTGCAGACGTAGCGGCCGTGCAGGATCAGCCAGTGATGCGCGTCGCGCAGCAGCTCCGGCGGGCATTTCCGCATCAGGCCGTCCTCGACCTCGCGCGGGGTGCTGCCGGGTGCCAGGCCGGTGCGGTTGCCCAGACGGAAGATGTGGGTGTCCACCGCCATGGTCTGCTCGCCGAAAGCGACGTTCAGCACCACGTTCGCGGTCTTGCGGCCGACGCCGGGCAGGGCTTCCAGGCTGGCGCGGTCGGCGGGCACCTCGCCGCCATGCAGCGCCACCAGCTGCGCGGCCAGGGCGGCGACATTCTTCGCCTTGCCCTGCCACAGGCCGATGGTGCGGATATGCGGGCCGATGCCCTCCGCCCCCAGCGCCGCCATGGCGGCCGGGGTGGGCGCCGCGGCGAACAGCCGGGGGGTGCATTTGTTGACCGCGGCGTCCGTGGTCTGGGCCGAAAGCACCACGGCGACCAGCAGCTGGAAGGTGTTC
>CAIMOR010000304.1 GCA_903843125.1 uncultured Rhodospirillales bacterium
GCGGCGGCTGGGGCGGCGGCTACCGGCCAGCCCCGCCGCAGGGCCGTCCGCCCCAAGGGCAACCCCAGGGGCAACCCCAAGGCCGGCCGCAGGGGCCGCCGCCGCGCGGCAATGGCGGCCGGGACTGGCACCAGCGCTGAAGCGGTTCAGCCGAAGCCGAGGAAGCCTTCCATCGCGCTGATCGGCTTGGCCGCCCGCAGCGCCGCCAGGTCCGGCTTCGGCCGCGCCAGCAGCGCATCGCCGGCGCAGGCCTGCTCGATCGCCAGCGCCACGCCCAGCACCAGCGCATCGCCGCCGCGGGGGCCGACGATCTGCAGCCCGAACGGCATGCCCCGCGCGTCCGTGCCCATCGGCAGGCACAGCGCCGGGTGGCCGGCGATGGTCACGTAGTAGGCCAGGCTCAGCCAATGGAAGTAGGTCCGGGTCGGCTTGCCGTCGATCTCGGCCGGGTACAACTCCCGCCAATCGCGCGGCGAGCAGCAGATGCCCGGCGTGACCAGCACGTCATGCCCGCCGAAGAAGTCCAGCCAGTTGCGGTAGATCTCAGTCTGGCGCTGGGCCGCGCGGGCATAGTCGCTGAGGCTGTAGCGCAGCCCCTCCTCGACATTCGCGTGCAGGTTCGGCCCGCAATCCTGCGGCCGGTTGCGGTACTTCTCCAGGTGGGAGGACAGCACGTTGGCCGCGCGCAGCACCTCGAACACCTCGTCGCCACCGGAGATGTCGGGGTGCGCCGCCGCGGCCCGCGCGAACAGCGGCGCAATGGCGGCGACACGCGCGCGGAACGCCTCCCGCACGATGTTCTCGGTCGGTGCCTGGCCGAAATCCTCGCTGAACGCCAGCCGCAGGCTGCTCAGGTCAACCCGCGGCGCCGGGTGCCAGCGGCTGGCCACGCCGCGCACCGGCTCGCCGGGCAGGGTATAGGCCAGCGGGTCGCGCGCATCGTCCGCCGCCTGCACCGAAAGCAGCAGCGCAGCATCGGCCACGTCGCGGCCCATCGGGCCGACCACCGGCAGGCAGGACCAGCCATGCGGCCGGCGCTCGCTGCTGACCAGGCCGGCCGAGGGGCGGAAGCCGACCACGCCGCAGAACGCCGCCGGGTTGCGCAGGCTGCCGCCGGTATCGCTGCCGCTGCACAGCGGCGCCATGTCCACCGCCAGCGCCGCCGCCGAACCGCCCGAGGAGCCGGCCGCCGAGCGGGTGTTGTCGAACGGGTTGCCGGTGGCGCCGAACACCGTGTTGCGGGTGTTCGCGCCCAGGCCGAATTCCGGCACGTTGGTCTTGCCGATGACGATGCCGCCGGCGGCACGGATGCGCGCCACCATCCCGGCATCCTCGGTCGGCACATGGTCGCGGAACACCGGGCTGCCCCAGGTGGTGCGCAGCCCCGCCGTCGGCTCCAGGTCCTTGATGCCCACGGGCAGGCCGTGCAGCGCGCCGAGCTTGTCGCCGCGCATCACCGCCGCTTCGGCCGCGCGCGCACTGGCCTGGGCGCGCTCGGCATCCATCGCCGCCATGGCGTTGATGGCGGGCTGGTAGGTCTCGACCCGCTGCAGGCAACTCGCCAGCAGTTCCACCGGGGACAGCTTCTTCTCCCCGATCAGCCGCCGCAGGGTGACGGCGCTGAGTTCGCAGGCTTCGGTCATGCGGCGAGTTCCCGTTCGTACAGGCCAAGGGTTTCGGCATCGAAGCAGGCAAAGGTCACGTCAACCTCGTCCTGTCCGCGCATCGCCTCCCGCACGCTGGCCACGGCGATCCGCGCCGCCTGGTCCCGCGGGAAGCCGTAGATGCCGGCGGAGATGGCCGGAAAGGCGACCGAGCGTCCGCCGACCGCCTGCAGCTCGCGCAGCGCCGCATGGTAGGCGCTGGCCAGCAGGGCGGCTTCGCCCCGGCCGCCGCCCTGCCATACCGGCCCGACGGCGTGGATGATGAACCGCGCCGGCAGGTTGAAGCCCGGCGTGGTCCGCGCCTCCCCGGTGGGGCACGGCGCCAGAGGTTTGCACGCGGCGGCCAGCGCCCGGCTGCCGGCGCTGCGGAAGATCGCGCCGCAGACGCCACCGCCGGCCAGCAGCTGGTCGTTGGCCGCATTCACCACCGCGTCCACCGGCAGCAGGGTGATGTCGGCCTGGACCGCCCTGAGCATCAGTAGCCCAGCGCCAGCCCGTCCTTGCGCGGGTCGGACCCGCCGATGAGGATGCCGCGCTTGCGGTCCATGAAGATGGCCTGGCCACCGCCATGCGGCTTCGGCGCCAGCTTCACCGTATGGCCCAGGCGCTGCAACCTATCCACCACGCTGGTGGGGATGCCGGCCTCCAGTTCCAGCACATTGCCGAAGGGGTGCGGGTAGAGCCGCGGGCAGTCGATCGCCTCCTGCGGGTCCAGGCCGAACTCGAACATGTTGGTCAGCACCAGGGTCTGGCCCATCGGCTGGAAATGCCCGCCCATCACGCCGTAGGGCATGATGCACTGGTCGTCCTTGGTCACCATGCCCGGGATGATGGTGTGCAGCGGCCGCTTGTTCGGGCCGATGCAGTTCACATGGCCTTCCTGCAGGCGGAAGCCGAAGCCGCGGTTCTGCAGCATCACGCCCGACTTCTCGGCCAGAATGCCGCAGCCGAAGCTCTCGAACAGCGAGTTGATGAAGGAGCAGGCGTTGCCCTCGGCGTCCACGACGCAGAGATAGACGGTGTCCTTGTGCTTCACCCATTCCGCGGTGCCGGCGGGCGGCAGCGTCTTCATCGCCTGGTCGTCGCGGATGATGCTCCGCAGCTTGCCCAGGTATTCCTTGCTGGTCAGCTCCGCCACCGAGCGGTCCATATAGGCCGGGTCGGCCAGGAAGGCATCGCGGTCGCGGTACACCAGGCGGGCGGCCTCGATGTGGCGGTGGTAGCGCTCGGCGCTGATCGGCCCCTGCTCCGGCGTCTCGAAGCCTTCCAGGATGCCCAGCAGCATCAGCACATGCAGGCCGGAGCCATTGGGCGGGCACTGCCACACCTTCATGCCGCGCCAGTCGATGCTGATGGGTTCCACGAACTCGGCGACGTTCAGGCCATTGTGGAAGTCTTCCTCGGTATGCAGGCCGCCGGCGGCGCGCAGCGTCGCCACCATGTCGGCGGCGATCTCGCCTTCATAGAAGGCGCGCGGGCCATGCTCGGCGATGGCGCGCAGCGTGCGGCCCAGCTCCGGCAGGGCGAAGCGGTCACCCACACGGGGCGCCTCGCCGCCGGGCAGGAAGCGGCGGGCGCTGGCCTCGTGCAGCCGCAGCTTCGGCGCCGCATCGGCCCAGTCCACCGCCACGCGCGGGGTCACCGGAAAGCCTTCCTCGGCGCAGCTGATGGCGCGCTGCAGCAACTCACCCAGCGGCTTCCGCCCATAGGTGGCGTTCAGCTTGGCCCAGGCGGAGATCGCGCCGGGCACGGTGACCGCATGGGCCGAGGTATTGACGATGCTGGAGACCTGCCGCGCCCGCAGCGCCTCCGGTGTCGCCGCCGCCGGCGCCCGGCCGCTGCCGTTCAGCGCGATCACCTTGCCGGTCCCGGCCGGGGCGTACAGGCAGAAGCAGTCGCCGCCGATCCCGGTGGATTGCGGCTCCACCACGCACAGCGTCGCCACGGCGGCGATGGCCGCGTCCAGCGCGTTGCCGCCCTTCTGCAGCACCTCCATGGCGGCGAAGGTGGCGATCGGCATGCTGGTGGCCGCCATGCCATGGCTGGAATACACCGCGCTGCGGCCGGGGGCGTGGAAGTCGCGCTTCATCGGGGAACGTCTTTCATTGGCAACGCGGTCCCGCAACCGGGCCGTTTCCGTGGCAATGGTCTTACACGCCCGCGCCGGCCCCGCAAATACGGCCCTTCCCTGCCGCGGGGGCCGGGTTTATGCCAAGGGAACAGAGGGACGGCCATGGCAGGCATCATCGGCATCGACGAATTCGAGCAGGTGGATATCCGGGTGGGGACGGTGGTCGACGCCCAACCCTTCCCTGAGGCGCGCAAGCCCTCGTTGCGGCTCTGGGTGGATTTCGGCGGCGCGCTCGGCGTCCGGCAAAGCTCCGCCCAGGTCACCGTCCACTACTCGGCCGACCGGCTGATCGGCCGCCAGGTGCTGGCGGTGGTCAACCTGCCGCCGCGCAAGGTGGCCGGCTTCGAGAGCCAGGTGCTGGTGCTTGGCCTGCCCGACGAGAACGGCGCCGTGGTGCTGCTGCGGCCGGACCTGAAGGTGCCGGACGGGGGACGGGTGTATTGATGGCGTCCGATCGCTGGAGGGCCGCAGGGCCCGGAAGCGTGCATCGGCCGCCGCGGGCGGAGGCCGCAGGACCATGAGCCAGAAATACTTCACCGTCGGCTGGGAACAGCTGCACCGGGACAGCAAGGCCCTGGCCTGGCGCCTGGCCGAGAAGGCCCCGTTCCGCGGCATCGTCGCCATCACCCGTGGCGGGCTGATCCCGGCCGCCATCATCGCCCGCGAACTGGCCTGCCGCCTGGTCGAGACGGTCTGCGTGGTAACCTACGACGAACAGGTGAAGGGCGAGCCGCGCGTGACCAAGCCGCCGATCGCCGCCGGCGATGGCGATGGCGAGGGCTGGCTGCTGGTGGACGACCTGGTCGATACCGGCACCACCGCGCGCATCGTCCGCGCCCTGCTGCCGAAGGCCCACTTCGCCACCGTCTACGCCAAGCCGCAGGGCCGGACGCTGGTGGACAGCTTCATCACCGAGGTCAGCCAGGACACCTGGATCCTGTTCCCCTGGGACACCGAGGCGCAGTTCATCGCCCCGATCATCAAGGGGCGTTAGTCAGCCCGCAGCGGCCGCCTCCTCGCGCATCGCCAGCACCTTGTCCACGCGCCGGCCGTCCATGTCGACGATCTCGAAGCGCCAGCCGCTCCAGACGATCCGGTCGCCCTCGCGCGGCACCCGTTGCAGCAGCGCCAGCATCAACCCAGCCACGGTGTGGTAGGTGCCGGGATAGGGCAGCGGCGGCAGGTCCAGCCGCAGCCGCAGCTCATCCGAAGGCATCATGCCGTCCAGCAGCAGGCTGCCATCGGCGCGTTTCAGGATATCGCCGGGCGCGCTCGCGCTCGCCTCCGGGCCCAGCTCGCCGACGATGGCCTCCAGCAGGTCGCTCTCGCTGACCACGCCCTCGAAGCTGCCGTATTCGTCCAGCACCAGCGCCAGGCCAACGGCGTCGTGGCGCAACCGCTCCAGCGCATCCAGGCCGCTCAGGCTGTCCGGCAGCACCAGCGGCTGGCGCAGCGCCTTGGCGATCGACAGCGGCTCCCCGGCCAGGGCCTGGTCCAGCAGGTCCTTGGCGGCGACCACGCCGACCACGTTGTCGATCCGCCGGTCCGCCACCACGAAGCGCGTCACCGGCTTGGCCCGCAGCTGCGCCGTGATGGTCTCGGGCGTCGCGCTGCGGTCGATCCAGGCCACCTCGGTCCGCGGCGTCATCAGCGCGCGCACCGGGCGGTCCGCCAGGCGCAGCACGCGCTCGATCATGTGGCGCTCCTCGTGCTCCAGCGCGCCGGCCTCGGCGCCCTCGGCCACCACCGCCTTGACCTCCTCCTCCGTCACCGCGTTCTCGGCCGGGTCGTGCCGGCCGAACAGCCGCAGGATCAGGTTGGAGGAGGCACTCATCAGCCAGACCATCGGCGAGGTGAAGCGCGACAGCGCCGCCATCGGCCGGGCGACGCGCATGGCGATGCCCTCGGGGTCGCGCAGCGCCAGCTGCTTCGGCACCAGCTCGCCGATGATCAGGTTGGCGTAGGCGATGGCCAGCACCACCACGGTGAAGGCGACCTCATGGCCGAAGCCGTACATCCAGGGCAGGTTCTCCAGCACGTCGCC
Organism: uncultured Rhodospirillales bacterium; assembly: GCA_903843125.1. GTDB lineage: Bacteria > Pseudomonadota > Alphaproteobacteria > Acetobacterales > Acetobacteraceae > CAIMOR01. The sequence goes on from CAIMOR010000304.1 coordinate 5,840, forward strand.
CAGCGGCGTTGCCAGCTGGGCGCCGCCGAAGACGCCGGCGAAGATGCCGACCAGGCTGATGCCCACCTGCACGGTCGGCAGGAAGCGGTCGGGGTCGTCGGCCAGCGAGAGCGCGGCCGCGGCGCCCGGCTCGCCGCTGCGGATCATCGCCATCAGCCGGCCGCGGCGGGCGGAGACGATGGCCAGCTCGCTCATGGCGAAGGCGCCGTTGAGCACCACGAGCACCAGGATGACGGCGATTTCCAGTGTGATCTGCATGCCGGGATTCTACGCCTCCCCGCCCCGCGCGGGTAGCGACTTCCCGCCGCCGGCCCCGCCGGGTCACTCCTCGGTCGGCAGCCTGATCCCGGTCAGCGCCTGGTAGGCGCGGATCACGAAGGCGTCGTCCTTTCCGCCATGGCCCTGGGCGCTGGCGGCGATGAACAATTGCATGGCCTGCGCCGCCATCGGCGCGGGAAAGCTCGCCTCCCTCGCCAAGTCGGTCACCAGCCCCAGGTCCTTGACGAAGATGTCCACCGCCGAGGTCGGTGTCTCGTCGCCGGCCAGCACATGCGCCATGCGGTTCTGGAACATCCAGGAATTGCCCGCCGCCGTGGTCACGATGTCGTAGAGCTGCTGCGGCTCCAGCCCGGCCTTGATGCCAAGCGCCATCGCCTCCGCCGCCACCGCGATGTGCGCCCCGGCCAGCAGCTGGTGCACCACCTTCATCGTGGCGCCCAGCCCGGCCGCATCGCCCAGCCGCCAGACGGTCTTCGCCGTGGCGTCCAGCAGCGGCCCGGCCTTGGCGAAGGCGGCATCGTCGCCGCTGGCCATGTAGGTCAGCTGGCCGGACCGCGCGCCGACCGAACCGCCGCTCATCGGCGCGTCCAGGTACAGCAGGCCCGCCGCGGCGGCCTTGGCGGCCAAGCGGCGCGCATCCTCGGGCGCCATGGTGGCCGAGACCACCAGCACCGCCCCCGGCGCCAACCGCGGCAGCGCGCCCTGCGGCCCGAACAGCGCGGCCTCCGCCTGCTTGGCGTTGACCACCATCACCAGCACCGCCTCGGTGCCCTGCGGCAGGTGGGCGGCATCAGCCACGGCGCTGCCGCCGGCGGCGGTGAACTCGGCGCGGGCCGCCTCCCGCGGATCCACGCCGCTGACGCTGAGGCCGTTGGTCCGCAGCAGGTTGAGTGCCGCGCCCATGCCCATGCTGCCCAGGCCGATCACGCCAACCTGCATGGCCCTAGCCCTCCCCGCCGGCTTCCTTGGCCATGGTCACCAGCCTGGCCTTGTCTATCTTGTTGGTGCCGGCCAGCGGCAGCGCGTCGAGGAACCAGACCCGGCGCGGGTGCATGTAGGCCGGCGCCTTGGCCAGCGCATGCGCCTTCAGCGCCGCCTCATCCACCTCGACACCCGCGCGCCTGACCACGAAGGCGACCGGCTTGGTGCCCTTGATGTCGTCCGGCACCGGCACCACGGCGGACTGCTCCACCGCCGGATGCGTATCCAGCACCTTTTCGACCTCGCTCGGAAAGATGTTCTCGCCACCGCTGATGAACATGTCATCGACCCGGCCGACCACGTAGTGGAAGCCGTTCTCGTCGCGGTGGAACACGTCGCCGGTGATGTAGTAGCCATCCTCGGTCAGCGGCGGCTTGAGATCGGGCCGGTTCCAGTAGCCGTTCATCTGGCCGGGGCATTTCTGTTCCAGCACGCCGTCATCGCCGATGCTGCCATCCGCCCCGCGCAGCCGCAGCTGCACCGCCGGGTGCGGATAGCCCACGCTGAGCTGCGGCGTCGGGATCCGGTCCGGATGTGGCCCGAACACCACCGGCCCGGCCTCGGTCGTACCGTAGCCGTTGACGAAGGCCGCGTTCGGGAAGGCCTGCCTGATGGCCGCCAGCAAGGCCGGCGAAACCGGCGCCGAGCCGCAGCGCACATGCCGCACGCTGGTCAGGTCCAGGCTGTCCACCAGGTCGCGGTGCTGCAGCAGCATCGCCATCATCGGCGGCACGCCGGTGATCCAGGTCACCTTGTGGTCGGCGATGGCGTGCAGGTAGCCGCGCGCATCGAACTGCGGCATCAGCACCACGGTGATGCCGGCCGCGCTGGCCAGCTGCGCCAGCGCCAGCCCGTTCATGTGATACAGCGGCGCCGCGATCAGGCAGCGTTCGCGCGAAATATCCGGCCCCGCCAGACGCTGCTCCACCACCCACAGGTGCGACTGGTGCGACAGGATCACGCCCTTCGGCCGCCCCGTGCTGCCCGACGTGTAGAGGAAAATGGCCGGCTCGGCCGCCTCCGGCAGCACCGTCTCGAAGGCGCCGGGGTCGAGGAACGCATTCCATTCCGCGCTGCCGAAGGCGATGCCTTCCATCCCCTCCGGCACCGCCGACACGCGCGCCGCGTCGCAGAACACCACGGTGGCGCCGCTGTCGCGCAGCACATACTCCACCGTCGCCGCCGGAAAGCGCCAGTTCACCGGCACCGGCACCAGCCCGGCCCGCTGCGCGCCATACAGCGTCGCCAGGTATTCCGTGCTGTTGCCGGCCAGGATGCCCACGCGGTCGCCACGCTGCAGTCCCCGCTTCAGCAGGCCGCGCGCGACGGCCCGACACAGCGCATCCAGTTCGGCATAGCTGACCACCCGCGCCGCAGCCCCGGCCAGGTCGATCAGCGCCGGCTTCGAAAGGTCGGCGCCCCGGTCGATCAGGTCGCCGAGGTTGCGGAACGGGAAGCCCATTACTTCGGCGCCGCGGTCAGGTACACGCCGCGGCCGGAGGCGCAGAGCTTGCCCTCCAGGTCGAAGATCTCGGCCTCGGCGACGCTGAACTGGCCGCCCTGCTTCACGATCTTCCCCTTGCACACCAGGTCGCCCGGCAGCGCCACGCGGTGATAGTCCACCCGCATGTCGATGGTCGGGATGCCCCGGCCCAGCTGCGCGCCCAGCGCCCAGTCGGCGGTCAGGTCCACCAGCGCGGCCAGGATGCCGCCATGGGTGTAGCGGCGGTCCGGGTTAACCACCCATTCCTCGCGCCAGGTGGCGCGGATGGTGACGGTGCCCTTGCCCACCTCCTCCACCTTCAGGCCCAGCCACTGGTGGTAGGGCGCGCGCAGCAGGCGTTCCTGCAGCTGCTCGGCGGTCAGCGCGGTGCTCTCGCTCATGGCGTCACCACCACCTTGCCGATGACCTTGCGGTCGCGGATCAGCGCCAGCCCTTCGGCCGCCTGGTCCAGCGGCAGCACCTTGTCGATCAGCGGCTTGATCTCGCCGCGAGCGCACATGCCCAGCAGGCTGTCGAAGTCTTCATTGTAGAAGCTGTTGCTGCCGATGATCTGGAGCTCGAAGGTCCAGATGAAGCGCAGGTCCTCCTTCGGGTCGAAGCCCGCCGTCGCGCCGCAGACCAGCACCTTGCCGCCGCGCTTCACAATCCGCAGGCCCTTGGTCCAGGTGTCGCCGCCGGTGTAGTTGATCAGCACGTCCACGCCGCCCTCATAGCTGCGGCGCTGCGGCTTGCCGAAGCGTTCCTGCGCCCACTTGCTGAAGTCCACGGCGAGATAGTCCACCGCCTCGTCGGCGCCGATGTCCAGCATGGCCTGGCACTTCTCCGGCCCGCCGGCGCAGGCCACCACATGGGCACCCAGCTTCTTGGCCAGCAGCACGGAACCGGTCCCAACGCCACCGCTGGCGCCGAGGATCATCACCACGTCGCCCTTCTTGATGGTGTTGTGCGTCACGATCATGCGGTGCGCGGTGCCATAGGCCACCGGCAGGCTGGCCGCCGTCTCGAACGAAACCGCATCAGGCAAACGGATCAGCTGGTCGGCGTTGCAGACGCAGTACTCCGCCATGCCGCCGTCGAGCATCTCGCCCATCAGGCCCTTCTGGCGGTTGATGGGGTTCACCATCACCCGCGCCCCGGCTTCCCAGCCCGAGACACCCTCGCCGCACTCGAACACCTCGCCGGCCAGGTCCAGGCCGATGACGACGGGCATCGGCACCTTGATGCCGGGCATGCCCTTCACGGTGAACACGTCATGGTAGTTGAAGGAGGAAGCGCGCACCCGCAGCACCACCTGGCCAGGCCCGGCCACCGGGCGCGGGTAGCTCTCCTCAACCTTCAGAACGTCCAGGTCGCCGTGCTCTCGCAGCACCATCGCGCGCATCGTTGCCGACATCATCACCTCGTCCAGCGGATTCCCGGCCGCAGATAACGCCAGCCACGCGCCGAGGTCAAAAGCGAAGCCCCTCCCCCGCCCGGCGCACCGATGCTACTGGCAGGGCAACGTCCAACCCAGCGGAGCCGGCCATGTCATCCAAGCTGTTCGACCTCAGCGGCCGGCGTGCCCTGGTCACCGGCTCCAGCATGGGCATCGGCCTGGCCCTGGCGCGCGGCCTGGCGGAGGCCGGCGCCACGGTGGTGCTGAACGCCCGCAACCTGCCCCGGCTGGAACAGGCCGCGGAAGCCCTGGCCGCCGCCGGCCACCAGGTGCAGGTCGCCGCCTTCGACGTGACCGACAGCGCCGCGGTGGAAGCCGCCGTGGCCGAGCTGGAGGCCGCCGGCCCCATCGACATCCTCTGCAACAATGCCGGGGTGAACCTGCGCGGCGCGCTGGAGGATATGCCGGACGAGACCTGGCACACCGTCATCGCCACCAACCTGCACAGCGCCTTCTACTGCGCCCGGTCGGTGGCGAAGCGCATGATCCCGCGCGGCCGCGGCAAGATCATCAACACCTGCTCCGTCATGAGCATGATGGGCCGCGCCACCACCGGCCCCTACACCGCCACCAAGGGCGCGCTGGGCATGCTGACCAAGGCGATGTGCGCCGACTGGGCACGCCACAACATCCAGTGCAACGGCATCGCCCCCGGCTTCTTCAGCACGGAGCTCACCGCGCCGCTGAAGGCCAACCCGCAGTTCAACGACTGGCTCTGCGCCCGCACCCCGGCCGGCCGCTGGGGCGAACTGCCGGAGCTGATGGGCGCCGCCGTCTTCCTGGCCAGCGACGCCAGCAGCTACATCAACGGCCACCTGCTGTACGTGGATGGCGGCATGACCAGCGTGGTGTGACCGCCCGGCAGGCGCCGCGCCGCCGGGCGCAGCGCCGAGGGGCGGCCGCCGTCACTCCACCGTCGCGCCCACCCGCCGGACCACGCCGCCCCAGCGCCGCGTTTCCTCGGCGATGTAGGTGGCGAAGGCGTCCGGCGTGGCGCTCACCTCCGGCTCGGTGCCGCTCTCGCGCAGGCGCCGCGCCACCTCCGGCTGCGCCATCACCTGGTGCAGCAGCGCCGCCCAGCGGGCGATGATCGGCGCCGGCGTGCCGGCCGGCATCGCCACCCCGGTCCAGGACCCCGCGACATAATCCGGGAACCCCGACTCGCGCATCGTCGGCACCTCCGGCAGCGCCTTCACCCGCTGGCCGATGGTCACCGCCAGCGCCCGCAGCTTGCCCGCCTGGATCTGCCCGAACGCCGAGGACAGCGTGACGAACTCGCAGTGGACGTCGCCGGCCACCAGCGCCGTCACCGCCTGCCCGGCCCCGGCCGGATATGGCACATGCACCATGTCCAGCCCGCCGGCGGCCTCGCGCAGCAACTCCATCTCCAGCCGGTTGGCGCTGCCGCTGCCCGGGGAGCCGTAGTTGACCTTGCCGGGGTTGGCCTTGGCATAGGCCACCAGTTCCCGCACGCTGCGCGCCGGGAAGTCCTCCCGCACCACCAGCACGTCCGGCGTCAGCGCCACCAGGCCCACCGGCGCGAAGTCCCGCAGCGGCGCCACCCGCAGCCGCTCCCCGAACACCGAAGGGTTGATCGCCAGCGTGCCGACATTGCCGACGAACACGCTGTAGCCGTCGGGCGCCGCCCGCGCCGCCGCTTCCATGCCCACATTGCCGGCCGCGCCGGTGCGATTCTCGATGACGACGGCCTGGCCCAGCGCCTCGCCCAGGGGCTGCTGGATGATCCGCGCAGCGAAGTCCGAGGCGCCCCCCGGTGCGAAGGGCACGATCAACCGCACCGGCCTGTCCGGGTAGCCGCCCTGGGCGCGCGCCGCGGCGGGCGACAGGACCCGCGCCGCAAGCGGCACCATCGCCAAGCCCAAGGCGTGCCGACGCCGGAACTGCAAGCCCATCCTGAACCCTCCCCGATTTGACCGGGAAGCTAGGGCATCAGGCCGTCGCGGCGATACGCCCTTCGATCGGATATTGCGGGTCGTTGAACCCCGGCGAGGAGGGATGCCCCGGCGCCACCAGTTCCTCCACCAGCGCCTCGTCCGCCGCGGTGAACCGATAGTCCAGCGCGGCCAGGTAGTCCTCCAGGTGTTCCTCGGTGCGCGGGCCGCAGATGGTGGCCGTGACCAGCCGGTTGGCCAGCACCCAGCCGATGGCGAAATGCCCCGGGCTGATGCCATGGGCTGCCGCATGCGCCTTGATCCGCTGGGCAATCTCCAGCGATTCCGGCCGCCATTCCGTCTCCATCATCCGCTTGTCCTGGCGGGCGGCGCGGCTGTCGTTCGGCGGCGGCGCGTCGGGCCGGTACTTCGCGGTCAGCACGCCGCGCGCCAGCGGGCTGTACGGCACCACGGCCATGCCATGCGCGACGGAGGCCGGGATCACCTCCACCTCCGGCTGGCGGTTCATGATGTTGTAGTAGGGCTGGCACACCACCGGCCGATCGATGCCCAGCCGGTCGCATATCGCGCAGATCGCCGCGATCCGCCAGGCCCGGTAGTTGGAGAGGCCGAAATGCCGGATCTTGCCGGCCCGCACCAGGTCGCCCAGCGCCGCCACCGTGGTCTCCAGCGGCGTCTCGTGGTCTTCCTTGTGCAGGTACAGCACGTCGATGCAGTCGGTCTTCAGCCGGCGCAGGCTGGCCTCGGCCTCCCGCATCACCCAGGCGCGGGATAGGCCGCGTTCATTCAGCCCCTTGCCCATCGGGTTGGCCAGCTTGGTCGCCAACACCCAATGGTGGCGGCGGGCGGCGATGGCGGCGCCGACCACCTCCTCGCTCCGCCCGCCATTGTAGTTGTCCGCGGTGTCGAGGAAGTTGCAGCCGGCGTCGGCGGCGCGGGCGATCAGCCGCTCGCTGGTCGGCGCATCCGTCGCCCCGCCGAACATCATGCTGCCGAGGCAGAGCCGGCTGACCTGCAGGCCGCTGCGGCCGAGAACCCGATATTCCATGCGCAAATCCTTCAGCGGATGCCCAGTTCCGCATAGGGCCGGTTCTCGACCACCCGGGCATAGCCCATGCGCGAGAGGTCCAGCGTCTCATACCGGCCGTGCAGCACCAACTCGGCCAGGGCGCGGCCGACGGCGGGGGCGTGCATCAGCCCGTGCCCGGTAAAGCCGCAGGCCACGTGGAAGTTCTCCAGCCGGCCCGGCCAGTTGCCCAGGATCATGTTGCCGTCCAGCGTGTTGCGGTCGTAGTGGCCGACCCAGCTCTGGCCTTCCTTCAGCTCTGCCATGTGTGGAATCCGGTGCGCGATGGCCGGCCAGGTCACCCGCTGGAAATAGCCGTGGTCCACCTGCCAGTCGTGCCCCGCGGCAATGCCGAAATCGACCACGCTGCCGGTGAAGCCGCGGTCCCAGCTGTGCATCCCCAGCCCGTTCAGGTCCTTGATGAAGGGCAGCGGCTCGATCCCCTCGGGGCATTCCCAATAGTGGTCGTGGCGCTGCATCGGCTCTACCGGCAGGGCCATGCCCACCATGGCGGCCAGCTCGGCGCTCCAGGTGCCGGCGGCGCAGATCACGTGCTGCGCCTGGACCATCCCGCCGCCCGCCAGCCTGGCCGCGCGCACCTGGCCGCCGCCGGCCTCCAGCGCCACCACGCGGTCCTGCACGTATTCGGCCCCCTGCGCCCGCGCCTTGCGGCGAAAGCCCTGCAGCGCCGCGTTCGGGTCCAGGCAGCCATCGGCCGGCGAATGCGCGGCGGCGCCGATATCGGCCACGTGCAGGCTGGGGAATCGGCGCTGCAGCGCCGGGCCGTCCAGCACCTCCACCTGCACGCCCAGGCTGGCCTGCAGCCGCGCATTGCCTTCCAGGATGCCGACGCCCTCCGGCGGCATGATGAACAGGTAGCCCTGCTGCTTGAAGCCAATCTCCGGCACCTCGCCGTCCACCGCCATCAGCCGGTTGAAATCGCGGTAGAACGGAATGGAGACGTTCGACATCTCGATGTTCTCGGCGCGCGAGAACAGCCGCCGCACCCCGCCGGAAGCCTTGGGCGAGGCCGCCCGGGTGTAGAGCGGGTCCGGCTCCGCCACCACCACCCGAATCCCCGGCGCCTGCCGCGTCAGCCAATACGCCGCGGCCGAGCCGATGACCCCGCCGCCGATGATCAGGCAATCCACGCGCATCGCCATCCCCTTCCACCCCGGCAGCTTAGGCCGGGCGACAAGGCTTCGGCCATGGGGCTGGCGCGCCCGGCAAGCCGGTGCTACATGCGGCGCCCTGTCGGAGTGTAGCGCAGCCTGGTAGCGCACTTGTCTGGGGGACAAGGGGTCGTGGGTTCAAATCCCGCCACTCCGACCACCCACCTTTCCCCCGCTTGGCAACCAGCCCGACACGTCCCTACCCTGGCCGCAACCCAACAGGATTGCGCCGCCGCATGGCCCAGGACAGCGACAGCTTCGACTACGTGATCGTGGGGGCCGGCGCCGCCGGCTCGGTACTGGCGGCGCGGCTGACCGAGGACCCCGGCGTGACCGTCTGCGTGCTGGAAGCCGGCCCGCCCGATACCAACCCCTGGATCCACATCCCCGCCGGCTTCATCAAGACCCTGGCCGACCCCAGCGTGACCTGGCAGTTCAAGACCGAGGCCACCGCCAACACCGGCGGCCGCCGCATCAGCACCACCCAGGGCCGCACCCTCGGCGGGTCCTCGTCCATCAACGGCATGATCTACAATCGCGGCCAGCCGGCCGACATGGACAGCTGGGCGCAGCGCGGCAATCGCGGCTGGGGCTATGCCGATGTGCTGCCCTACTACCGCCGCAGCGAACACCGCATCGGCTATGGCGACGACCAGCGGCGCGGCCGGGCCGGCGGCATCCCGGTGACGGACATGGACTGGTTCCACCCGCTCACGGAAGCCTTCATCAAGGGCTGCGAGGGCATCGGCATTCCGCGCAACCCCGACTACAACAGCGGCAACCAGGCCGGCGTCGGCTATTTCCAGCGCGCCATCGTCGGTGGCCGGCGCGTTTCCGCCGCCCGCGCCTTCCTCCACCCGGCCGTGGCCCGCGGTGGGGTCGAGGTCCGCACCACTGCGCGCGCCTGCGCCATCATCCTCGAAGGCAAGCGCGCCACCGGCATCCGCTACCTGTCCGAACGCGGCGGCGCCGCGCGCACGGTGATGGCGCGGCGCGAAGTGATCCTCTCCGCCGGCACGGTCAACACCGCGCGGCTGCTGCAGGTCTCCGGCATCGGCCCGGCGCCCCTGCTGCAATCCCTCGGCATCCCGGTGCTGCATGAGGTCCGCGGCGTCGGCGAGAACTTCCGCGACCACTACGCGTCGCGCATCGTCATGCGCGCCCGCCCCGGCGTCACCACGCTGAACCAGCTTTCGCGCGGGCTCAAGCTGGCCGGCCAGGTCGCCCGCTGGGCCACCGGCCGCCCCAGCATCCTGGCCACCGCGCCCAGCCATGTCCACGTGTTCTGGAAAAGCTTCGAGGGCCTGGATCAGCCGGACCTGCAATGCGTCTTCACCCCCGGCAGCTACGCCGAGGGCAAGGTCTATGTGCTGGACGAGATGCCCGGCGTGACCGCCGGCGCCTGGCAGCACCGCCCCGAATCGACCGGCTGGGTCCGCGCCCGCAGCGCCGACGTGTTCGAGGACCCCGAGATCAACCCGAACTACCTGTCCAACCCGATGGACCGCCAGGTCCACCTCGGCGGCATCCGCCTGCTGCGCCGCATGCTGGCCACGCCGCAACTGGCGCCCTTCCTGGAAGCCGAGACCCTGCCCGGCCCGCAGGTGCAGGGCGACGACGAGCTGCTCGACTTCGCCTACCGCAACGGCAGCACCACCTACCATCTGATCGGCACCGCCCGCATGGGGCCGCAGACCGACCCCACCGCCGTGGTCAGCGACCAGCTTCTGGTCCATGGCTTGCAGGGGCTGCGGGTGGTGGATGCCTCGGTCATGCCGCACATGCCCAGCGCCAATACCTACGCGACCACGCTGATGATCGCCGAGAAGGCCGCCGACATGATCCGTGGCCGCCCGGCGCCTGAAGCCGAGATACTGGCCGCCTGACCGCTGCCGCCACGCCGGGGTACCCGCCCCGCCCCCGGCCAGAGCCACCTGAAGGAACCGCCGATGCGCCGCCTCTGCCTTGCC
>CAIMOR010000305.1 GCA_903843125.1 uncultured Rhodospirillales bacterium
ATCTCCGGCAGCGCATGCGGCGCCATCACGCGCCAATACTCGGCCAGATCCTGCTTGGTGATCCCCGGCCACAACTCGCGCTCCGCATGGGTCAGCGTCACGCCGCCCACCTCCGCGCTGCCCTGCTGCTTCGGTGTCCCGGCCCGCACGATGTTCGTCCCTCCGCGCTTCGGCTGCCAGGTCTCGCGCGGCAGCTGCGGCTCGGGCACGTCCCGCACGACATCCTCCGGCGCCTTGTCCTGCCGCAGCCCCAGATACGTCGCGTGCCGCAGCCGCGCCGTGCCGGTCCAGCCGATATACTGCACCTCCGCCACCAACTCCGGCCGCACCCAGTTGATGCTGCGGTCCGGCGCCTCGCCGACCAGCTGCATGCCCTCCGGCGGCGTGCTGACCAGCCGCCCCAGGCGCCGCGTCAGGCTGCGCAACTCCTCATCGGAAAACCCGGTGCCGACGCCGCCGATGTAGTGCAGCCGCCCCTCGTGGTCATGAAACCCCATGTGCAGCGCGCCCAGCCCGGTGCGGCTGCCGGCCGGCGGCGTCCAGCCCAGCACGATGAACTCGTCGCGCCCCTGGCACTTCAGCTTCACCCAGTCCCGCGTCCGCGCGCCCTTGTACGGCGCGTCCGCGCGTTTGCAGATGATCCCCTCCAGCCCCATCTGGCAGGCCTGCCGCCGTACCCGCGGCGTCGCGCCGGCCAGGTGGTCGCTGTAGCGCAGCGCGCCCTTCCAGCTGTCCAGCCCCTGCAGCAGCGCCTTGCGGTCGCGCAGCGCGCAGGGCCGCAGGTCCCAGCCCTCCAAGTACAGCAGGTCGAACGCGTAGAAGTACAGCGCACCGCGCTTGCCCCCGGCCGACAGCGCCGTCTGCAACTCGGCGAAGGAGGACAACCCGTCCGGCCGCAGCGCCACCAGCTCGCCATCCAGCAGCAGGCTGTCCTGCTTCAACCGGCCGATGCTGCGCGCCAGGTCCGGCAGCTTCTGCGTCCAGTCCAGCCCGTTGCGCGTGGTCAGGTGCACGCTGCGCCCCTGCTTGCTGGCCAGCAGCCGATAGCCGTCGAACTTCACCTCGCTGAGCCACTGCTCGCCCTCCGGTGGCTCCTCCACCAGCGTTGCCAGCTGCGGCTTCTGGCCTTCCGGCAGCGGCCCAGGCACTGCCCCGACCACCGGCGCGCCCTGGCTCGGCTTCGCCCTGGCCGCCGGCTTCGGCGCGCTGACCACGGCGGTTCCCGGGCGCGCCACCTCCGCCGCTGCCGGCGCGGCCTTCGGCGCCGCCTTCTCGGCCTGGACAACCGCCGCCGGCTTCGCCTTCCGCGGCACCTTGCCCACCTTCGGTGCCGGCTTCGCCTCCAGCGTCTCGGCATCGGCGCCGGCCTGCTCGGCCGCGTCGTGTTCCTTGATCAGCAGCCAGTTGTCGGCCTTGTCGCGCGGCTTGCGCTTCAGCCGCACCAGCACGAAGCCGCCCTGCAACCGCGCCCCCCGCACCGTGAACTTCAGCTCGCCGCGCGCCAGGTCGGCCGCGGCGTCGCCCAGCGGCGCCCAGCTGCCGCTGTCCCAGATCTCCACGGTGCCCGCGCCGTAATGCCCCTCGGGGATGCTGCCGTGGAAGTCGGCGTAGTCCAGCGGATGGTCTTCCACCCGCACCGCCAGCCGCTTGTCATGGGGGTCGAGCGACGGCCCCTTCGGCACCGCCCAGCTCCACAGCACGCCGTCATGCTCCAGCCGGAAATCCCAGTGCAGCCGCCGCGCGTCATGCTTCTGCACCACGAAGCGCAACGCCTTGTCCTGGCGCGCGGCGCGCCCCGGCGCCGGCTCCGGCGTGGCGGTGAAGTCGCGCTTCGCCCGATAGGTGCTGATCGAGGTATCGCGGGTGGCTGGCGCGCGGTTGGGCATGGGCCGAAAACGAATCGGCCACGATGCGGTTCCGCCAGCCGTTGACGCCGCGCCTGCCCGGCCCGCAAGCTTGCCCCACCCCGTGGAGCAGACCCGCATGCCGGCGCTGGAATTCCGCCCCCTGTCAGACCGTGTCGGCGCCGAAATCCTCGGCCTCGACCTGTCCCAGCCCTTCGATACCCCCACCACGGCCGCGCTGCGCGACGCCTACGCCCGCCACCACCTGCTGCTGGTCCGCGGCCAGCCCTGCACCGCCGCCGACCAGGCCCGCTTCGCCCGCCTGTTCGGCGAGGTCGAGCTGCGCGAGCGCAACCGCATCCAGGCGATGGAGCCCGATGCGCAGCATGTCTCCAACGTCCGCGCCGATGGCGTCTTCGGCCGCGGCGACCTGGACTTCCACCTGGACCAGCTGTTCCAGCCCATGCCGCTGAAGGCGCTGATCCTCGCCGCCATCGAGGTGCCGGAGGCGGGCGGCGACACGGTCTTCGCCGACGCCACCGCGGTGCCCGCCCTGCTGCCCGCCGCGCTCCGCGCCGAAGCCGAGGCCGCCACCTGCCGCCACGCCTATACCTTCGCCGGCAGCCTGGCCGACGACTGGAACGTCACCGACGCCGCCACCACCACGCTCTCGCAGCTGCAACCCATGCTCTGGCCCGTGCCCGGCAGCGCGGACCGCGCCCTCTGGGTCAACAAGCTCACCACGGTGGAGGTCCTCGGCCGCTCCGCCGAGGAAGGCCGCGGGATGATGGCCGCCGTCCGCGCCCCGCTCTACGACGAGGCCATCCAGTACCGCCACCACTGGCAAGCCGGCGACCTGGTGCTGTGGAACAACCGCACGCTGCAGCACGCCCGCACGCCGTTCGACGAGACCCAGCCGCGCACCCTGCGCCGCACCCCGATCAACTGAGGAGCCGCGCCATGCGCCGCACGCTACTCGCCCTCGCGCTCCTCCTCGCCACGCTCGGCACCCCCCGGGCGGAGGAAACCACCATCCGCCTGGTGATGAACAACGAACTGCAGAGCCTCGACCCCATCCTGACCGTCTCGGTGGTCAGCCGCACCTTCGGCTTCCTGGTCTGGGACACGCTGGTGGGGGAGGACAGCCACGGCACCTACCGCCCGCAGATGCTGGAGAAGTGGGAGACCAGCGCCGATCGCCTGACCTGGACCTTCACGCTGCGCCCCGGCCTGGAATGGCACGACGGCGCGCCGGTGACGGCCGAGGACTGCGTCGCCAGCTTGCGCCGCTGGGGCGCCAAGGACGGCCTCGGCCGCCAGATGCTGGCCGCCAGCAGCGACCTGCGCGTGGTGGATGCCAGGACCTTCGTGCTCCAGCTCTCCCGCCCCTTCGGCCAGGTGATCGAGGCGCTGGGCAAGTCCGCCCCCTACGCCCCCTTCATGATGCCCGCGCGCCTCGCCGCCACCTCGCCCAACGCCCAGATCCCGGAGATCATCGGCAGCGGCCCCTTCACCTTCAATCGCGCCGAATGGGTGCCGGGCGACCGCGCCATCCTGCGCCGCAACACCCGCTACCACCCGCGGCCGGAGCCCGCCGACGGCCTGGCCGGCGGCAAGGTGGTGCATGTCGACCGCGTCGACATCGTCTCCGTGCCGGACAGCTCCACCCGCGTCGCCGCGCTGCAGCAGGGCGAGATCGACTGGCTGGAACGCGCGCCGCTCGACTTCGTCGAGCGCATGAAGCGCGACCGCAACATCGTCGTCACGCCGGGCCTCGGGCGCAGCTCCATCTTCGGCGTGCTCACGCTGAACCACGCCCAGCCACCGTTCAACAACCCCGCCATCCGCCGCGCGGCCCAGATGGCCATCGACCAGTCGGAAGTCATGGCCGGCGTCGGCCTGCCCGCCGGCATGTACCTGGAGCAATGCCTCAGCGTGTACATGTGCGACGCGCCCTACAGCACGGATGCCGGCGCCGACGCCTTCCGCCACCCCAGCGCCGAGCGCGCCCGGCAGATGCTGCGGGACGCCGGCTACAACAACGAACGCGTGGTGGTGCTGCACAGCAGCGACAGCGCGCTGATCAACCCGGTCAGCCTGGTCGCGATCGAGCAACTCAAGCGCGCCGGCTTCAACGTGGATGTCCGCAGCACGGACTGGTCCTCGGTGGCGCAGATGCGGCTGAACCGCAACCCGGTGGACCAGAACGGCTGGTCGGTCGTCCCCCTGGTCTGGACCGGCTTCGACATGGAGAACCCGCTGGCCAACCCGGCCGTGGTCTACAGCTGCACCAACGCCTATCCCGGCTGGTGGTGCGACCCCGCCCGCACCGCGCTGATCCAGCGCTTCGCCGCCGAATACGACCTGGCCAAGCGGCGCGAACTGGCCGCGGAGATCCAGCGCAGCGTCCACGACAACGTCAGCATCGTCATCCTCGGCCAATTCGCCGGCCCCTCGGCCTATCGCGCCAACCTGCACGGCGTGCTGGACGTGGGCTTCCCGGTCTTGTGGAACGTGCAGCGGGCCAGCCGCTGACCCTTGCCGCCCGCGCCGCTTCCGCCGAAGCTGCGCGCCACAACGGGAGACGGTCCATGGAACTCAAAGGCGCGGTCGCCCTGGTCACCGGCGGCAATGGTGGCCTCGGCCAGCGCATCTGCCACGCCCTGGCGCGCGAGGGCGTCCACATCGCCGTCATGTATGCCCAGAGCCGCGACCAGGCCGAGCAGGTCGCCCGCGACCTGGCCTCCCGCCATCAGGTCAACGCCGCCGCCTTCGCCTGCGACATCACCAGCGGCACCGCCATCGAGACCCTGGTCCAGCAGGTCACCCAGCGCTTCGGCCGGCTGGACATCCTGGTCAACGACGCCGCCTACAACAAGGCCATCCCCTTCGCCGACCTGAACAACCTGACGATGGAGGTCTGGGACCGCATCATGGCGGTGAACCTGACCGGCCCGATGCAGCTCATCAAGGCGGTCGCGCCCGGCATGAAGGCGCAGGGCCAGGGCCGCATCGTCAACATCTCCTCGGTCGCCGGCCTCGGCCCGCAGGGCAGCTCCATCGCCTATGCCGTCTCCAAGGCCGGGCTGATCCACCTGACCCGCTGCATGGCCGTGGCCCTGGCGCCGCAGGTACTGGTCAACTGCGTCGCCCCCGGCCTGCTGGAAGGCACCCGCGCCACCGCCAACCTGCGCGACGAACAGGTCACCAGCGCCGCCGCGCTCTCCCTGCTGAAGAAGCCCGCGGACAAGGATGACTGCGCCGAGATGGTGGTCACCATGTGCCGCAGCGAAACCATGACCGGCCAGACCGTCGTCATCGATTCCGGCCGCATCTTCCACTGAGGCACGCCGCCTATTCCGCCCGTATCCCCAGCTGTCGGATCACCGGCCCGAACAGCGCCCACATCTGCCGCAGCTGCGCCATGAAGGCGTCCGGCCCCAGCGGGGCCACGTCCACCGCAATGGCCTCGAACCGCTCGCGCATGGCCGGCGTCGGCAGGCCGTCGCGCACCTCCTGCCACAGCCGGTCAATGATCGGCCGCGGCGTGCCCTTCGGCACCATCAGCCCGTTCCAGCCGCCGATGTCGTAGTCCGCCGGCCCGCCCACCGCGGCCAGCGGCGGAATCTCCGGCATCAGCCGCGAAGGCTGCGCCGTGGTGATGCCCAGTGCCCGCAGCTTGCCCTCCCGCACCAGGCGCAGCGCGGCGGCGGCGGTGTCGAAGCTGAAATCCACGTTGCCGCCCAGCAGCGCCACCATGGAAGGCGCGCTGCCCTGGAACGGCACGTGCAGCGCGCTCAACCCCGCCTTGGCGATGAACAGCGCGGTCACCAGGTGCTGCGCCCCGCCCACGCCCGAGGAGCTGAACGTGAACCTGCCCGGGTTCGCCGCCACCAGCCGCAGGAAGCCGCGCAGGTCGGCGGCGGGGAATTCCGGCTTCACCAGCAGGATGAACGGGCTCAGCCCGTAGCTCGCCACCGGCGCCAGCTCGGCCTCCACCTCGTAGGGCGTGCGCTGCACCAGCGGGCTGAAGGTGATCGGCCCGATCGAGGCCGCCAGCAAGGTGTAGCCATCGGCCGGCGCCTTGGCCACCAGGTTGGTGCCGATCTGCCCGCCGGCGCCCGGGCGGTTCTCCGGCACCACGAACTGCCCCAGCCGTTCGCTGAACAACTGCGAGACCAGCCGCCCCTGCACATCGGTGGATTGCCCCGGCGGCCATGGGATCACCATGCGCAACGGGTGGCTCGGCCAGGGCTGGTCGAGCTGCGCGGCAGCCGGCCGGGCCAGCAGGGCAGGGGCGGCGAGCAGCAGGCTGCGACGGTCCATCGGGCGCTCTCCCTCGCGCCGCCCGGCCGTCATGCGGCGCGGCCAGGTCGGCAACCGGGGCAGCCTAGGCCAGTCCCGCCACCACCGCGAGGGTTGCGCGATCACGCCGCCGGCAACTGCCGCCCCGGCCGCCCGTTAATTGTTGCACTGCGCCATGGGAAGCCGAAGATGACGAATGCATGAATGGAGCAGCCGGGTTGGGACCATGGCGGTGAACAGGCTTCGGCGGTGGGTGTCGCTCGGCGCGCTCGGGCTGATGCTTGCGCTGCCGACCGGGCCGCGCGCCGGCACGCTGGAGTTGCCGCAGCCGCCCTGCGGCGCCGCGCCGGAACCCGCTTACCCGGTCGCGGCCCAGGCCCGCGCCAACGCGCTGGTGCTGCAGGCGGGGCAGAACACGCCGCACTGGTCGCCGCCGGCCTGCACCGGCTGGACCGCCGCCGGCGAGCACGGCTATCACACCCTGGTCGGCCTGGCCGGCCGCTTCCGCCTGCCGGCCGGCGTCGGGCCTGACGTGGTGCTGGGCCGCATCGGCGCCATCTCGGCCATGCGGCAGGTGCGGTTCTGGTCCGAGAACGCCGGCGCCTGGCGCCCCTTCGCCATCGAGGCCACCGCCCTCTCCAGCCCCGACCCCACCGCCCACCGCGCCGACTTCACCGCGGAGGAGATGGCCAGCGGCCAGCCGCTCTACTTCCTGCAGCGCTCCGGCAGGCTGGCCGGGGAGGTGGTGTATCGCCTCAGCGTCGATCGCCTGGGGCCGGACCGCCTGCTGGTGCAGACCGAGAACGTCACCCCGCTGCGCTTCATGCTGGTCACGCTGTTCCAGCCCGGCGCCCTGCAGACCGTGCAGGTGGTGGAGCGGCTGACGCCGACGGACTGGGGCTACTACATCCTGTCCCGCTCCACCGAGGCCGGCACCAGCCCGCTCGCCACCGGCCACCAGTCCTCCTACGTCAACCGGGCGGATGCGCTGTTCCGCTTCGTCGCCGGGCAACCCTGAGGGCGGCTACCCCAGCCAGGGGCCGATGTGCCCATCGCCGTTCAGGTCCTGCTGGAAGCTGGTTTCCATGGCCTGCAGCGCGGCGTCGGCGCCGTGAAGCGTGCGAGTCGCCTCGGTGGTGAAATTGCCCGCGCTGTCGGTGTTCCAGAACAGGTAGGCGTCGGCCCCGGCCAGCTTCCACGCCACCCGAAAGCCGCCGCCTCCGGGCTCCGCGCCAATCGGCGCCCAGCCGCCGAACTCCCCCACCACCACCGGGCCGCCGAGGTAGTCCAGCGATGGCCCGGCCCCGTTGGCATCTGCCAGCCGGAAGCTGGTGGCCACCTGTGTCAGCCAGGTCGCACCGGCCGACTCCAGCACCACGGTGAACGGCCCGACCTGGCCATCGCCGTTGAGGTCCTGCTGGAAGCTGGTCTCCAGCGCCTGCAACGCCGGGTCGCTGCCATGCAGGGCGCGGCTCGCCTCGCTGGCGAAATTGCCGGCGGCGTCCAGGTTCCAGGCCAGGAACTGGTCGGTCCCGGCCAGCTTCCAGGCCAGCAGGTAGCCGCCCGCCTTGGCCTCGGCACCAACCGGCGTCCAGCCGCCGAACTCGCCGGGAAAGACCGGCGCCCCGGCATAGCTCAGCGTCGGACCGGCGCCGTGGGCATCGGCCAGCACGAAGCCGTTGGCCTGCTGGGTCAGCCAGGTGGCGCCGCACGTCTCCAGCACTGTCGTCACCACCCCCAGATGGCCATCGCCATTGAGGTCCTGCTGGAACGCCGGTTCGAACTGCTGCAGCGCCAGGTCGGCCGCGTGGAGGGTGCGGCTGGCGTCGCTGGCGTAGTTGCCGGCGGCATCGGTGTTCCAGAGGATGTACTGGTCGGCGCCCGCCAGCTTCCAGGCAATCCGATAGCCGCCACCGTTGGCCTCCGCCCCGATCAGCGTCCAGCCGCCGAATTCGCCGGGCACCACCGGGTTGCCGGCGTAGCTCAACGTCGGCCCGGTGCCGGAAGTGTCGGCCAACAGGTAGGTGTTGGCCACCTGCGTCAGGTGCGTGGCGCCCGCCGCCTCCAGCACCGTGGTCAGCGGCCCGACCCGGCCATCGTCGTTCAGGTCCTGCTGCAGCGTGGTCTCCAGGTTCTGCAGCGTCAGGTCGGCGCCCTGCATCAGCCGCCCGGGCTGCGCTGTGTAGTGGCCGCCCGCATCGGTGCTCCAGGCCAGGAATTGGTCGGCGCCGGCCATCTTCCACGCCACCGCATAGCCGCCGGCATCGGCCTCGGCACCAATCGCCACCCAGCCGCCGAAGGCGCCGGCCACCACCGGGCTGCCGCCATAGCTCAGTGTTGGCCCCAGGCCGCTGGTGCTGTCCACCAGCTGGTAGCTGCCGCCCACCAGCGTCAGCCAGGTGCCGCCCGCCGTCTCCAGCGCCGGGTGCAGCAGCGTCAGGCCCAGCGCCGCGCTGGTCGCGACCTGGCCGAAGCCGTCCGTGGCCGTCGCGGTGATCGCATGGGCCCCGAACCCGACAAGCGCCACCGTCTCCGCCCAGGCCCCGTTGCCGCCCACGGTCACCGCGCCGCCCAGGCGGGCGCCGCCGTCCCACAGCTGCACGCTGGTGCCGGCCGTGGCGCTGCCGGAGAACACCTGGCTGGCCTGCCACACCACGCCGCCGCTGCCGGCAATGCCCACCACCGGCGGCGCCGGCAAAGGCGTTGGCGCCGGCGCCGGCGAGGGCTGCACGACCGGCACCGAATAGCTCATCGAGTACAGGTGCAGCGCCACGCTGCGGCTGGTCGGGTTCACCCCGGCGGCACTGACCACGGCGCCGAAGGTCTCGTTGATGCCGCCATGGGCGAAGTCCAGCGGCACGTTCCCGGTGACGACGAACAGCAACGCGCCGTCCACGTAGTAGGAGAGCTGCCCCGCCTCCCAATCCAGCGCGTAGCTGTGGCGCTGCGTCAGGTCCAGCGTGATGCTGCTGCTGCTGTAGGCATCGCTGCCATCCGCCGCCTTCCAGTGCACGCTGGTGAAGCCGGCCTGGCGAGAACTGTCCCAGCTCTCCAGCAGGTCCAGCTCCGGCCCCGGCCACTGGTTGTCCGCCGGCCAGAGGCAGAGGCAGATGCCCGGCCCCTGGTTGGCATCCAGCGCCGCCGAGACCTGGTACAGCCCATAGCCCTGGCCGGCCGAGGCGCCGCCGTCGTACTGCAGGAAGCCGAGCGCCTGCCAGTTCTTCGCGGCGTAGCTGGTCAGCGTCAGCGCGCCGGCGGCGAAGCGGAAGTCGGTCGCATCGCCCCACATCACCGGGAACAGGCTGCGGTTCAGCGTGCTGTCCTGGCTGAAGTCATCCGCCCAGACCCGGCTGAACGCCGCCGGCGAGAGCGTGGTCGCCGCACCGGCCACGACGAACCCGGCCGGCCCGCCGGACAGCAGCGCCGCGCTGCCGTGCATCTGGCTGGCGCCATCAAGGCTGATGCTGTCGACATAGAGGTTGCGGTCGCTGGCCGGCGTGCCGCCATAGGCGTCGTTCAGGAAGTCGACGACGACACTTTGCGGCCCGCCGCCCCAGGCACCCCGCAGCACCAGCGTATCCGTGCCGCTGCCGTGCGCGGCCTGCGCGGCGAAGGTGCCGCCGACCTGCACGCCATCGACGCTGACGGTGTACAGCGCATCGCCCTGCCAGGCATCCTCGCTGAGGTGCAGCACCAGCGTATCCGCCCCACTGCCGAAGCTGGCCCCGGCCAGGGGCGCCTGCACCGCCGGCGCCGCCACCGCCGCCCTGTCCACCGCCGCCCCGGCCACCGCCACCCCGGCAGCCGAGGTCCACACCGGCATGCCCTGGTTGTCGTAGATGCCATGGGTCTCGCCGCTGCCATCCGGCGCCCAGACCTTGCCGTAGCCATAGCCGTAGAACAGCAAGGCCCCGGCCGGCAGCGGGCTGGCGAAGGTCAGCAGCAGGTGGCTGCCGTCCACCAGCTGCGCCGCGCTGGCCCATTGCCCACCCGCCGCGCCGACCGCGGTGTTGAGGAACCAGTCCGCCCCCGCGGCCGCCACCGCATCCAGGGGCTCCAGCGTGCTCGCGGCATCGAAGGCCACGGTCACCAGCACCTGGTTGGCGTGCCCCGCCACCGGCGCCGCCTGCACCACCTGCGGCCCCAGGTCGTCCAGCTGCCCGCCCGCCCGCGCCACCGGGGAGCCCGGCAGCGCATAGCCGGCGAAGCTCTCGGCGATGCTGCGCGCCAGGCGCACCGCCAACGTCGCCGCATCCTCGCTGCCCAGGTGCGGCCCGCCCATGGCGGAGCCATAGGCGTCCATGTTGAGGTCATTGGACTGCGCCGCGACCAGGCCATCGAAGCTCGGGTCCGCCGCCAGCGCCTGCATGCCCAGCTTGATCTGCTGGTTGGAATCCCAGTTCGCGTTGGCATAGGGAATGGCGTCGACGAACAGGTACGGCACCGCGGCCGCGGATTGCCCCAGCGCCTGCCGCACCAGCGCGGCATCGAAGCGCACCGCGCCTTCCCAGGTGGCGGCGGCCAGCCCGGCCTGCTGGCTGTCGTATTCGTTGTGCAGCCACACCACCGCGGTGGGAGACGCCTTCACCGCCGCCGGCAGCGCCGCGATGGCGTTGAGCAGCCCCTGTTCCAGCGCCCCGGCCTGCCAGCCATTGCCCTGCGGCTGCAGCCAGTCCGCCAGGAAGCCGGTGCCACTGTTCACCGTGGCCGCGGTGCCGGTGGAAGGCGCGATCAGCGTGACGGTATTGCCGGTGCCATCGAAGCCCAGCAACGCCTGGACCTGCGCCTTCACCGCGGCCAGGCCGCCGAAGCTGTCGAACAGCAGGGCGTTGGACTGCCCGCGCAGCAGGATGTTCAGGTTCACGCGGGGGAGGTTCCGGCGGCAATGCCCTGGGGGAGGGGATCGCCTACAGGTATACAACCCCTGATTGAGCGCTGCTTAACGCCGCCCGGCCGTTCCGCCGCGCGACCGCGCCGGCCCTCCCGCGTCCCGTCCCGCGCGGACCAGCCGCTACAGGAAGGCGCCGTCCACCGGCAGCGCCACGCCGTTCACATAGCTGGCCGCCTCGCTGCACAGAAAGCCCACCACCGCCGCCACCTCATGCGCCTCCCCGGCGCGCCCGGCCGGAATGTCCACCACCATCGCCTGCCGCGCGGCCTCCGGCAGCGCCTCGTAGCGCTGGCGGATGCGCGTCCCCTGTTCGCCCAGGATCAGCGCCGGCAGCAGGCAGTTCACCGTGATGCCGTGCGCCGCCTCGTCCTTGGCCAGCTGCGCGGTGAAGCCGACGATCGCCGCCTTGCTGGTCGCATAGGCCAGCCGCGCCCCCTGCGTCGTCACCGGGCCTTTCCGCCCGCGCGCATTGGTGCTGCTGAAGTTCACCACCCGGCCATAGCCGCGCGCCCGCATCCCCGGCACCACCGCCCGGGCGAACAGGAAGGCGCTCTTCAGGTTCAGCGCCATCACATGGTCCCAGGTGGCGTCGTCCATCGCCTCGATCGTCCGTACCGGTTCCGGCCCGCTGCCGCCGGCCACGTTCACCAGCACATCCACCCGCCCGAGTTCCGCGCCGCGCGCGGCCGCCGCCTGCGCCAAGGCCGGGTCGGTCGCATCGCCGGCCATCACCTCCACGCGCGCCCCCGCTTCCCGCATCCGCTCGGCGGCTGCGTTCAGCGGCCCCGCCTGCACGTCCAGCATCAGCAGGCTGAATCCCTGGCCGTGCAGCTGCCGGCACACCGCCATGCCGATGCCGCCCGCCGCCCCCGTGATGATCGCCCAGCGCTCGCCCATCCCCGCCCCCTTCGCATCCCGCGCCATTCCGGCCCATTGCGCCCCGCCTGGCAAGCGCGCCACCATGCGCCGTCCGCGGGAGCCCACCGATGCCTGACATGCTCCACCACCCCATCACCGACGCCAGCGCCTGGCGCCGTGCCGACCTGGAGCGCGACGAAGGCTGGGTGCTGCGCCTGACCCCGCCGCAGCAGGCCGAGGTGCGGGCCGCCGAGCGCGCCCTGGCCGCCCGGGGCCTGCGCGGCGGCGAGTTCACCCGCGCCGACTTCCCGCTGCCCACGCTGGAACCCCAGCTGGCCGAGGCGATGGAGAAGCTGGACCGCGGCCGCGGCCTGGTGCTGCTGAAGGGCCTGCCGGTGGACCGCCACGACGAGGAGCGCGCCGCGCGCATCCTCTGGGGCATCGGCCTGTATTTCGGTCGGGGCCTGAAGCAGATCCCCCGCGTCAACCTCGGCGGCTACAAGGACAACCTGATCGCCCACATCGTCGACCAGGGCTTCGACTATTCCAAGCCCAACGTCACCGGCTCCTCCACCAGCGCGGAACAGATGCCGCATGTCGATGGCTCCGACGTGGTCGCGCTGCTGTGCCTGCGCCCGGCGGCCGATGGCGGCGGCGTCTCCCGCGTCGTCTCCTCGATGGCCATCCACAACACCCTGCTGGCCGAAGCGCCGGACGTGCTGGAACAGCTGTACGAGGGCTTCCACCACGACTTGCGCGGCGACGTGACCAAGCCCGACGCGCCGCCGGTAACGCCCCGCATCCCCGTGTTCAGCTTCTTCGGCGGCGTGCTCAGCTGCAACTTCAACAGCAAGACGGTCGAGCAGGCCGCCGCCAAGCTGGGCCGCCCGCTTGCGCCGCGCGAACGCACCGCGCTGGACACCATGCTGCACCTGGCGCTGGACCCCAGCTACAGCATCGACATGGCCTTCGAGACCGGCGACCTGCAACTGGTCAACAACTACACGGTCATGCACAGCCGCACCGCCTGGGTGGACCCGCCCACCCCCGGCGAGAACCGGCTGCTGTTCCGGCTCTGGCTGAAAAGCTTCCCGGACCGCCCCTTGGCGCCGGCCTTCTCGGGTGGCTACACCCTGGGCGCGGTGCATGACACCAGCAGGGCCAGCCTGCCGCGCTGACGCGGCCTGATGCCCGCCGGCGGGCCGAGCGGGCTAATGCCCGCCGGCGGGCCGAGCGGCCTAATGCGCGCCGGCGGTCATCTCCACCAGCTCCACCAGCACGTTCCCCGTGCTCGCCGGGTCCAGGAAGGCAATCTGGTTGCCGCCATGCCCGCTGCGCGGCACCTGGTCCAGCAGGCCCACGCCCTTGGCGCGCAGCTCGTCCAGCGCGGCGTGGATGTCATCCACCTCCAGGCAGATGTGGTACAGCCCCTCGCCCTTCTCCTGGATCCACTTGTCGGTGTTGTTGCCGGGCCGGTGGCTCTCCAGCAGCTCCAGGCTGCTCTCGCCGATCGGCAGCATGGCCAGCCGCACGCCGGGGCCTTCCAGCGTCTCCTCGTAGTCGCAGCCAATGCCCAGCTTGGCGAAGATGTCCCGGGTGGCGTCCAGGTTCTTCACCGCAATCGCCACGTGCTCGATGCGCTTGATCTTCATGATGTCGGCTCCCGGTTCATCGCCCGCCAGACTGTCTCGGGCGTGAGGGGCATGTCCAGATGCTCCACGCCCAGCGGCGCCAGCGCGTCCAGCACCGCATGCACCACCACCTGCGGCGCCGCCATGCAGCCGGCCTGGCCCACCCCCTTCACCCCCAGCGGATTTCGCGCGGTCGGCAGCTCATGCAGCACCACGTCGATGTCCGGCAGGTCGGCTGCCCGAGGCAGGCAGTAGTCCTGGAAGCTGCCGGTCAGCAGCTGGCCGTCGGCGCCGTACACCACCTGCTCCATCAGCGCCTGGCCGATGCCCTGCGCCAGCCCGCCCTGCGCCTGGCCCACCGTCAGCATCGGGTTCACCAGCCGGCCGTAGTCGTCCACCGCCAGGTAGCGGCACAGCGTCACCGCCCCGGTCTCCGGGTCCACCTCCACCTCCGCCAGGTGCGCGCCACTGGGGAAGACGATGTCGTTGCACAGGTTCAGCACCTCCGCATCCAGCGCCTCCGCCGCATGCACCGCGTCCAGCCCCACGCTCTGCGCCCCGCGCGAGAACGCGCCCGCCGCGAAGACCAGCTCCGCCGGCGCGCATTGCAGCAGCCGCGCCGCCGTCACCCGCGCCTTGTCCAGCAGCGCCTCCACCGCCCGCACCAGCGCGAAGCCGCCCTGATGCAGGCTGCGCGCCCCACCGTGCCCATTGCCGAAGCTGATCACCCCGGTATCCGCCTGCACCAGCCGGAACCGCTCGGGCGGCAGCCCCAGCATGTCGGCGGCCACCTGCGGAAAGCTGGTCTCGTGCCCCTGGCCATTGCTCTGCGTCCCCAGCATCAGGGAAACACTGCCATCCCGCTCGAACCGCACCCGGCTCCACTCGTTCGGTGCCCCCCGGCTGGTCTCCATGAAGCAGCCGACGCCCAGGCCCCGCCGCATCCCCCGCGCCTCGCTCCCGGCGCGGCGAAGCGCGAACCCCGCCCGGTCCGCCAGCCGCTCCAGGTCCTCGATGTTGGCGCCATAGCGCCCGCAATCCATCACGCTGCCCAGCGCCGCCTGGTACGGAAAGTCGCGGATCGCATTGCGCCGCCTGATCTCCAGCCCATCCAGCCCCAGCCGGCGCGCCGCCGCATCCAGCAGCCGCTCCACCATGTAGTTCGCCTCGGGCTTGCCGGCGCCCCGGTACGCATCCACCGGCACGGTATTGGTGAACGCGCCGCGCACCTGCAGCCAGATCGCGGGAATGGCGTAGATGCCGCCCATCGCCGTCGGCATCGCCACCGCATGGCAGCCCGGCCCGTTGGAGGACGCATAGGCGCCGAGGTCGCTGACCATCTCCGCGTCCATCGCCAGCACGCGCCCCGCCGCGTCCAGCGCCATCCGCGCCGTACCGTACAGCGCCCGGCCATGCACGGCGCCCAGGAACTCCTCGCTCGCCTCCGCCACCCACTTCACCGGCCGGCCCAGCTCCCGCGCTGCCCACAGCGCCAGCACGTATTCCGGAAACAGGAAGTTCTTCAGCCCGAACCCACCGCCGACATCCGGCGCGTGCACCCGCACCCGCTCATCGGCCACATGCAGCACCGCATGCGCCAGCTGATGCCGCAGCCCGTGCAGGGACTGGCTGGTGCATTCCAGGTCCCAGCTTCCGCTGGCCGCCTCCCACCGCGCCAGCGCCGCCCGCGGCTCCAGCGGCGCCGCCGTCACCCGCTGGTTGGCCAGCGGCAGCGCCACCACATGCGCGGCCCCGGCGAACGCCGCCTCGGTCGCGGCGCGGTCGCCCTTCTCGAAGCTGAAGCACAGGTTGCCTGGCGCCTCCGCCCAAATCCGCGGCGCGCCCGGCCGCAACGCCGCAACCGGCTCCACCACGGCGGCCAGCGGGGCGTAGTCCACCACCACCGCCTCGGCCGCATCGCGCGCCTGCTCCGGCGTCTCGGCCACCACGCAGGCCACGGGCTCGCCGACATGCCGCACCACGTCCAGCGCCAGAACGTGCCGCGGCGGCACCACCGGCGGTGCCTGGCTGGCGGGCGCCGCATGGCAGGGCAGGGTGCCGAACCCCGTGGCGCGCAGCTCCACGCCGGTCAGCACCGCCCGGACCCCCGGCATGGCCCGCGCCGCCGTCGCGTCCAGCGCCCCGATCCGCGCATGGGCGTGCGGGCTGCGCAGCACCACCGCGTGCAGCATGCCCGGCGCCACCGCATCCGCCAGGTAGCGCCCGGCCCCCGTCAGGAAGCGCTGGTCCTCCCGCCGCGGCAGCGACCGCCCGATGAAGCCTTCCGGCATCTCCACGCCCTCCCGAACCCGCCACCATCCTGCGCCAGACCCGCGCCCACTGGCCAGCACCGCGCGCTTCGGTAACATGCGGCCCAACGCACCAGGAAACCGCCCGATGACCTTGCCGCTGCTGTTCACCCCCATCACGCTGCGCGGCCTGACGCTGAAGAACCGCGTCGTCGTCGCCCCCATGCACCAGTACGCGGCCGAACGCGGCTTCACCACGGACTGGCACCTGATGAACGCCGGCCGCTTCGCCGCCGGCGGCGCCGGCATGGTCATGGTCGAATCCACCAAGGTGGAACGCCGCGGCTGCGGCACGGCGGGAGACACCGGCCTGTGGGACGACGCCCACATTCCCGGCATGAAGCGCATCGCCGATTTCATCCGCGCCCACGGCGCGGTGCCCGCCATCCAGCTCGGCCATTCCGGCCGCAAGGCCCGCCGCTTCCGCCCCTGGGAAGGCGGTGCGCCGCTGACGCCGGAAGCCGCGGGCGTGGACGACTGGTCCGCCTGGGAACTCGTCGCCCCCAGCGCCATCCAGGCGCTGCCGGAAGACCCGATGCCCCGCGCCCTGTCGCGCGACGAAATCCCCACGGTGATCCAGCACTGGGTCGAAGCCGCCAAGCGGGCGCTCGCCGCCGGCTTCGACGTGCTGGAGATCCACGGCGCGCACGGCTACCTGGTGCACCAGTTCCTCTCGCCCCAGGCCAACCGCCGCAACGACGACTACGGCGGCAGCGAGCTCAACCGCATGCGCTTCTGCATCGAGATCGTGGAGGCCGTCCGCGCCATCTGGCCGGCCGACAAGCCGTTGTTCCTCCGCCTCTCGGTCGAGGACGACGCCGGCTGGGGCCCCGAGGAAAGCACCCGCCTCGCCAGGATCGTCGGCCCCAAGGGCATCGACGTCATCGACTGCTCCTCGGGCGGGCTCACGGGCAGCGCCACCAACCAGGCCCGCCCCGGCTACGGCTACCAGGTGCCCTACGCCACCAAGCTGAAGCGCGAGGGCGGCGTCATGACCATGGCTGTCGGCCTGATCGTCCACGCCGACCAGGCCGAGGCCATCCTGCAGAACGGCGAGGCCGACCTGATCGCGGTGGGCCGCGAGATCCTCTACAACCCGAACTGGCCGACCGACGCCGCCCGCAAGCTGGGCGTGGACACCGCCTTCGAGGCGATGCCGGAAGCGCAGAAATTCTGGCTGGAAAAGCGCGCCCGCGCGATGAAGGGCATGGTGCCCAGCACCTATCAGACCGGCATAGCCGGCTGAGATCAGACCGCCATCGCCGGCTGAGATCAGACCGGCATCGCCGGCTGAACGAACGGGCAGGCTGCCTCCGAAGCGGGCATTCCCGCTCCGCCGCCGCGGCGGCAGCACCGCTGCCGCCCGGCACATTCATTGCATCGCGGGCGCCGAACCCTCGGAGGCCCGCCATGACCATCGCCCGCCGTTCCCTGCTCGCCGCCGGCCTGGCCCTGCCGGCCCTTGCCGCCGCTTCCGCGGGCGCCCGCGCCCAGGGCACCACCATCAAGATGGGCTCGCTGAAGCTCATCCACTCCATCGCGCCGCACTTCTATGAGAAGTTCGCCCCCGCCGGCGTCACCATGGAGATCATCCCCTTCGAATCCCCGGCCGAATGCAAGAACGCGGTCGTCACCAAGTCGGTCGACTTCGGCGCCTTCGGCATCGCCGCCGGCATCCTCGGCGCCGCGGCCCGGGAGCCGGTTACCATCATCGCCTCCGCCTGCGACAAGGGCATGGCCGTGGTCGCCCGCAAGGACGGCCCGATCGCCACCCTGACGGACCTGCGCGGCAAGCGCGTCGCGATCTGGCCCGGCTCCACCCAGGAAGTCTTCATCCTCGAACGCCTGAAGATGGAAGGCATGAGCATCCGCGACATCACCGCGGTCCGCGTCTCCTTCAGCGAGATGCACCTGGCGCTGGCCCGCGGCGACGTCGATGCCTATGTCGGCGCCGAACCTGCCCCGGGCGTCTCGGTGGCGTCCGGCATCGGCAAGATCGTCGAATACCCCTACAGCACGCCGATGGGCGCGCTGAACATGGTGTTCGGCGCGCACCACGACACGGTGGCCAACAACCCCGCGCTCTGCCGCACCATCGTGAACATCCACCGCCAGGCCAGCGAATACGCCATGGCCAACCGCGCGGCGATGATCGACATGGCCATCGCCAAGCTGGGCCAGCAGCGCGCGGCGCTGGAGATCAGCGCGCCGAACGTGGACCTGAACTGGAAGATGACGCCGCTGATGCTGCAGCAGTCGCACATCTACGCCGACCACATGCTGGCGCTGAAGCAGATCCGCGCCCTGCCGGACTTCGCCACCTTCTTCGAGACCAGGTTCTCCGACGAGCTGGCGAAGGCGGCGTGACGCAGCACTCCGCCTGGCGCGGCCCGGCCCTGGCCGCGGCCTTCCCGCTGCTGGCGCTGGTCGCCTGGCACCTGGCCACCAGCGGCCGCGCCTACAGCCTGATCCCACCGCCGTATGAGGTGGGGCTGGAGCTGTGGGACCTGGCCTTCGGCGGCATCTACGACGACGCCTTCTCGGAAACGCTGCAGACCCACGCCCTGGCCAGCATGAGCCGCGCCTATGGCGGCTTCGCCCTGGCCGCCGCGGTCGCGCTGCCGCTCGGCATGCTGATCGGCCGGGTCGAGGTCATCCGCACCATGCTGGACCCGACGCTGCAATTGCTGCGCCCGGTGCCCGTCACCGCCTGGTTGCCGCTGGCCATGATCGTGTTCGGCCTCGGCCCGCGCTCGGCCTTCTTCCTGGTCTTCCTCGGCGCCTTCTACCCGGTGCTGATCAACACCATCTTCGGCGTCCGCAGCGTGGAACCCCGCCTGTTCGAGGCCGCGGCCATGCTCGGCCTGTCGCCCTCGGCCAGCTTCACCAAGGTGGTGCTGCCGGCCTCGCTGCCCTCCATCTTCACCGGGCTGCGCCTTGGCCTCGGCCTGTCCTGGGTGGTCATCGTGGTGGGCGAGATGACCGGCGTGCAGACCGGCCTCGGCGCCATCATCATGGAAGCCCGCCAGCTGTCCCGCACCGACATCGTCATCTGCGGCATGGCGGTCATCGGCGTGCTCGGCTTCGCCTCCGACAAGCTCATCATGCTGCTGGGCCAATGGCTGCTGCGCTGGAGCCCGCAACATGGTTGATGTTCGATCGCGCAGCCCCGCCGGGCCGCAGGACCGAGGAGCGGAGCGTGAATCGAACATCCATGGTTGAACCCATCCTGGACGTGAAGAACGTCACCAAGCGCTTCGCCTTCAACAACGAGACCGTCACCGCCCTCGCCAACGCCAACCTCCGCATCGAGAAGGGCGAGTTCGTCTGCCTGATCGGCCCCTCCGGCTGCGGCAAATCGACGCTGCTCCGCATGGTCGCGGGCTTCGAGACCGCCAGCGAGGGCGACCTGCTGATGTGGGCCAAGCCGGTGCAGGGCCCGGGGCCTGACCGCGGCATGGTCTTCCAGGACTACGGCCTGTTCCCCTGGCTGACGGTGGCCCGCAACATCGGCTTCGGCCCCGCCGCCCGCGGCCGCCCCACCAGGGAAGTCCGTGCCACGGAAAAGCGCTTCGTCGAGATGGTCGGCCTGACCCGCTTCGCCGACGCCTATCCCCACCAGCTCTCCGGCGGCATGAAGCAGCGCGTCGCCATCGCCCGCGTGCTGGCCAACGAAGCCGAGGTGGTGTTGATGGACGAACCCTTCGGCGCGCTGGACGCGATGACGCGCGAGCGCCTGCAGGCCGAGCTGCTGGAGATTTGGGAAGCCCAGAAGCTCACGGTCCTCTTCGTCACCCACGCCATCGAGGAAGCCATTGTCCTGGCGGACCGTGTCGTGGTCATGTCGCCTGGTCCCGGCCGCATCGTGGCCGATGAACGCATCGACATCCCCCGCCCGCGCGACCCCACCAGCCCCGAGTTCAACGCCTTGCGCCGTCGCCTCTCCAGCCTGTTGGCAGGCCATCACTGATGCATCCGGTCGAGGCGGCGGAAGCCGCGCTGGCGCGCATCGAGGCCTGGGCCGACCCCGCCCTCTTCATCACCCGCATCCCCGCCGAGCAGGTCCGCGCCCGCGCCGCCGCCCTGGCGGCCGAGGGCGCGCGGGGTCGCCCGCTCTTCGGCCTGCCCTTCGTGGTCAAGGACAACATCGACGTCGCCGGCCTGCCCACCACCGCCGCCTGCCCCGCCTTCGCCTACACCCCAACCGAATCCGCCCCCGCCG
>CAIMOR010000306.1 GCA_903843125.1 uncultured Rhodospirillales bacterium
CCACCCGGCGCCAGACCGAACCCAGGCCGGCTTGCCCCCAGGCCGGCCTGGTTCGGTTGTACGGCCCGGATGGCTTCGGCCTTCCGGGCCGTTGCCGTTTCAGGCAGGCCGGCTCGGTTCCGAGACGCCTGAGGCCGCGCGGCTTAGGCCGGGGCCACCGCCGTGCGGCTTCAACCCTCCAGCGTCGCCTGCAGGGTGATCTCGGCGTTCAGCACGCGGGAGACCGGGCAGGAGGCCTTGGCGTCGGCCGCCAGTTTCTGGAACTCGTCATCGGTCATGCCCGGCACCTTGGCCTGCAGCGTCAGCGCCACGGTGGCAATCTTCCAGCCGGCGCCCTCCTGCTCCATCGAAAGCTTGGCCTCGGTGTGCAGGCTTTCCGCCACATGGCCAGCGCCCTGCAGCTTGAAGGCCAGCGCCATGGTGAAGCAGCCGGCATGGGCCGCGGCGATCAATTCCTCCGGATTGGTGCCCTTGGCGTCGCCGAAGCGGGTGTTGAAGCCGTAGGGCGTCTGCGACAGCACGCCGCTCTGGCTGGTCAGGGCGCCCTTGCCGTCCTTGCCGCTGCCCTGCCAGGCGGCGCTGGCGGTCCGATGGATGCTGGCCATGGGTGATACTCCCTCGGGGTTGGTGACCGGGGGCAGGTGGGCATTGCCGGGCCGGCTGCCAACGCGGAGGCCGGCGACCGGACCCCTGTGAAGCGACCGGGGTTGGTCACGCCCAGCTCAGCCAACAGGGCGCGGGGCGAAGGTCGGGGCTGGCGCCACCTTGTCGACCGACCAAGCCTGCGCCACGCTGCGGCCAAACGTGAGGAAGCCGCCCGTGAAAGTTTTCGTCTTCGACCTGCTGGCCTATGGCGCCCACCTGGACCACGTGAAGGTGCCCGGCGTGCAGGAGCTGCCCTATCCGCTGAGCGCCAGGCATTTCGACCCCGAGATCGGCATGCGCACCTATGAGGAGCACCTGCAGGCGTGGGAGGAGATGGACAAGCTCGGCTACGATGGCGTCGGCTTCAACGAGCACCATACCTCGCCCTATGGGCTGATGAACTCGCCCAACCTGATGGCCGCCGCGGCGGCGCAGCGCACCAAGAACCTCAAGCTGCTGATCTACGGCAACCTGCTGCCGCTGCATTCCCCGCTGCGCCTGGCCGAGGAGTTGGCCATGCTGGACTGCCTGTCGGGCGGGCGCATCATCAGCGGCTTCGCCCGTGGCATCCCGCGCGAATACGGCGTGCACAACGTGGCGATGAGCGAAAGCCGCGACCGCTTCGAGGAAGCGTATGAGATCGTCACCGGCGCCTGGACGCAGGACGTGTTCAGCTACGAAGGCAAGTTCTGGTCGTACAAAGACGTGGCGCTGTGGCCACGCCCGGTGCAGCGGCCGCATCCGCGCGTCTGGGTGCCCGTGGTGGGCAGCAAGGAGAGCATCGAGTGGGCGGCGCGCAAGGACGTGCCGATCACGCCCGGCCTGGCGCCTGGTGGCCTGCGGGACGACATCATCGGGCTGTATGCCAAGGTACAGGCGCAGCACGGCCGCCGCGTGACGCCGCAGCACCTGAGCATCGGCGTCAATGCCTATGTCGCCGACAGCAAGGCCCAGGCGGTGCGGGAGAACGGCCCCTACCACCTGTATTTCAACCAGACGCTGTTCAGCCATGGCAACTTCACCGAGACCGCGATCCAGCGCGAGCACGGCTACGTGACGCAGGCCAGCACCGACTACGTCCGGCAGGAGAACCTGAAGCAGGCGGCGTTCGACCGGCAGGATTTCCGCAACATGACCATGGCGGATGTCGAGAAGCGGGCCGAGCACATGCCCTGGGGCACGCCGGACGAAGTGGCGGAGCGGCTGATCGCCGAGGCCGAGAAGTGCGGCGCGGAGACGCTGCTGGTGAGCATGAACCGCGGCGCCATGCCGCATGAGATGTTCCTGCACCAGATCCGCCGCTTCGGGCAGGAGGTGCTGCCGAAGCTGCAGGCGCACCGGATCGTCAGCGTGCCGGCCGCCGAGGCGCTTGCCGCATGAGTGCGAGCCCCGCACCACCCACTCAGCCCGCCGCGCCGTTTGGCGCTCCGGCCAGCGGGGCGGGGCCGTTGGCCGGCATCAGGGTCATCGAGATGGGCCACAGCGTGGCGGCGCCCTATGCCGCGCTGGTGCTGTCGGAGCTTGGCGCCGAGGTGACGAAGATCGAGCGCCCGGGCGAGGGCGACCCATGCCGCGGCTGGGGGCCGCCCTTTGCCGATGGCCAGGCCAGCCTGTTCATGGCGCTGAACCGCGGCAAGGCGTCGCGTGCCTTCGACCTGCGCAGCGATGCGGCCAGGGCCGAACTGCGGGCGCTGGTGCTGGACGCCGACGTGGTGATCCAGAACCTGAAGCCCGGCCAGGCCGAGGAGATGGGCTTCGGCGCGGCCGAGCTGTGCGCCGCCAATCCACGGCTCATCCACGCCAGCATCGGAGCCTTTGGCGCCACCGGGCCGCTGCGCGACCGGCCGGGCTACGACCCGCTGATGCAGGCCTTCTCCGGTATCATGAACGTGACCGGGGAGATGGGGCGCCCGCCGGTACGCGTCGGCACCTCCATCATCGACATGGGTGCCGGCATGTGGCTGGTCACCGGCATCACCACCGCACTGTACCGGCGGGAGCAGACCGGGCGCGGCGGCAGCGTCGATACCTCCCTGCTGGAAGTGGCGATGGGCTGGATGACCTATCACGTGACCAACCACAGCGCCTCCGGCGAGGAGCCGAAGCGGGAGGGCAGCGGTGCCGCGATGATCGTGCCCTACCAGGTCTTCAGCACCGCCGATGGCGAGGCCGTGGTCGGCGCCGGCAACGACAACCTGTTCCGCCGCCTGGCGCGGCTGCTCGGCCACCCCGAATGGTGCGACGACCCGCGCTACGCCACCAACCCCGCGCGGGTGGCGAACCGGGAGGCGTTGAACGCCCGCATCCAGGCGCTGCTGCTGGCGCGCGGCAACGCCGCATGGGAAGCGCTGTTCGTCGAGGCAGGGGTCCCCTTCACCCCGGTGCAGGGCGTGGCCCAGGCGGTGGCGCATCCGCAGGTGCAGGCGCTGGGCATGGTGCGGCAGACGGAGCAGGGCATCCGCTTCGTGGACCTGCCGATCAGCTTCGACGGGGTGCGGCCCGCCAGCGGCAGGACGCGGACGCCGGCGGTGGGACAAGGTTAGCGCTGGCGCGCGGGAACGCGCACCGAGAGGCCGTCCAGCGCCGGCGTCAGGCGGATCTGGCAGGCCAGGCGGCTTTCTGGCCGCACCTCCACGGCCAGGTCGCCGATCATGTCCTGCTCGTCGTCGGAGGCGGCGGGCAGGGCCGCTTCCCAGGGCGCATCGACATAGACCTGGCAGGTAGCGCAGACCAGCTGGCCACCGCATTCCGCTTCCACTCCGGCGATGTCGTGCCGGATGACCACGTGCATCAGCGTCTCGCAGCCCGTGCTGTCCACGGTGCGCGCGGTGCCATCGGGCAGGGTGAAGGTCACGGTCGGCATGGGTGGGCTCCGGCTGTCCTGGGGCCTCGCCTAGCGCCGGCGGCCGCGCCCTGCAACCCGTGGCTGGCGCCGGGCCGGCAACGGCTGGCATAGTCGCGGCCATGCGCATCCTCGTCATCGGCGCCGGCGTGGCCGGCATGACCGCCGCCTACAGCCTGACCCAGTCCGGCCACCAGGTCACGGTGCTGGACCGCGAGCCGCTGGCCGGCAATGGCGCGAGCTTCGCCAATGGCGCGCAGCTTTCCTACAGCTACGTGGCACCGCTGGCCGCGCCCGGCGTGGCCAGGAAGGCGCTGGGCTGGATGCTGGACGCCGAGGCACCGCTGCGCCTGGAGGCCCGCGTCGACCCGGCGCAATGGCGCTGGCTGCTGGACTTCCTGCGCTGCTGCACCGCCGAGCGATTCGAGGCGACGACGGTGGAGCTGCTCGGCCTCGGCGCCTATTCCCGCCGCATGGTGCATCGGCTGATGCAACGGGAGGCGCTGGACTTCGCCTGGCGGATGAACGGCAAGCTGGTGGTCTATCGCGACGCGAAGGAGCTCGCCGGCGCCGCCGCGGTGGTGCGGCTGCAGGCCCGCCACGGCAGCGAGCAGCAGGTGCTGGACGCCGGCGAATGCCTGGCGCTGGAGCCGGCGCTGGAGGCGCTGCGCGGCGTGCTGGCCGGCGGCATCCATACGCCGAGCGAGGAGGTCGGTGACGCGCACCGGTTCTGCCAGGAATTGCAGCGCGTGCTGGAGGCGCAGGGCACCCAGTTCCTGTTCGGCCGCAAGGCGCTGCGGGTGCTGCTCTCCGGTGGCCGCGCGGTGGGCGTGGAGACGATGGAAGGCCCGCTGCGGGCCGATGCGCTGGTGCTGGCCGGCGGCGCCGCGGCGGTGCACCTGCTGCGGCCGCACGGGATCCGCCTGCCGATCTATCCGCTGCGCGGCTACAGCCTGACCCTGCCGGTGGAACCCTGGCACAGCGCGCCGCGCCTCAGCATCACCGACGCCCACCACAAGATCGTCTTTGCGCCGCTGCAGGACCGCGGCGGCCACCAGCTGCGCGTCGCCGGCATGGTGGACCTGGCCGGCGAGAACACCAGCCAGCCCACGCGCCGCCTGGCCACGCTGGCGCGCCAGGCGGAGGCGGCGTTCCCCGCTGCCGCCGACTGGTCCCGCGCGAAGAGCTGGGCGGGGCTGCGGCCGGCCACGCCGGATGGCAAGCCGATCATCGGGCCTTCGGGCATTCCCGGGCTGTGGCTCAATGTCGGCCACGGCGCGCTGGGCTTCACCCTGGCGCCGGCCACCGCGCAATTGCTGGCGGACATGATCGACGGCGAGGCGCCGGCGCTGGACGTGGCGCCCTTCGCGCTGCAGCGCGCCGGCACGGCGCAATCGGTGGCGGCGACGGCCTGAAACGAGCTAGCCTGCCGGCCGGAGACGACAACCGGAGGCTATCCCCATGAAGAACACCCTGCTCGGCGCGCTCGCCGGGCTTGCGCTGGCGCTCGGCGCTGGTACGGCCCAGGCCGGCGCCACGCTGGATGGCGTGAAGGCGCGGGGCATCCTGACCTGCGGCGTCAATGTCGGCGTCGCCGGCTTCTCGCTGCCGGACAGTCGCGGCATCTGGCAGGGCATGGACGCCGACCTGTGCCGTGGTGTTGCCGCCGCCGTGCTGGGCGATGCGAGCAAGGTGCGCTTCGTGCCGCTGACCGCGGTGCAGCGCTTCCCGGCGCTGCAATCCGGCGAGATCGACGTGCTGATCCGGCAGACCACGCTGAGCATGACGCGCGATACCTCGCTGGGCATGCGGCTGACCGCGGTGAACCTGTATGACGGCCACGGCTTCATCGTCCGCAAGTCCGCCAATATCGCCAACCTGCGCGGCCTGGGCGGCGCCACCATCTGCCTCTCGCCCGGGACGACGAACGAGGTGGTGACGGCGGATTGGTTCCGCAGCAACAACCTGACCTTCACGCCACTGCTGATCGAGCGCATGGCCGATGCGGCCACCGCGCTGCAGGCCGGACGCTGCGACAGCATCGGCACCGATGCGACGCAGTTGGCCGCGCTGCGCAGCCAGTTCCAGAACCCGGCGGACTGGGTGATCCTGCCGGAGCGGATCAGCAAGGAGCCCTACGGCCCGGTGGTGCGCCGCGACGATGCCGAATGGTTCGATGTCATCCGCTGGGTGGTGATGGGGCTGATCCAGGCCGAGGAGCTCGGCGTCAACAGCCACAACCTGGAGCAGATGGCGAACTCGCCGAACCCCGACGTGCGCCGCCTGCTGGGCACGGACCCGGTGCTGGGCCAGGCGCTGAAGCTGGACCCGCACTGGCTGTACAATGCGGTGAAGGCGATCGGCAATTACGGCGAACTGTTCGAGCGCACGATCGGCCCGAACACGCCGATCGGCCTGGACCGCGGCATGAACCGGCTGTGGACCAATGGCGGGTTGATGTACGCGTGGCCGATGCGTTGAGGCCTGCGGCCTCACGCCCTACGTGTTGAGGCCAACGGCCTCACGGCCGATGTGTTGAAGCCTGCGGCCTCACGGCCGATGCGCTTAGTCCCGCCCGTCGGCGGCTGCGCTACGCCACCGCGTCGCGCAGCGGCAGGCCGGCCAGACCATCGGCGATGTTCGCTGCCGCCGCGGCCTCGATGGCGCGGCGGGCCGCCAGCGTGGCGGAGCCGATGTGCGGGGTGAACAGCGTGGCCGGATGCGCCAGCAGCTCGGACGCGATCCCGGCCGGGCGGTCCGCCAGCGCCCAGTCCTCCATGCCGAACACGTCGGCCGCGTAGCCGCCGAGGCGGCCGGACCGCAGCGCCGCCAGCACCGCGGCTTCATCCACCGTGGAACCGCGCCCGATGTTCACCAGCAGCGCGCCCGGCGGCAGCAGCGCCAGGGCCGCCGCATCCACCAGGCCGCGCGTCGCCGGCGTCAGCGGCAGGGCCACCACCACCGCATCGGCATCCGCCATGGCCGCCGCCAGCGGCAGCGCCGGCACGTCGGGCAGGCCGCCAGCCGGGTCCATGCCATGAAGGATGCAGCCGAACGGCGCCAGCCGCGCGGCGATGGCCGCACCCAGCCGGCCAAGGCCGAGGATGGCGACCCGGGCGCCCTGCAGCCCCAGCCCGTAGAATTGCGGCCGCCAGCCCAGGAAGCCCGCGCGCACCGCGGCATCGGCCGGGCGAAGCTGCCGCGCTAGGCCGAGCAGAAGCGCCACCGCCAGTTCCGCCGTCGGCGCGGTCAGCAGGTCCGGCACCAGGGAAACGGCAACGCCGCGCGCTCGGCACGCGGCCAGGTCGATGTTGTCGGCTCCCTTCAGCGCGCAGGCCAGCACCTTGAGGCGCGGGGCGGTCTCCAGCCAGGCGGCGTCCACCCGATCGGTCATGAAGGCCATCACCGCCTCGGCCTCGGCGAGGTGGCCGCGCAGTTCCGTCGGGGACCAGGGTTCGTCGCCGGCCGGATGTGCCACGCTGCCGAGCGGCTCCAGCAAGGCCCGGGTCTGCGGGAATATCCGCATGGTGGCGAGGATGCTTGCCATGGCGGCGGCCTTGTACTGGTTCGGCCGCAGCGAACCCGTGGCGCGGTGCGATGGCAAGTCGGGCGGTGCGGCTTGTCACATCGCTGTCAGAATCGTCGTGCCAGCATCACCGGCATGGCCCGATAGGCGTCCAGCCCCCGGCCGCGGCCACTGCTGGCCATCGGGATCATGGCAGCCTGGCTGGGGCGGTTGCTCAGCATGGCGCCGCCGCCACCCGGCGCCGGCATGAAGCCGGGGTTGCCCTGGAAGCCCGGAGTCACGCTCTGCAACGCCGCCAGCAGGCCGGGGGAGGGGATGTTCGGGCCGCCCTGGCGTTCCGCTGCCCAGGCCTGGGCGACCATGCCCTTGTAGGGCTCGGCCCGTTCCGGCGTTTGGCTGTGATAGGCGCCGGCGGCGGCCATCCAGTCGTTGCGGGTGCTTTGCAGCTCGGTCAGGAAGCGGGCGCCGTAGCGGGCGTTGGTCAGCGGGTCGAACGCCACCTCCAGGCTGGAAAAGGCATTGGGGTGGTGCATCAGGTTCACCTGCATGCAGCCGACATCGATGCTGCGGACGCCCTGGGCCTGCAATTCCCGCACGGCGGCAATAGCTGCCGCCTTGGTGGGGAAAAGACTGCCGCGGCCCTCGGCGTTGATGGTCCAGGGCCAGGGGTTCACCGCACCGGTGGCGGGGTCCCGCTTGCCGGATTCCACCCTGGCGATGGCGGCCAGCAGGCCGGGCGGCGTGCCGGCCTCGCGCTCCGCCACCGCCACGGCGGCGCGGCAGAGATGCGTGGGGTCCAGCATCTCCGAAAGCCCTTGGGCCGTGACCGCGCGGGGCGCCAGGGCGAATAGGAACAGGACGAGGGCGAGGGGGCGCAGGGTTCGCATGGCCGGACGCAGCGCAAGCGTCGTGCCAGCCTGTAACGCCCCGCCGTGCCACTGGACGAACAGCCGGGCGCCCCGAGATGGGAGCGACGGCAAGCAAGGAGCAAGCTTCATGGCGATCCGCATTCCGCGTGGCTGGGAACTGCCCGAGCGGCTGGCCAGCCCGGAGCACCTGGTGCTGAACCGGCGTGGCGCCATGCTCGGCGCCGGGATCGGCCTGCTGGGCCTGGCGCCCGGCCGGGCCGGGGCGCAGGCCAACGCCACGCCCGTGCCGCTGGCCGCGCCGCGCACCGACAAGTATCCGCCGGGGCGCGAGATCACGCCCGAGCGTGACGCCACCACCTACAACAACTTCTACGAGTTCGGCACCGACAAGGGCATCTACCGCCCCGCCCAGGCGCTGCCGACACGGCCCTGGACCGTCAAGGTGGACGGCATGGTGGAGACGCCGCGCGAGTTCGACATCGACGACCTGATGAAGCTGATGACGCTGGAGGAGCGGGTGATCCGCCATCGCTGCGTCGAGGCGTGGTCCATGGTGGTGCCGTGGACCGGCTTCCAGCTTTCCCAGCTGCTCGGCGTGGTGAAGCCGACGTCGGGCGCGAAGTACGTGCGGTTCGAGAGCGCGGCGCTGCGCGGCGTGATGCCGGGGCTGCGGCAGAGCTGGTACCCCTGGCCCTACATCGAGGGCTGCACGATCGAGGAAGCCGCCAACGAGCTGAGCTTCATGGTGGTGGGCGCCTACGGCAAGACGCTGCCGGCGCAGATGGGCGCGCCGCTGCGGGTGCACTTCCCGTGGAAGTACGGCTTCAAGTCCGGCAAGAGCCTGGTGAAGATCACCCTGACCGACCAGCGCCCGAAGGGGCTGTGGGAAGCCATCCAGGCCAGCGAATACGGCTTCTGGGCCAATGTGAACCCGGAGGTTTCCCACCCGCGCTGGAGCCAGGCCAGCGAGCGCGTGCTGGGCAGCGGCGAGCGGGTGCCGACGCAGAAGTGGAACGGCTACGGCGAATGGGTGGCCGGCATGTACAGCGGGCTGACGCGGGAACGCCTGTTTGCCTGACGCGGGAGGGCCGGGCGAAAAGCCCGGCCCAGCCCCTTCACGCGATCAGGAAGTCGGCGGTGGAGAGCGTCGCCTTGGCCACGCCGGAGAACACCAGCACATGGCCGTCGTGGTACAGGTAGGTGCCGTTGCTGGCATCCACCGCGCCGGCCAGCATGGCCTGCACATCCGCCAGGCTGTGGCCCAGCAACTGCACCTGGTCCGCGTTGGCCTGGCTGTGGGTGGCGAAGTTGTAGATCACATCGTCGCCTGAACGGCCCAGCACGAAGGTGTCGGCGTAGGCCGTGGCGGTGATGTGCAGCGCCGGGGTGAAGGCGCTGGCATCCACGTACAGCCCGTGCGAGTTGACCGCGCTCAGCGTCACCGCGCCGTCGAACGCCGCGCTGGCGGTGGCGCCGAGGGTGACGATCTGGGCGCCGGTGCCTTCCAGCTTCAGCGTCTCCATGTGGCTGATGTGCAGGAAGTCCACGTCGTTGATGCGCTGGCCGCCCAGCATCACCACTGTATCGGTGCCGCTGCCGCCATCGGCCGTGGTCGCGGCCAGCTGGCTGCGATCGGAGAACTCGAAGAAGTCGTTGCCGCCGCCGCCGGAGAGGCTATCGGCGCCGCCGTCGCCGAAGAACACGTCGGTGCCGTTGCCGCCCAGCATGGTGTCCGCCCCGGCGCTGCCATGAATGTAGGCGGTGCCGGCGAAGGCGTGGCCGTCGTAGCTCAGGCTGCTGGCGTTGGTGGCGTACAGCACGATGGCGCCACCGCTGGCCGCCAGCGCCTGGGTGCCCAGCGCCGCGGACTGCGCGCCGGTGCCGTTCAGGTACAGGTAGTCCACATGCTGCACCTGCGCGAAGGCGGCATCCGTGACGGCGGCGTCCTGCGCGATGTTGACGACGTTGTCGCCGCCACCGCCATCGACATGCGCCTGCTTGAGCTGGGCCAGGGTGTCGAAGAAGAAGTAGTCGTTGCTGGCGCCGCCGACCAGCACGTCGGCGCCGCCGCGGCCATAGAAGCCGTTGGTGCCGCTGCCGCCGATGATCGTATCGGCGCCCAGCGAGCCCAGCACCTGCAGCGTGGCGCCGGCACTCAGGCCGGTGCCGTCGATGTCGATGCTGGTGGCACTGCCGGCGTCGATCAGCACGTGCATGCCGGTGAACGCATGGGCCGCGGCGCCGCCCAGGGTCAACGACCAGATCCCGTTGCCGAGGATCAGGTCCTCGAAGTTGCTGACGCCGCCCCAGGCATAGTCGAGGACGTTCGCGCCGCCGGTCAGCACGATGGCGTCCCAGCCATCGCCGCCGTCGAGGTAGGCGTAGCCGTCGTGCAGCGTGTTGAACGGCCCGTTGATGGTATAGACGTCGTTGCCGGCAGTACCTTGGGGCGGGAAAGCCATGCGTCGCTCCTCTCGTTGGTAGCGAGAGAGGTACGCAGCGACCACGGCCGGCGCGATGAACGGGCGAGTGAGGCGGCGGGCCACAACGCAATCGTGACGTTATTACAATGCCGGATCATCGAGCCGCGAGGCACGCATCGTGCAGATCGCCGCCGGCACCGAACGCGGCACAACCCACGGCACCCGGAGGCTGCCGCCCGGCAGTCAATTGCCGGAAAGCCTGGGCGGCGGCGATCAGTCCAGCGTCACCCCGCTGGTGCGCACCAGTTCCTGCCAGGCCGGGGTATCGCTGCGGATCAGCGCTGCCAGGGCCGCCGGCGTCTCGCTGGTCTGCACGGTGTAGCCGAGCGGGCGCAGGCGGTCGGCAAACTCCGGCACCTGGGCGAGTTGCCGCACCGCCTGGTTCAGCCGGGCCAGCACCGGCGCCGGCGTGCCGCCGCTGGCCATGATGGCGTTCCAGCTCTGGATATCGATGTGGCCGAGGCCGAGCGCGGTGAACTCCGCCAGCCCCGGCACCTGCGGCAGGAAGGGCAGCCGCTTCGCGCTGCTCACCGCCAGTGCCTTGAACCGCCCGGCCTCGACATGCGGCATCAGCGCCGGCATCACGTCGAACATCATGTCGATGGTGCCGGCGAGCAGGTCCGAGATGGCGGGGCCGCCGCCGCGATAGGGCACATGGGTGATCTGCGCGCCGGTGGCGCGGTTCACGGCCTCGATCGTCAGGTGGCTGGTGGTGCCGGTGCCCGAGGAGCCCATGCGGACCTCGCCGGGATGGGCGCGGGCCCAGGCGATCATGCTGGGAAAGTCGGTCCAGCCGTTGCGCGCCGCGGTCTGCGCGTTGACCACGCACAGCACCGCGCCGGTGGTGATCTGGCTGACCGGCGCCAGGTCCTTCTGCGGGTCGAAGCTGAGCGTCTTGTACAGCGCCGGCGCGGCGCACAGCGTGGTGACGCCGATGATGCCGAGCGTGCTGCCATCGGCCGGGGCGCGCGCCACCGCATCGGCGCCGATATTGCCGCCGGCGCCGCCGCGGTTCTCCACCACCACGGTCTGGCCCAGCACGCCGCCGAGCCGTTCCGCCACCAGCCGGCCGAGGATGTCGACCGCGCCGCCGGGCGGGAAGGGCACCACCAGCTTCACCGCCCGCCCGCCTGCCACGGGTTGGGCCACGGCCGGCGAGGCGAGGGGGACGGCCAGCAGCGAACGGCGGAGCAGCCTCATCGGCGGAATCCCTTCAGCGATAGATGCGCCATGCATAGAACAGCGTCAGCCCGGCGCCGGCCAGGATGACGACGGCTTCGACCCAGCGGGCCGGCAGCCGCCCCGCCAGCCGGGCGCCGAGCCAGCCCCCGGCAATGGCACCCACCAGGCAGGCTGCCGCTGCGGGCCAGTCGATGGCGCCGGCCAGCACCAGCAGCAGGATGCTCGCGGCCGTGACCAGGCTGGCCAGCAGGTTCTTCAGCGCATTGGCGGTGGCGGGCGGCGTACCGGGCGGCAGCACCAGGCCGAGCCAGGCCAGCAGCATCACCCCCAGCCCGGCCCCGAAGTAGCCACCGTAGATGGCCAGGACCAGGCTGCTGGCCGGAGAACCAAGCCAGCCCCCGGCCAGGGCCGCCAGCCGGCGCCGCACGGCGAAGACCAGCGTGGCCAGGCCCAGCAGCGGCGGCACCAGCGCCAGGAAGGCGCGGTCCCCGCTGGCCAGCAGCAGCGCCGCGCCCGCCGCGCCCCCCAGCGCCAGCAGCAGCGCCCGGCCGCGCCAGGCCGGCAGCAGAGGCGCCAGGGTGGCACGTTCCGCCCAGGCGGCGGTGGCATGGGCCGGCCAGATCGCCAGCGCGTTGGAGGCATTGGCCACCACTGGCGGCACGCCGGCGGCGAGAAAGGCGGGGAAGGTCAGCAGCGTGCCGCCGCCGGCCAGCGCATTGGCCAGGCCACCCGCAACCCCGGCCAGCGCCAGCAGCAGCAGGTCGGCAGCGGTCATCGGCGCAGGCGTTCCCGCGCGGTGGCAACCACCTGGTGGACCGCGTCGGTCAGCTTGTAGCCCGCCATCTCCTCCGGCCCCGCCCAGGCCACGGCGGCGACGTCATCGCCCGCCACGGCCTCGCCGGAGAGGTACTCGGCGCAGTAGTCCACGATGGTGTAGTGGTAGCGCACGCGCCGCTGGGCGTCGTAGGTGATGCCGTCGATGACCGCGGCCAGGGTCAGCGGGCCGACCTCGACGCCGGTTTCCTCCAACAGCTCGCGGCGGGCGGCGGCCTCGGCCGGCTCGCCCAGGTGCTGGGCGCCACCGGGCAGGGACCAGCTGCCGACCCGCGGCGGCTTGCCGCGCTGCACCAGCAGCACCCTGTCCCCGCGCAGCACGATGATGCCGATGCCCACCCAGGGCCGGTCCGGGTATTCCCGGTCGGTCATTGCGGCGGGGTCGGCGGTGGCGCGGGCGGGCGTTCGCGCTCCATCAGGTCTTCCAGCTTCGGCGCGAAGGCCTTTTCCTTCCAGACGCCGACCTGATAGGCCCAGCCGTCCCAGCGGGCGTTGAACGACGCAGCCTCGTCGCCCGTGGCCTTCAGGCGGATCCAGAGCGTGTCGCCGGCCTTGTTGGGCCAGACCGTCACCGCCAGCCCGTTGGTGAAGGCGAAGGTCGCCTCGCCCAGCGCCTCGCCGGGTATCTCGGCGGCCGGCTTCACGTCCAGGAAGGTCAGGAACTCGAAGGCGCGGCCCACCTCGTCCAGCGCCACCTCGTCCTGGCTCGGCGGGTTGGGTGGTTCGGCGATGCGCAGCTTGGCATCGGCCTCGCCGCCGCGTTCCAGCACCAGCACGCCCTCGGTGACGCGGTTGACCACCACGCGGCGCAACCGCTCGGCCGAGATGTTGCCGATGTCGCGGTCCACCCAGAGCTGCGGGTCGGTGTCCAGCGCCAACCGGCCTTCGGCCAGCCAGGCCTGGGCCTCGCCGGGGCGACGGACATAGACGCTCTCCGGCAGGTTGCCCTGGGTGCGCACGCGGCGGCGGCCGACGATCAGCTCCACCACCACGGCGCCGGCGGCATCCAGCGCGCGCAGCAGCACGGCGGTGCTGCCGGCATTGGTCGGGTCGTCCAGGCCGAGCACCGCCAACTGGGTGCGGTCGCTGGTGCGCGGCTCCACCAGGCGCAGCTCGGTCAGCCCGACCAGGGTTTCCCGCACCCGTTCGGACCGCACGGGGTAGTTGCCCTTCTCGGGCAGCAGCCAG
This sequence comes from uncultured Rhodospirillales bacterium, assembly GCA_903843125.1. Classification (GTDB taxonomy): domain Bacteria; phylum Pseudomonadota; class Alphaproteobacteria; order Acetobacterales; family Acetobacteraceae; genus CAIMOR01. The sequence goes on from CAIMOR010000306.1 coordinate 13,570, forward strand.
CGGTCGCCGTCGCGCACCACCACCAGGGTGGCGTCGTTCTTGCGCAGTTCCAGCTTGGCGATGATGCCCAGCTTCGCCGCCACGTCCGGGAAAGCCAGCGTGCCGGCGCCGCCGGGCGGGCCGGAGCTTTCCGGGGAGGTTGGCCCGAGCAGCAGCGCCAGGGCCACGCTGCCGGCGGCGCCGCCGCCCAGCCAGATCAGGGTTCGCCGGTTCAGCATGACGGTTTCCTCAGGCCCGGGCCGCGGCGCGGCGGCGGGCACGCACCAGGGCCAGCCCGATGGCGAAGGCCGTCAGCAAGGCCGGTACCAGCGCGATGTTGACGATCCGCAGCCAGGTCTCCAGCCCCTCGATGTCGCGCCGCAGTTCCAGCTGCACCGCGCGCAGCTGGCGCCGGGTGGCGACGATCTCGGCGCGCGCCTTGTCGATCTCGGCGCGTTGCTCCGGCGTGATGACGGTCTGCGCCTGGTTGCGCTCGCCGGAAGGTGCCGCCCCCGGCGCGCCGGGCGTCGGCTGGCCCTGGCGGAGTTCGCGCAGGCGCTTTTCCGTGTCCTCCAGCCGCTGCTGCAACTGGCGTTCGGTCTGGCGGTACTGCGCATCCGCGTTGCGGCGGATGTTCTCCACCAGCTCGAACGGTCGCAGGCTCTCGCCGCGCGAGCGCAGCGTGATCAGCGCGTCGCTGCCGGCCAGCGTATCCGCCAGGTTGGCCACCAGCGCGCCGTTGTTGCTGATGGGCGAGGCGACCTGCTGGCCGAAGAAGTCCTGCACCCGCACCCAGAAGCGGTCCTCCAGGATGTCGCTGTCGTTGCCGACCACCAAGTTCGCCGGCCCGGCGGTCTCGGCCCGATGCGCGGGGAAGTTCTCCGGCCGGGTCTGGCCCTCCGCCACCGGCGGTGGGCCATCCGGGAAGGCGCTGTGCAGCGCCCCGCGCACCCGGGCCAGCAGCACCCGCCGCTGGCCATCGGCGCGGAAGTCCGCGAGCAGCCGCACCGGGTTGGGGTCGTTCTTCACCGCCGCCACGTCGCCCAGCATGGATTGGGGCGAGGAGGTCAGCAGTGGGGTGAACTCCACCGTGGCGCCTTCGCGGCGCCGGACCTCACCGGCCGAGGCGACCGTGACCTGGTCGAGCTGCGCGGTCACCACCTCGTTGCGGGCCAGGCTGTCGCCGCTCAGGTTGTACCAGGCGACGTAGTCCACCGCCTGCACCCGGTCCGTCGCGCCGGCGCGGACCCGCCAGGCGCCGCGGAGATCGAGCACCACCTTGTCGTGCGGCGTCTCCACGCCCCAGGCGTTCAGCAGCCGGTCGAGCTGGGAGCTGGTCTCGGTGGGTGGCTGGCCGCCGGGACCGGGCCGGCTGGCCTGGCTTTCGCTGTGCGGGTCCACCAGCACGATCAGCTTGCCGCCGCGCATGACGAACTGGTCGATGGCGTATTGCGCGGCATTGCTCAGCCGCTGGGCATGCGCCACCAGCAGCACCTGGATGTCCTCGTCGATGACCTGGGCGTCCAGCGCCACGTCCTTCACGGTGAAGAACTGGCGCAGCTGCTGCATCACCACGGCCGGCTGGGCGCCGGGCTGGCGCATCATCATCGCCCGCGGGTCGCCGTTCAGCGGCAGGCTGGTCATCACGCCTACCGTCGGGCGGCGCGGGTTGGAAAGCTCCCACACCAGGCGCGTCAGGTCGTATTCCAGGAAGCGCTCGCGCTCCGGCTGGAAGAACGGGATGGTGCGTTCCTCGTCCACCAGGTTGGTCGCGACCAGGCCGAACCAGACCTGCTCGCCGCCCTGATCCAGCGGCACGCCCTGCAGACCGTAGCCCATGGCGCGGTCCTCGGTTTCGCTGAACGGCTCGGGGTCGAACACCTCCAGCTTCAGCTTGCCGCCTGAGCGGGCGACGTATTCGCCAAGGATCTCGCGCACCCGGTCGGCATAGGCACCATAGGTCGGAATCTCGGCACCGAGCGCGCGGGAGTAGAACAGCCGCAGCGTCACCGGGTCCTTCAGCCCGGCCAGCACCTGGCGGGTGCCGTCGCTGAGCGTGTAGAGGCCGTTCTCGGTCAGGTCGACGCGGAGGCGCGGCAGCAGGCGTTCGGCCAGCAGGTTCACGCCGATGGCCAGCACCAGCGCGGCCAGGACGCCCAGGCCGGAAAAGCCCAGGCGCTTGCGCGCGACGCGCGCCTCTTTCGCCAACTGTGCGGCGCGTTGTTCAGCAGCAAGGTCGGCCATGGCTCAGTCCGCCTTCTTCAGGTCGAGCACGACGGCATTCACGAACAGCCAGAAGCCGATGAAGCTGCCGAAATACACCAGGTCGCGCAGCGAGATGACGCCGCGGGTGAAGCCGCCGAAGCGGTCCGCCACCGAAAGCCCGCGCGCCACTTCCGCCAGCACCGGCAGGCGGGTGGACAGGAACTCGGTGATGACGGGGCTGCCGGCGGCGGCGAAGACGAAGCAGATGGCCACCGCCAGCACGAAGGCGATGACCTGGTTCTTCGTGCCGGCCGAAACCGCGGCACCCACCGCCAGATAGGCGCCGGCGATCATCAGGCAGCCGAGATAACCGGTCAGCACCACGCCGTTGTCGGGGTCGCCCAGCACGTTGACCGTGATCCACAGCGGGAAGGTCAGGGCCAGCGCGATGCCGCAGAACACCCAGGCGGCCAGGAACTTGCCGACCACCGCCTGCCATTGCGGCAGGGGCAGCGTCAGCAGCAGCTCGATGGTGCCGTGGCGGCGTTCCTCCGCCCATAGGCGCATGGTCAGCGCCGGCACCAGGAACAGGAACAGCCAGGGGACGAAGCTGAAGAACGGCATCAAGTCGGCCTGGCCGCGGGCGAAGAAGCCGCCGAGCGTGAAGGTCAGCGCGCCCGCGAGCACCAGGAAGATCACGATGAACACATAGGCGACCGGCGTGGCGAAATACGCCGCCAGCTCGCGCTTCGCCACCACGCAGGCGCCGTGCCAGGGCAGGGGGCCGTTGCGGCCCGGGCCCCACATCAGCCAGCCGGCGGCCAGCAGGTCGCCCAGGCGCCGGAACATGCCGCCCATCACGCCGCCTCCTGCCCGAGGGTGAGCGCCCGGAACACCTGTTCCAGCGTGCGGCCCTCGGTCTCCAGCGCGCGCGGCGGGGCGTCCACGATGACCTTGCCGCGGGCGATGATGATGGCGCGGGAGCACACCGCGTCGACCTCCTCCAGGATGTGGGTGGAGATGACGATGGCCTTGGTCGGCGCCATGCGGCGGATCAGCTCGCGCACCTCGTGCTTCTGGTTGGGGTCCAGGCCGTCGGTCGGTTCGTCCAGCACCAGCACCGGCGGGTCGTGCAGCAGCGCCTGGGCCAGGCCGACCCGGCGCTTGAAGCCCTTTGAGAGCGTCTCGATCGGCTGGAGGCGGACGCCTTCCAGCTGGGTCTGCGCCATGGCCAGCGCCACGCGGTCGTCGCGCTCGGTGCCGCTGAAGCCGCGGATGCTGGCGGTGAAGCGCAGGAAACCGGTGACGCTCATCTCCGGGTAGGTCGGCGCGCCTTCGGGCAGGAAGCCGAGGGACCGCTTGGCCTCCACCGGGTTCTCCACCACGTCGGCGCCGCAGATGCGGGCGCTGCCGGCGGTGGGCGGCATGAAGCCCGCCAGCATGCGCATGGTGGTGGACTTGCCGGCGCCGTTCGGCCCCAGGAAGCCCAGGACCTCGCCCCGGTCCACGGTGAAGGACACCTCGTCCACCGCGGTGAAGCTGCCGAAGCGCTTCGTCAGTTTCTCGATCTCGATCAGCGCGGCCAAGCCGTTATCCCCCGCTGTCCCCCGACAGAGCGGTGGAATTACCCTGCCCGCCGGGCAATGCAAGGGCGGAGACGCCGGCTGCCCGGCCAGCAGGGGCAGCGTTGGGTTGCTGCTAGCCGGCGCGCAGGGTCAGCATCGCCTCCGCCTTGCCGAACAAGGCAAGCAGCAGCCGCACCGCCTGGCCACGGGGGCTATCCAGCCCGGGGTCGCGTTCCAGCAGCACCTCGGCGTCGCGGTTGGCCATGTGGACAAGCCCCTCCTGGGCCTCGCCGTCCGGCAGGCCCAGGCGGAACATCGGCACGCCGGATTGGCGGGTGCCCAGCAGCTCCCCGCCGCCGCGCAGGCGGAAATCGGCGTCGGCGATGACGAAGCCGTCCTCGGTCTCCTTCAGTAGCAGCAGGCGTTCGCGGGCGGTCTGGTTCAGGCCCTCGTCGTACAGCAGCATGCAGTAGCTGGCGTCGGCGCCACGGCCGACCCGGCCGCGCAGCTGGTGCAACTGCGCCAGGCCGAACCGCTCGGCGTGTTCCACCACCATGATGGTGGCTTCCGGCACGTCGACGCCCACCTCGATGACCGTGGTTGCCACCAGCACCCGCGTGCGGCCGGCGGCGAAGTCACGCAAGGCGGCCTCCCGCACGTCGGTTTCCTGCCGCCCATGCGCCAGGCCGACCTTGCCGGGGAAGCGTTCCGCCAGTTCGGCGAAGCGCGTTTCCGCGGCGGCGGTGTCCATCACCTCCGATTCCTCCACCGCCGGGCAGACCCAGTAGCAGCGCGCCCCCTTGTCCAGCGCGCGGCCGATGCCGGCGATGACCTCCGGCGACTGCCGCAGCCCGTGCAGCGTGGTGGCGATCGCCTGCCGCCCCGCCGGCTTTCCGGCCAATCGGCTGACCGCCATCTCCCCCCACTGGGTCAGCAGCAGGGTGCGCGGAATGGGCGTGGCGGTCATCACCAGCATGTCGGTTGTTTCGCCCTTCTCGGCCAGCATCAGCCGCTGGGCCACGCCGAAGCGGTGCTGCTCATCCACCACCGCCAGGGCCAAGTTGCGGAACTCCACCGCGTCCTGGAACAGGGCGTGGGTGCCGACCACGATCTGCACGGACCCTTCCGCCAGCCCGCGCAGCACCTTCCTGCGTTCGGCGCCCTTGACGCTGCCGGCCAGCATTTCCACCCGCACGCCGGCGGGGTGGCACAGCCGCACCAGGGTGCGCAGGTGCTGGCGGGCCAGGATTTCGGTGGGCGCCATGATGGCCGCCTGGCCGCCCGATTCCACCGCCCGCAGCATGGCCAGCACGGCCACCAGCGTCTTGCCGCTGCCGACATCGCCCTGCAGCAGCCGCAGCATGCGGTGCGGGCTGGCCAGGTCGGCGTCTATTTCCGCCAGCGCCGCCACCTGGCTGGGTGTAGGGGCATGGCCGAAGGCGGCCAGCGCCATGGCCCGCAATTCGCCGGTGCCGGCCAGCGCCCGGCCCGGCCGGTCCCGCACGCGGCGACGCACCAGGCCCAGCGCCAGTTGCCCCGCGAGCAGCTCGTCATAGGCCAGGCGGGTGCGGCCCTTGGCCAGCGGCTCCGGGCCGTCGGGGTCCTGCCAGCTGCGCAGGCTCTCGGCGAAGGCGGGCCAGGCTTCACGCCGCAGCAGGGCGGGGTCGTGCCATTCGGGGAAATCGGGCAGCCGGTCCAGCGCCAGCCGCATCGCCTGGGCCACGCTGCGCTGCCGCAGCCCCTGGGTCAGCGGCCACTTCCGCTCGAATTCCGGAATGACGTCGGGCGGCTCGATGTAGTCCGGATTGGGAATGGAGCGGCCATAGCCATCCACCTTCAGGGTGCCGCTGACCTTCCGTACGCTGCCCACCGGCAGGCGCCGCTCCACCCATTCCGCCCGGTTGCCGAACATCGGGATCGCCAGCATCGTCGCGCCCGACCGCGCCCGGACCCGGATGGTCTTGCCGCCCGGCCCGATGCGGTCGTGCTTCAGCACCTCGATCTCGCAGGTCACCGTCTCCCCGTGCAGGGCATTGGCCGGCTCCCGCGCCGCGGTGCGGTCGGTGATCTCGCTCGGCAGGTGGAACAG
>CAIMOR010000307.1 GCA_903843125.1 uncultured Rhodospirillales bacterium
CCGCCTGTTCGAGGAGATCTGCATGCTGGACCACATGTCCGGCGGCCGGCTGGAGATGGGCGTCGGCCGTGGCATCTCGCCGCATGAGGTGCGGTTCTACGGCCTCGACCCCGCCACCGTGCAGGCCCAGTACATCGAGGCGCTGGGCCTGATCCTGCGCATGCTGGCCAGCGAGGGCCAGGAGCTGACCCACCACGGCGAGTTCTACCACTTCGACGCGGTACCCATCACCGTGGGTCCGGTGCAGGCGCCGCACCCGCCGCTGTGGTACGGCATCGCCCGGCCGGATGGCGTGCCCTGGTGCGCCGAGAACCAGGTCAACGTCGTCGGCAACCTGCCGGCCGGCCCGATGCGCGCGGTGGCTGACCGCTACCGGCAGGAATGGAGCGCGCTGGGCCGCAGCGACGCCGCGCTGCCGATGATCGGCACCAGCCGCCACCTGGTGGTGGCCGAGACCGACGCGGAGGCCCTGGCCCTGGCCCGCCGCGCCTACCTGACGTGGATCGACAGCTTCATGTACCTGTGGAAGCTGCGCGGCGGCATTCCGCCCAACGCCAACTTCCCGCCCACCTGGGACGACATGGCCGCGCGCGGCCAGGCCTTCTGCGGCTCCCCCGCCACCATGCGCGACATCCTGGCGCGCGACATCCCCGCCAGCGGCATCAACTACCTGCTCTGCCGCTTCGCCTTCGGCGACATGGTGCCGGAGGAAAGCAAGCGCTCGGTGGAACTCTTCGTCCGCGAGGTCATGCCCGCCTTCGCCCGCGAGCCCGTCGCGGCGTGACCCGCTGGCTCCTCGCGCTGCTGCTGCTGGCGCTGCCGGCGGCGGCGCAACCCGTTTTGCCCGACCGTCCCATCCGCATGATCATGACCGGCGCGGCCGGCGGCGGCACCGATGCACCGTCCCGCCTCGTCGCCTCGCTGATGCAGGAACGGCTGGGCCGCACCGTGGTGGTGGAACCCATGCCCTCGGGCGGCGGCGTCGTCGCCGTCACCACCGTGGCCCGGGCGCGGCCGGATGGCATGACCATCCTGTCGGCCACCTCCGCGATCATGACGCTGCCCTACATCGAACCCGAGACGCCCTACCGCGCCCGCCGCGACCTGGTCGGCCTCAGCCAGATGAACGCCGGCGGCAACATCCTCATGGTCAACCCGGCGCTGGTGCCGGCGACCACGCTGGCCGAGTTCGTCGATTGGGCGAAGCGCCAACCGGATGAGGTGCCGATGGGCAACTACGGCCATGGCTCGTCCAGCCACCTGTTCGCCGCGCTGTTCGGCCTGCAGGCCGGGCTCAACCTGACCCATGTGCCCATCCGCAACGGCCTGCTGACCAACCTGCTGGGCGGCCATGTCTGCTGCGTCTTCATCGACACCTCCTCGGCGTCCTCGCAACTGCACACCGGCAACCTGCGCATCCTGGCCACCTCCGGCCCCGGCCGGCTGGCCGCGCTGCCGGAGGTGCCGAGCTTCACCGAACTCGGCTACCGCAACTTCAACCCGCTGATCTGGCAAGGCTTCTTCGCGCCCATCGGCACCCCGCCGGAGATCGTGGAGCTGCTGGGCCGCGCCATCCACGACGGCCTGCACCAGCCCGCCGCCGCCCAACGCGTGCGCGACTGGGGGTTCGAGCCGGTCGGCAGCCTGCCCGCCGAGTTCAACGCCCGGCTGGCCGAGGAAGACCGCATCTGGGGCGAGGTCGCGGCGGCAACCGGCATCCGCGCCGCGCATTGACGCGCGGCGCTGACAGCCTCACTCCACGATGGAAGCGTGCGCCAGGTTGGAGAGCGTCTCCATCCGGCCATTGTGCCAGGCGCCGCCATCCTGGTCCTGCCGGCAGTTGCTGAAGAAGGCGAAGGACAGCCCGCTCTCCGGGTCCGCCCAGCAATAGCTGGAACCGACGCCGCCATGCCCGAAGGTCGCGGGATGCGCCAGCGTGCCGAGGCCCCGGATCACGTCCTGCTCGCCGCGCGAATGCGGGCCGAGGCCGCGGTTCATCGCGAAGCCCATGTTGGTGTCCAGCCGGTCGCCGGTGAAGTTGCGGGTGACGTATTCCATCATCCGCGGGCTCACCAGCCGCACGCCATCCAGCTCCCCGCCATTGCCCAGCGCCTGGTAGAAGGTCGCCATCGCCCGCGCCGTGCCATAGCCACCGCCGCCCGGCACGCCGGCAAGCTTGAAGGCGCTCGTCGCCTCCTGCGCGCGCACGGTGAACTGGTGCGGCCCGGTGGTGTCGTAGATGTCGGCGCAACGACCCTGCTCGCTCTCGGGCGTGCCGACATACAGCTCCTCGCCGATGCCCAGCGGCAGGATGATCCGCTCGCGGATCACGTCGCGGAAGTCCCGCCCGGTCAGCTCGTTGATGATCGCGGCGCAGACCCAATGCGCGGCCGTCGGGTGGTAATGCACGCGCGAACCAGGCGTCCATTCCAGCGTGAAGGCGCAGACCTGGCGCCGCAGCTCCGCCTGGTCGCCCCACACCTTCGCGTTCGGCATGGCGCTGGGGAAGCCGCCCTGGTGCGACAGCAGCTGGATGATGGTGATGTCGCCCTTGCCGTTGGCCTCGAACCCCGGCAGCACGCTGGCCACCGTATCGGTGAAGCGCAGCAGGCCATCCTCCACCAACTGCCAGATCGCGCAGGTGGTGACGACCTTGGTGTTCGAATACATCAGGAACATCGTGCGGTCGTCCGCCGCCTTGTCCGGCCCGATGCTGGCCTTGCCGAAGGACTTGTACAGCGCCATCTCGCCATGCCGCGCAATGGCCAGCTGCGCGCCCGGATGGTAGCCGGCGGCGATATGCTTCTCGATCGTGGCGCAGAGCCGCGCCAGCGGCGCGGGGTCGAGGCCGAGCGCCTCGGGGTTCGATTCAGGCAGCATGGCGTTGTCCCTCCTGTTCCCGCAGCGCGGGCATGATCTCGGTGGCGAACAGCGTAGCACTGCGCAGCGCCTGCGCCTGTGACATGTCGCCGAAGGCGAAGCGGCTGACCACGTAGTTCGCGCTGGTCTCGCGCGCCTGCTTCAGCAGCG
>CAIMOR010000308.1 GCA_903843125.1 uncultured Rhodospirillales bacterium
CGCCGTTCTGGCCGCCCGGCACCTCGATCGCGTTCTCGGATGCCGGCGTGGCCGCCAGCACCATGACCCCCGCGCCGGGCTTGCGCATCTGGTTGACCAGGCCGGACATGTCCGGCGTGCGGTTGGCGGCGAACATGGCGTTGCCGGCGTGGCAGATGTCGAACAGCACCAGCACCCGGCCATGCAATCCGGCGATCAGCCCGCCCAGCTGGGCTGGGTCGACCGCGGAGGAGGCGAGCCGCTCGACATCGCCGTCCTGCGGCATGAAGTGGGTGGCGCCTTCGTCCAGCACGCCATGGCCGGCGAAGCTCACCACCGTCACGTCGTCCGGCCGGGTGGCCGCGCGCAACGCCTGCAGCCCGTCCAGCACCGCGCCGCGGGTGGCCTGGGCGTCGGCCAGCACCTGCACCTTCACGCGGTTGCGGAACAGGCTGCGCTGGGCCTGGCCGCGCAGCAGCTCGGCCAGGTCCGCGGCGTCCTTGGCGGCGAAGCCGACCCCGGTGCGGTAGGCCGGGTTGGCGTAGTCGGAAATGCCGACCAGCAGCGCGTTCAGCCGTGGCAGCACCGCGGCAGGGTCGGCCACGGCCGGCGCTGCCGGCGCCTGCCCGGCGGGAATGGCCATGCCGCGCAGCCGCCGGGTCGCCACCAGCCCCTCGCGCGTCGTGGTATCCGCCCGCACCGCCAGCAGGCTGGGCCGGCCGGGCGGCACCGGCAGGGTCAGGCTGAAATACCGCTCGCCATGCGCCGCCGCGTCGGGCGGGGTGGCCATGGGCTGCGGCGCGCCGACGCCGACCGCGGGGCTGCCGTCGAGCAACGTCACCACCTGACTGACCGCAGCGCCGCTGGGCGAGCGCACGCTGATGGCGATGGTGGCGGTGGCGCCGGCGAGCAGGGCGTCCTCGGCCGGGTCGAGGATGGTGACGATGGCCGGCAGGTCGACGGTCAGCGGAATCTCCCGCGTGGTCTGCCGCCGCGTGGCATTGGCCTGCTCCAGGGCCTTCGCCTCGTCCAGCGTGGCCAGTACCAGCCTGACCACGTCCGGCCGGTAGTAGCGGTCGCGGAAGCGGCTGCCGGGGAAGAAGTCGCCGGCCCTGTCCAGGCCGCGGTTGACGTGCCAGCCGATCAGGTCCTCGCCGCCCGGGCTGGCGGCGTAGTAGCTGCCGGGCGTCCACGCCACCCAGCGGCTGGCATCCGGTGTCACGAACAGCGCCAGCATCTCGGCGCCATCGGCGGCGCGCCACCAGCGGATGGTGCCGTCGTTGTGTGCCGAGACCGCCAGCCGGCCATCCGCGGAGAGGTTGACGCGGAGCGGCTGGGCCAGCACCGGGCGGGACCACAGCCGGGCGCCATCGGCGCCGAACAGCATCAGGTTCCAGGTGGCGCCGAGCAGCGCGCGCCCGCCGGAGACCGCGACCGCCTGGGTGCGCTGGCCGGGCCCCAGCGGCAGCACCTTGCCGTTCAGCCTGGGCTCCAGCGAGGCCGCCCAGTCCGACATCACCAGGCCGGGGGCGCGGTCCGTGGAGTCCACCAGGTTGCCTGCCGGTGGCTCGCCGACCACCAAGGTCGGCCGCAGCGGCGTCGAAGTGCTGCCAGCGCTCCGGCGTGGGCTCGAACGCCCAGGCGACCTGCTGGCCGTTCGGCGAGACCGGCAGGCGCTGGCTGGCGGCCACCCCGGCGGTGCGGCGCAATACCCCGGCGCCGCCGAGCCGTTCCGCCAGCGGCCGGCCGGCGGCGTCGACCACGGCGATATCGCCGGACAGCGACATGAACACGACGTTGCCGCCGGGCAGCGCCCGCAGGCCGCCCACCGCATTGCTGAAGCCATGCGCCAGTTCGCGCCGCGGGCCGCTGCCCTGGGCGCCCCAGGCGTAGATCGGCCGCCGCCGCGGCCCGTTTGGCGCATCCGACCGGGCGCCGGCGAACAGCGTGGTGCTGTCCGGGCTCCAGGCTACGCTGGTGGTGCCGGTCAGGTTGACGCCGTCCAGGCTCGGCTGGGCCAGTACCGCGAGGGTCAGGCTGTCGCGCACTTCCAGCGCCAGCACATCGGTATAGGAAACGGTCAGGCGCTTGCCGTCGGGGCTGAAGGCGAGGCCGAAGGGCAGGCGGCCGACGGTGGTGCCGATTTTCTGCAGGCGCTGGCCGGTGGTGTCATACAGCCGCAGCCCTGCGTCCGCGGTGGTGGTGGCCAGCTTGCCATTCGGGGCGAAGGCCACGTCGCTGACGGCGGCGGCGTAGTCCGTGTCGCGCCATTGCAAGGCGCCATCCGCCAGCCGCCAGACCACCAGCCCGCCGCGACCGCCGATGCCGGCGGCCACCAGGGTGCCGTCCGGCGATATCGCCAGCCGGGAGACGACGTTGGCAACCTCGGTGAGGTGCCGCACCACCTGGCGGGTCACCAGCAGCGCGATCCCCGCGAGCAGCAGCAGCAGCACCGCCCCACCGGTGATGATCGTGCCGCGCACAAGCTGGATCGTGACCAGCTCGCTCTGCAACGGGAAGATCAGGTACAGCTCCAGGTTGGCC
>CAIMOR010000309.1 GCA_903843125.1 uncultured Rhodospirillales bacterium
CGGCCGGCGCCGTCGCGCGGGGCCGCAGGTCCGGGAAGGCCTCGGGCAGCAGCAACCAGGCCGAGCCGATGGCCGCCGCCAGGATGAGCCCGATGAGCGCTATGGCCCGCACGCTGCCGCCTCCGTCCAGGACTCCGCCGCGGCGCCCGCGGCAGTGCCCATCACTTTCCGCTCATTAGCCGCATATTCAAGCACGCAACAGCGGTCATGACGCCAGCGGCATCCGCGTTATGCTGCACCGGGCGTTCCAGGGGGCAAGGGGATGGGCGAAGCATTGCGCAGGGTGAAGGTCTGGGACGGCTGGGTCCGACTGTTCCACTGGTCGATCGTGCTGCTGGTGATCGGGCAGTACGTCACGGTCCAGCTCAGCCTGATGGAATGGCACATCCGCTGCGGCTACCTGGTACTGGCGCTGCTGGTGTTCCGGCTGGGCTGGGGGCTGGTCGGCAGCGACTCCGCGCGATTCGCCCGGTTCCTCAAGTCGCCGCTCGCCGCCCTGGCGCACCTGCGGCACCTGCGCCGGCGGGAGCCGGATACCGAGATCGGCCACAACGCCGCCGGCGGCTGGATGGTGCTGGTGCTGCTGGCGCTGCTGCTGGCCCAGGTGGGCAGCGGCCTGTTCGCCAGCGAGGAACCCGGCGAAAGCTATGCCGCGCACGGCCCCTTTGCCCTGCGGGTGGCGGATGCGCTGAGCGCCCGGCTGACCGCGCTGCACGGCCTCGGCTTCAACCTGCTGCTCGGCGCCATCGGGCTGCATGTGCTGGCGGTGCTGGCCTATGCGCTGCTGAAGCGCCAGGACCTGGTGCGCCCGATGGTCACCGGCTTCAAGCGGCTGCCGCCCGGGCTGGCGGCGCCGCGCCTGGGCCACCCGCTGCTGGCGGTGGCACTGCTCGGGCTGGGCTTAGGGCTGGCCTGGTGGCTCAGCCTGCAGGCCGGCTGAGCCCGTCTCGCCAGCCGGCCGTGTTCCGCTCAGCGGGCGCGGTAGGTGCGGTGGCAGGTGCCGCAGGCGGGGCCGACAGCCTTCCAGGCTGCCTCGAAGGCCGCGCCATCGCCGCCCGCCGCGGCCACGCGCAGCGCCTGCAGCTTCTCCACCACGCCGGCGGCGGCGGCATTGAAGCCCACCGGGTCGGACCAGATGGTGGGCAGCGCCTTGGTGTCGCCGGTGCCGCTGCCAGCGGGGAAGCGCGCCGGCAGGCCCTGGTAGAAGGCGATCATCTCCTCGATCGTGCCGACGAACTGGGTGCCCGGCGCGTGCGCGTCGGCCACCGGCTTCATGGCCGTCATGAAGTCGCCCATGCGCTTCAGCCCGGCGCGCCGGGCGGCAATGACGTCGCCCTGCGCCAGCGCCATCGTCGCCGCGCCCATCGCCAGCACGGCAAAGCCAGCGAGCCATATTTTCTTCATCGCAAGTCCCCCTCGACCATTTGACGCATTCATGCCACGGCGAGCCTGTTCGCCGGCCGGGCGGGCCACGTTACCGTATCGGCCGGCTTTGCACGCAGGAGTTTCCATGCCGCACCCGCTCCGCTCCGTCGCCGTGTTCTGCGGGTCGCGCTTCGGCGCCGACCCGGCCCATGGAGTGGCCGCCCGCGCCCTGGGCACCGGCCTGGCGGAACAGGGGCTGAAGCTGGTCTACGGCGGCGGCGGGGTTGGCCTGATGGGCGAGATCGCCAGCGCCGCCCTGGCCGCGGGCGGCGCGGTGCACGGCGTGATCCCGGACTTCCTGCTGCGCGCCGAGCGGCCGCCGCCCAGCGGCATGACGGCGCTGGAGGTGGTGCCCAGCATGCATGCCCGCAAAACCCGCATGTTCGAGCTGTCGGACGGCTTCATCGCGCTCTCGGGCGGCCTCGGCACGCTGGACGAACTCGTCGAGATCCTCACCTGGCGGCAGCTGGGCCTGCATGACAAGCCGGTGGTGGCGCTGGATATCGCCGGCTGGGCCCAGCCCTTCCTGGCGCTGGTCGAGGCAATGATCGGCCAGGGCTTCGTCGCCGAGAGCGGCCGCCGGCTGTTCCAGCTGGCGCCGGACGTACCGGAATGCCTGGCCCTGCTGCGCGCGGCGCCGCTGCCGGACAGCGCGATGCCGGCGGCCCGGCTGTAGCGCATGGCCGGCTTCGCCCCCATCCTGGCCCGCGCCAGCAAGCGCAAGGGTGGCCGCGCCCAGTTGCAAGCCCTGCTGCCGCCGGCCCCGCCCGGCCGCGCCGCCATGGCCGGCCTGCCGGACGACCGCGTGCTGGCCGAGATGACGCGCCGCATCTTCTGCGCCGGCTTCGTCTGGCGCGTCATCGACCAGAAGTGGGACGGCTTCGAGGCCGCCTTCCTCGGCTTCCAGATCCCGCCCCTGCTGTTCCAGCCGCCCGAGTTCTGGGAGGGGCTGACCAACGACAAGCGCATCGTCCGCCACGGCCAGAAGATCGGCGCGGTGCGCGACAATGCGCGCTTCATCGCCGATATCGCCGCCGAGCATGGCAGCTTCGGTGCCTTCCTGGCGGCCTGGCCAACCGAGGACCAGGTTGGCCTGCTGGCGCTGCTGGGCAAGCGCGGCGCGCGGCTGGGCGGCAATACCGGGCAATACCTGCTGCGCTTCCTCGGCTGGGACGGGTTCATGCTGTCGCGCGACGTCATGGCCTGCCTGCGCGACAGCGGCTTGGACGTGGCCGAGGCGCCGACCAGCCAGCGCGACCTGAAGGCGATCCAGGCCCAATTCAACGCCTGGGCGGCCGAAACCGGCCTGCCCCGCGCCCACCTCTCGCGCATCTGCGCCTATTCCATCGGCGAGAACCTGGTGCTGCGCCCAGGCGATGAACCCGGCGGCGGCGAGTAGCCGGACGCCTGCGGCCTGCTAGACTGCCGCCAACACAGCCGAGGAAACCGCCGCGATGCCGATCTACACCCTGGGCGACAAGACCCCCGCCCTGCCCGCCGCCGACCGCTTCTGGGTGGCGCCCAACGCGCAGGTCATCGGCGATGTCCGGCTGGCCGAGGATGTCGGCATCTGGTTCGGCGCCGTGCTGCGCGGCGACAACGACCCGATCACCGTCGGCGCCCGCAGCAATATCCAGGACAACAGCGTCATCCATGCCGACCACGGCGTGCCGACCACCATCGGCCAGGACGTCACGGTCGGCCACAGCGTCACGCTGCATGGCTGCACCATCGGCGACAACACGCTGATCGGCATGGGTGCCACCGTGCTGAATGGCGCCGTCATCGGCCGCAACTGCATCGTCGGCGCCAATGCGCTGGTGACGGAAGGCAAGGTCTTCCCGGACTTCTCGCTGATCGTCGGCAGCCCGGCCAAGGTGGTGCGCGAATTGCCGCCGGAAGCCGCCGCCAACATGCAGCGCTCGGCCGAGAGCTACGTGCGCAATTGGCAGCGCTTCGCCCGCGACCTGAAGCGGGTGGACTGAACCGCACCGCGGGGCTCTACTCCGGCCCAACCGGGAGAGAACCGCCGATGTCGCCGCGTCGCACCCTGCTTGCGGGGCTTGCCGCCCTGCCCGCGTTGCCCTTGGCCCTGCTGCCGCGCGCCGCCCGCGCCTCCTGGCCGGACCGGCCGATCCGCCTGATCGTGCCCTTCGCCGCCGGCGGCAATACCGACGTGGTCGCCCGCATCATCGCCCAGGCGATGCAGGAGATCATCGGCAAGCCCTTCGTGGTGGAGAACCGCGCCGGCGGCGCCGGCAGCCTGGGCGCCGAGATGGCGGCCCGCGCCACGCCGGATGGCCATACGCTGCTGGCCGGCTCGGGCGGCTCGCTGACCGCCAACCCGGTGCTGCAGTCGCATCTTCCCTACGACACCGAGCGCGACTTCGCGCCCATCGGCCTGGTTTCCCGCGTGCCGATCGTGCTGATCGTGGCGCCCGGCTTCGGTGCCCGCAACTGGCCGGACTTCCTGGCGCTGGCCAAGGCGGCGCCGCAGCAGCTCAACATCGCCACCCCCGCCGTCGGCACCACCGGCCATTTCGCGCTGGAGATGCTGAACGTGCAATTGGGCGCCCGGCTGACCCATGTGCCCTATCGCGGCGGTGGCTCCCTGGTGGCGGACCTGCTGGCCGGCAATTTCGATGGCGCCCTGCTGGAGATGACCACCGCCCTGCCGCTGCACCAGGAAGGCAAGGCCCGCATCCTCGCCGTGGCGGCGGCCGAGCGGGTGCCACAGCTGCCGGGCATCGCCACCTTCATCGAGGGCGGCGCCACCGGCTTCACCAGCACCAGCTTCACCGGCCTGCTGGCCCCGCGCGGCACGCCGGGGGAGATCATCGCCTCGCTCCGGCTGGCGCTGCTGGGCGGGTTGGCCACGCCGGCGGTGGCGCAGCGCCTGGTGGGGCTGGGCTGCAATCCGGCCACGCCGGAGGAAGCCTCCCCGGCCGGACTGGCCGCCTACCTGCACGACGAGTTGGCCAGGTACCGCCAAGCGGCGCGGCTGGCCGGGCTGAAGCCGGAATAGCGGCGGCCAGCCCGGCCGGGAGCATGCCGCCGCTGGACGCGCCCGTCGAAGCCTGACCAATTCGGGCGGCTGCAGCCAGGGGATGCTTCAGGTGCCCTTTCTCTCCGTCATGGACCTCCTTGCGCTCGCGGTGTTCTTCGTCTGCTGGGCCGGCTATTCCTTCGCGGTCGACCATGTCCCCGGCATCAAGGCGCGCAGCGTCATCGCCGCCATGGACGAACATCGCTTCCGCTGGATGCGCGCCATGCTGCAGCGCGACAACCGCATCGGCGACGTGAACATCATCGGCAACCTGATGAACTCCACGTCCTTCCTGGCCAACACCGCGATCTTCATCCTGGGCGGCCTGCTGGCGATGATGGCGAGCCCCGAGCTGGGGCGGCGCATCTTCGGCGCCCTGCCCTTCGCCGCGGTGCCGGACCAGGCGGGGTGGGAGCTGCGGATCGCGCTGCTGCTGCTGATCTTCGTGCGCGCCTTCTTCGAGCTGACCTGGGCGCTGCGCCAGTTCAACTATTGCAGCATCGTCGTCGGCAGCGTGCCGCCGGGCAGCGCCGCCGCCGAGGGCGCCGAGCGGGCCGAGACCGCCGCCCGCGTCGCCAACCGCGCCGCGCGCCACTTCAACACCGGCCTGCGCGCCTATTACTTCGGCCTGGCGGCGCTGGCCTGGATCATCCATCCGCTCGCACTGGTTGCTGCCAGCCTGTGGGTGGTGGCGGAATTGCACCGGCGGGAGTTCCGCAGCGTGGTGCGGGACGCGCTGAAGACCTGACGGGGAAGGCGCGGCATCAGGCCTTCTCGATCCGCTCCAGCTCAGCCCAGAACTCCTTGAAGACCTGGCTGCGGATCAGTCGGTCCAGCTCCGAGCCGCTGCCGCGGTCCGGGTGGTACATCCGGGCGAAGGCCAGCTTGGCGGCGCGGAACCGGCTGCTGTCGGCCGGGTCCGGCATGGAGAATACCGGCGGCGGCGGCGGCGGCGGCTCCCGCAGGACCGCCTTGGCCAGGAACTCGAACTCGTCGTGCTGGCGCACGCGCGCCAATTCCTGCTGCGAGGCCCCCAGCGCCAGGCGCAGGCTGGCGGCCTCGGCCCGCGCCGCGTCCCGCTGCGCCACCACGGAATGCCCGTTCTGCCGCAGGCGTACGACGGTGGCCTCCAACTCCTGCACCTTGGAATGCAGCACCGCCAGCTGCGCCTCGCCCAGGCCGCCGGCCGGCTGCGCACGGCGTGGCCGCGCCACCGGCGC
>CAIMOR010000310.1 GCA_903843125.1 uncultured Rhodospirillales bacterium
CCCTATGTCGCCCCGCCCGCGGCCGAGCGCCGGCTGATCCCGGAAACCCCGCTCGGCGAGGGCCGGCTGCAGACGCCCGCCAGCCTGGCCGCCGCCTGCAACCAGCAGGCCGACCGGGTGCTGGTGCAGCGCGACCGCTCCGAGATCATGCGGGAGGACGAGCGCGACAGCCGCCAGGGCACCTTCGACAGCCCGTTCCAGTTCCGCGCCCCGCTGGACCAGATGGGCCGCCGGTTCGAGCGCGACCAGATGGCGCGCGACTGCGTGCTGCGCAACACCCGCGGCACCCCGGACCGCTGAGCCGGGCGCGCGGGAGCCGCGGCTGAATGGCCTCGCTCGGCGCGCTCGGTCGCGCCCTGTCGCACCGCGACGCGCGCATCTTCTTCGGCGCCTCGCTGACCTCCTGGACCGGACTCTGGGTCCACCGCATCGGCGTGACGTGGCTGGCGTGGGAGATGACGCACAGCGCCTTCTGGGTCGGCATGGTCTCGTTCTGCGACCTGGCGCCGGCGGTGCTGTTCAGCCCCATCGCCGGCGCGATAGCCGACCGCATGGACCGGGTGAAGCTGACCATGCTGAGCCAGAGCGTGATCGGCTGCGAGGCACTGACCGTCGCCACGCTGATCTTCACCGGCAACCTGCAGATCGAATACCTGCTGGCGCTGGAGATGGTCAGCGGCACTGCCGCCAGCTTCGCCCAGCCGGCCCGGCAGAGCCTGATGCCCGGGCTGGTCCCGCGCGCGGACCTGCCGGCCGCGGTGGCTTGCAACTCGCTCTGCTTCAATGTCGCCCGGTTCCTCGGCCCCGCCATCGCCGGGCCGATCGTGGCGTTCTATGGCGTGGCCCCGGCGGTGCTGATCAACGCCTGCGCCTACTTCATCGCCACCGCCTCCATGCCCTTCCTGCAGGTGGACCCCGCGGCGCGGCGCGGCCACGCCCCCAGCGGCAGCATCCTCGGCGAGGCCATCGCCGGCTTCCGCTACGCCGGCAACCACCCGGGCATCGGCCCGCTGCTGATGTTCGCCGCCGTGACCAGCGTGATGATGCGCGGCGTGCAGGAGGTGCTGCCGCCCTTCATCGAACGGGTCTTTCACCGCGGCGCCGATGGGCTGGCCATGCTGACCGCCTGCATCGGCGTCGGCGCGCTGATCTCCGGCCTCTGGGTCGCCAGCCGCGGCAAGGTGGAGGGCACGACGCGGCTGGCGGTCTATGCCGTGGCGGCGCAGGCCTGCGCCACGCTGGCCTTCATCGCCACCGGCCACTTCCCGCTCGGCCTGCTGGCCGGCGCCTTCATGGGCGCCGCCGGCAGCGTCAACGGCATCTCCATCCAGACCCTCGTGCAGAACGCCGCCGACCCGGGGATGCGTGGCCGCGTGCTGGCCATGTGGGGCATGATCACCCGAGCCTGCCCCGCCGTCGGCGCCCTGCTGCTGGGCGCGGCGGGCGAGGCCTTTGGCCTGCGCCTGCCCACGATGGTCTTCGCGGTGCTGACGCTCGGCGCCTTCGTCTGGGGCTTCCGCATGCTGCCGCACATGGCCCGCGTGCTGGAAAGCCGCGCCGCCGTGCGCATGGGGGAAACCCACCACATCACCTTCGGCGCCCAGGCCTCGGTGGCCCAGCGCCGCACCTTCCGCATCAGTGCGGAGGACGTCGCCTTCATCGACGCCGAGGTGCAGGCCGGCAGGTTCGACAGCGGCGGCGAGGTGGTGCGCGCCGGCCTGGCCGCCCTGCGCGTGCAGCAGGCGCAGGCCCGGCCCCGCGCCGCCGAATAGACCCCGCCGGCTTTCCCGGCTTTGATGCCGCCATCTTCCAGGGACTCGCAAACATGCTGAACGCCGCCGTCATCGGCCTGGGCCGCTGGGGCCAGGTCATGGTTAATTCCGTGCAGGGCAAGAACCAGGCGGGCATCCGCTTCGTCGCCGGCAGCACCCGCACGCCGGCCAAGGCCGAGGCCTTCTGCGCCGAAAAGGGCATCCGCCTGCTGCCGAGCTACGAGGCGGTGCTGGCCGACCCCGAGGTGCAGGCCGTCGTGCTCGCCACCCCGCACGGCCAGCATGCCGAACAGGTCATCGCCGCCGCCGCCGCCGGCAAGCACATCTTCGTCGAGAAGCCGTTCACCCTGACCAAGGCCAGCGCCGAAGCCGCCGTGGCCGCCGCCGAAAAAGCCGGCGTGGTGCTGGCGCTCGGCCACAACCGCCGCTTCCTGCCCGCCGTGGCCGAGATGAAGCGCATGATCGCCGCCGGTGAGCTCGGCACCGTGCTGCACGCCGAGGGCAACATGTCCGGCGGCCAGGCCTTCGCCTGGGTGGATGGCATGTGGCGCGCCGACCGGCATGAAAGCCCGCTGGGCGGCATGGGCGGCATGGGCATCCACATGATCGACATGCTGATCAACCTGATGGGGCCGTTCGCTAGCCTGGCGGTGAACAGCTACCCCCGCGTGTCGGCGCATGTTGACGACACCACGGCCATGCTGGCGCGCTTCACCTCCGGCGCCTCGGCCACCTTCGCCACCATCAACCTCACCGCCCGGGTGTGGCGCGTGGCGCTGCTGGGCACCAAGGGCATGCTGGAGCTGTTCAACCACGAGCGCCTGTTCTTCCGCCCGGTCGAGGGCGAGGAATGGACGCGCACCTACCCGGCGACCGATATCGAGGCGGCGGAGTTGGAAGCCTTTGCCGCGGCCGTCGCCGGCGGCCCGGCCTACCCGTTGCCGCTGAGCGACGCCATCCACGGCGTTTCGGTGTTCGAGACCATGATCGCCGCGGCGTCCGCTGGCAGCACCCTGGCGGTGCCGAAAGCACCCGGCTAGAACCCACCCACCATCATCGAGAGAGAGGGACGCACCCCAATGGCCAAAATCGTTCGCATGGGCAGCAACAAGATCCTGTCCAGCTCGGTCGAGTACCACAACTTCGTCTTCCTCGCCGGCATGACCGCCGACGACCTGACGCTCGACATCATCGGCCAGACCAAGCAGGTCCTGGCCAAGATCGACGCCAGCCTGGAAGCCAATGGCACTGACAAGAGCCACCTGCTCAACGCGCAGATCTGGCTGAAGGACATCAAGCAGCGCGACGCCATGAACACCGTCCGGATCGAATGGCTCGGCGAGGAAGGCCGCCCGGCCCGCGCCTGCGTGCAGGCCGAGATGGCCAGCCCCGGCATCCTGGTCGAGATCATGGTCAACGCCTGCCGCTGAAGCATCACGGCGCTGCCATCAAATAAGGCAGCATCTGGGCAAATATTCCAGGCCGGGGAGGCTTTCCCCGGCCTTTTGCTTGCCCGGGCCAAGCCTCTGCCCGGCCGAATCTGCCGTGGCATTCCTGCCGCAACACTGTGACATCGCGTTGCGCTGCAGCATTACCTGGGAAAGTAGTCCGTTCGACGCGGCCGCGACAGCGTCGCTCTCAACAAATCACGTCACATTACCCGCTGTATCAATGCCGCGGGTTGCGCCGTGGCGGCAGCACTGGGTAACCCTTGACCACCGGCGGTTGGTCACGGGTTCGTGATTCG
>CAIMOR010000311.1 GCA_903843125.1 uncultured Rhodospirillales bacterium
CAACGTGCTGCGCTCCGGCGCCGGTGTCGTCGCCGCCGGCACGCTGGCAGCACCGATGGTGCATGCGCAGGGCACCGCCGGCGCGCTGCGCTTCGCCTTCTGGGACCATTGGGTGCCCGGCGGCAACGACGCGCTGAAGGAGCTGGCCGCCAAGTTCAGCGACCAGAAGCATGTCAACGTCTCGCTCGACTTCATCAACACCACCGGCAACCAGCTGCAACTGACCGCCGCCGCCCAGGCGCAGAGCAGCAGCGGCCATGACGGCATCTCCCTTACGCCCTGGGATGTCGGCGCCTATTCCGACAAGCTGGAGCCGGTTGACGAGGTCATCACCCGTCTGGTCGGCAAGTATGGCCCGATCAACCCGGTCGCCGAGTTCCTCTGCAAGCATGGCGGCAAGTGGCGCGGCGTACCGGCCACCAGCGGCACCCAGAACAAGCCGGCCTGCGTCCGCTTCGACCTGATGCTGGAACATGCCGGCATCGACGTGCGTGCCATGTGGCCGGCCAACAACACCCGTGGCCCGGGCGCGGATACCTGGACCTGGGAGACCTTCACCGTCGCCGCCGAGAAGTGCCAGAAGGCCGGCGTGCCCTTCGGCCTGCCGATGGGCCAGTTCTCGGATGCGGTGGACTGGGTTGGTGCCCTCTTCGCCGGCTATGGCGCGCAGATCACGGATGCCACGGGCAAGCCGACCATCCGCGGCAACGCCAAGCTGAAGACCGCCATCGAGCTCGGCGTCCGCCTCAGCCGCTTCCTGCCGAACGACGTCTGGGCCTGGGACGATGCGTCCAACAACCGGGCGCTCATCTCCGGCAAGTCGGCGCTGGTGTTCAACCCGCCCAGCGCCTGGGCCGTGGCCAAGCGCGACGCGATCCACGTGGCCGAGAAGTGCTGGACCATTCCGATGCCAGCCGGCCCGGAAGGCCGCTTCCTGGCCTACCTGCCCTTCACCACCGGCATCTGGGCGTTCGGCCGCAACAAGACCGCGGCGAAGGAGTTCCTCGAGTTCATCACCCAGCGCGAGAGCGCCGAGGCGATCACCAACAAGTCCGGCGGCTACGACATCCCGCCCTTCGCCAGCATGACCGACTTCAAGGTGTGGGAAACCACCAGCCCGCCGGTCGGCACCATCTTCAACTACCCGCTGAAGCCGCACCACCAGGCCAAGACCTCCATCGCCTTCGACCCGGCGCCGGCGGAACTGGCCAGCCAGATGTACATTCAGGCGTTGAACACCAAGGTCATCGCCCGCGTGGCGCAGGGCGGCGAGACGGTGGACCAGGCCATGGCCTGGCTGGAGCGCGAGATCACCAACATGCGCCGCGGCTAGCGGCGCCGTCGGCGCGTTGGAGCCTGGTCCGCGCCGGCAACAGCGCCGGCGCGGTAAACCAGACTTCCAAACCATGGCCGGAGCATGATCCATCAGCGTGGGTCAGGCGACGGAGGGCGGGTGGCGCAGGCTGCCCGCCCCATTCTTCCCGTACCAGCCAGAGGAAACTTGCATGGCCTCGGACAGCAGTGCTGCCGTGCTTGCCGCCAGGCCGGCGGCCGCGCGCCCGGGCGGTAGCGCGATGAAGCGCTTCGCCCGCCGGCGTTCCACCATCGCCTTCCTGATGACGCTGCCGTTGATCACCGTGATCGCCGGGCTGGTCGCCTGGCCGGCCGGCTACGCCATCTACCTGGCGACGCTGAACCGGCGGCAGACCGCCTTCATCGGGCTGGAAAACTTCGACATCCTTCTGGACAGCGAGACCTTCCGCTCGGTTATTTGGCAAAGCTGCTTCTTCGCCATCACCGCCGTGCTGCTGAAAGCGCTGGTCGGCTTCTGGCTGGCGCACATGCTCCACCACATACCCGCCAAGGGGCAGAAGATGTGGCGCGGCATGCTGCTGGTGCCCTGGGTCATCCCGCCGGCGCTCTCCACGCTGGGCTGGTGGTGGATGTTCGACCCCAGCTATTCCAGCATCAACTACCTGATCAACGCCATCGGCTTCCCCTCGGTCCCCTGGCTGGGGGAGCCATGGTGGGCGCGGATTTCCGTCATCATCGTCAATGTCTGGTACGGCGCGCCGTTCTTCATGATCATGTACCTGGCGGCGCTGAAATCGGTGCCCGACCAGCTGTATGAGGCCGCCGCGATCGACGGCGCCACCGGCTGGCAGGGGCTGCGCCACATCACGCTGCCGATGATGCAGAACATCATCAGCATCACCGTGCTGTTCAGCCTGATCGTCACCTTCGCCAACTACGACATCGTCCGCGTGCTGACCAATGGCGGCCCGCGCGACCTGACCCAGGTTTTTGCGAGTTACGCCTTCCAGGTCGGTGTCCTGAGCGGGAATATTCCCCGCGGCGCCGCGGTCTCGCTGTTCATGTTCCCGCTGCTGGCCGTCATCGCCTTCTTCGTCCTCCGGGGCGTCAACAAGCGCAACCAGGAGATGGCGTGATGTCCGCCGCCGCCCGTCCCTCCGCCATGGTGCCCGGCCTCGGCCGGCGCGTCGGCAGCCTGCGCAGCGAACGGCGCTGGGCGCTCATCACCGCGTACATCTCGCTGATCATCGCCGCCGTGGTGATGCTGGCGCCGCCGCTCTACATGCTGCTGACCAGCATCAAGACCAGCGCGGAGATCGCCGACCTCGGCGGCAACCCCTGGCTGGTGCACACCCCCACCTGGGAGAACTTCGCCGCCATCCTCGGCAACCCGATGTTCCGCGGCTTCTTCTACAACAGCATCATCCTGACCGTCTGCGTCGTCGCCATCACCATGGTGGTCTCGGTGCTGGCCGCCTTCGCGCTGGCGCGGATGAAGTTCTGGGGCAGCACGGTGCTCGCCACCGGCGTGTTCCTGACCTACCTGGTGCCGGACACGCTGCTGTTCATCCCGCTCTACCAGATCGTCGGCGGGCTTGGCC
>CAIMOR010000312.1 GCA_903843125.1 uncultured Rhodospirillales bacterium
GATGGACAAGCTGCGGCGGGACGAGACCGGGGTGGGCTAGCCGCCGGCGACGCCCTGGGTGTTGACGTAGATGCTGTAGAGGCTCTGCGCCGCGCTGATGAACAGCCGGTTGCGGTGCCGGCCGCCGAAGCACAGGTTGGCGGCGCGCTCCGGCAGGTGGATGTGGCCGATCGGCGCGCCCGACTTGTTGAAGATACGCACGCCATCGAATTCCGGGCTCATGCCCCAGCCGCACCAGAGGTTGCCGTCCACGTCCACGCGGAAGCCGTCCGGGCTCTCGCCGGGCTTGGCCACGATGAACTCGCGGCGGTTGCGCAGCGTCTTGCCGTCGGGGGCCACGTCGTAGGCGAAGAACGTGCGCGGTTCGGCCCGGCTGGCGATGATGTAGAGGATGCTCTCGTCGGGGCTGAAGGCGAGGCCGTTGGGGTGGTTCACGTCGTCGCAGACGCAGGTGATCTCGCCGGTCTGGCCGTCCACGCGGTAGGTGTGCGTTGCCGGCTGTTCGGCCTGCACCTTGAGGCCCTCGTAGTAGGCGTAGGTGCCGAACGGCGGGTCGGTGAACCAGATGGAGCCGTCGGACTTCACCACCACGTCGTTCGGGCTGTTCAGCGGCTTGCCCTGGTACCGGTCGGCGAGGACGGTGATGGCGCCGTCATGCTCGAAGCGGACCACGCGGCGGCCGGCATGTTCGCAGGCGACAACGCGGCCCTGGCGGTCCCGCGTGTGGCCGTTGGCGTTGTTGCTGGGCTTCTGCCAGTGGCTGACCAGGCCGGTTTCCTCGTCCCACTTCAGCACGCGGTTGTTCGGGATGTCGGACCACAGCGGGCAGCGCCAGTCGCCCATCCAGACCGGGCCTTCGCCCCAGCGGCTGCCGGTCCACAGCCGTTCCACCGCCGAGAGCGCCAGGTGGTACTGCTTGAAGCTGGGGTCCAGCGCCTCGATCGCGGGGTCGGGGTAGCGCTCGCTCATCTGCCAGGTCATGTCGGTTTCCTCCCGCTGGGCTGCGGCGCCGATCCTGGCGGGATCGGCGCCGTTGCGGAAGGGGTCAGCCGCCGGCGACGCCCTGGGCGTTGACGTAGAGCGCGTAGAGCGACTTCGACGCCGGCATGAACAGCCGGTTGCGGTGGCGGCCGCCGAAGGCCAGGTTGGCGCAGCGTTCCGGCAGCTTGATGTGGCCGATGGCGGCGGCGCTGCTGTTGATGATGCGCACGCCGTCCAGGCCCTCGGCGCCCATGCCCCAGCCGCACCACAGGTTGCCGTCGGTGTCCACGCGCAGGCCGTCCGGCGTCTCCTCCGGCTTCACCGTCAGGAACACCCGGTTGCCCGAGAGCTTGCCGTCGGCAGCGACCGCGAAGACGCGGATGTTGCGCGGCGAGGCCGCGGCCTCGATGACGTAGAGCCTGGTCTCGTCCGGGCTGAAGGCGAGCCCATTCGGGCGGTTCACGTCGTTGGCGGCGACGCTGATCTGGCCGGTGCGGCCATCCACGCGATAGATGTTGGTGGTGGCCTGTTCGGGCGTCGCCATCTCGCCTTCGTACATGCCGAGGATGCCGAAGGGCGGGTCGGTGAACCAGATCGAGCCGTCCGACTTCACCACCACGTCGTTCGGGCTGTTCAGCCGCTTGCCGTCGTAGTGGTCGGCGATGACGGTGATGCTGCCGTCGGGCTCGGTGCGGGTCACGCGGCGGGTCAGGTGCTCGCAGGTGACCAGGCGGCCGGAGCGGTCCCGGGTGTTGCCGTTGCTGTTGTTGCTGGGCTGGCGGAAGGTGTCGACGCGGCCGGTGGTCTCGCTCCAGCGCAGCATGCGGTTGTTCGGGATGTCGGACCAGATCAGGCAGCGCTGGTCGCCGAGCCAGGTCGGGCCCTCGCCCCAGCGGGCGCCGGTCCACAGCCGCTCCACCGCCGCGGCGGGCAGGCGGTACTTGTTGAAGCTGGGGTCCAGGCTGACCACGGCGGGGTCCGGGTAGCGCTCGGTCGGCTCCCAGGCGGCAAGCGCCGGGCTGGCCAGGGCCGGGCTGGCCAAGGCGGCGCCGGCGGCGCTGAACAGGGCGCGACGGGTGGTCATGCGGAATTTCCTCCGGGTGCGTTGGGCCAGGATTGCGGCCGCGAGAGGCCCCCTTCGCCGCGAGGCCGCTGCACGGCCCGCGGCGATGCCGCCTTGGCCGAGCGGACTCTAGCACGCTTGGAAGCGGCGTCACGCGGGGCCATTCTGCGCCCAAAGCCGGAGGAGACGCCGCCATGCCCGAAGCCCCCCTGCCGTTCGGCCCGCCCACCGGCGCCGCCGCGGTGCCGGATGCGCATGGCCTGAACCTCTATGAGTCGGACCCGTGGCTGGCGCCACTGCTGGGCCTCTACCTGCCGGCCGACCTGCTGGCGCATCTGCGGCCGCACCTGCATCGGCTGGGCGCGCTGGCGGGCGGGCAGCTGGACGACTGGGCGACGACCGCCGACCACAACCCGCCGGTGCTCCACCCGCGCAGCCGGCGCGGCGAGGATGCGCCGTGGGTGGAGGTTCACCCGGCCTACCGCGCCATGGAGCAGGTGGCCTTCGCCGACTACGGCCTGGCGGCGATGAGCCACCGGGGCGGCGTGCTGGGCTGGCCGGCGCCGATGCCGCCGGCGGCGAAGTACGCGCTGAGCTACCTGTTCGTGCAGGCGGAGTTCGGGCTGTGCTGCCCGCTTTCCATGACCGACAGCCTGGCGCGGACGCTGCGCAGATACGGCGCGCCCGAACTGGTGGCGCGCTACCTGCCGGGGCTGACCGCGACCGACCTGGACGGGCTGCGGCAAGGCGCGATGTTCATGACCGAGCAGGGCGCCGGCAGCGACGTGGCGGCGACCGCGGTGGAGGCGAGCGAGACCGCCGATGGCAGCTGGGCGCTGACCGGCGACAAGTGGTTCTGTTCCAACCCGGATGCCGGCATGGCGCTGGTGCTGGCGCGGCGGCGCGGCGGGCCGCTGGGGCACCGGGGCATCTCGCTGTTCCTGCTGCCGCGAGAACGCCCGGATGGCACGCGCAACAGCTACCGGATCGTGCGCCTGAAGCCGAAGCTGGGCACGCGGTCGATGGCCAGTGGCGAGATCAGGCTGGAGGGCGCCACCGCCTACCTGGTCGGCGACCCCGAGGCGGGGTTCCGGCAGATGGCCGACATGGTCAACAACTCGCGGCTCTCGAACGGCATGCGCGCGGCCGGGCTGATGCGGCGGGCGGTGACGGAGGCGATGTTCGTGGCGCGGCACCGGATCGCGTTCGGGCAGACCATCGTGAACCTGCCGTTGATGCAGCGGCAGTTGCTGAAGCTGGTGGTGCCGATGGAGCAGGCGCGCACCATGGTGCTGCAGACCGCGGAAGCCCTGCGGCGGAGCGATGCCGGCGAGGCGGGCGCCCATGCGCTGCTGCGCATCCTGACGCCGCTGCTGAAATTCCGCGCCTGCCGGGACGCGCGGAAGGTGACCGGCGACGCGATGGAGGTGCGCGGCGGCTGCGGCTACATCGAGGAATGGGCCGACCCGCGGCTGGTGCGGGATGCGCATCTCGGCAGCATCTGGGAAGGCACCTCCAACATCGTGGCGCTGGACGTGCTGCGGGCGGCGCAGCGGGAAGGTTCGCTGCCGGTGCTGCGGGCGCATATCGCTGCCTGCGCCGGCAACGCGGCGGAGGCGCCGGAACTGCCCGCGGCGCTGTCCCGCGCCGTGGCGCTGACCGAGGCGGCGCTGGCGGACCCCGCATTGGCGCGGCAGGCGGCGAGCGCGCTGTACCACCTGACCTCGGCGGCGGCGATGCTGTGGGAGGCGCGGCAGTTGGCCATGCCGGCGCGGGCCGAGCTGGCCCGCCTGGTGCTGCGCCACCGCGTGTTGCCGCGCGACCCGCTGGCGCCGGCCGAGCCGCCGGCCAGCGCGGACCTGCTGGCGATGGCGCTGGCCGCTTGAGTGAAGCTGGACGCCGGGCTGCGCTTCGGCCCACCCTGGCGCATGGAGGTGCCGATGCAACCCTGGCCTGAACACATTGCCGACGAAGCCACGCTGGAGGAGGTGATGACCCGGCCCGATGCGGCGCTGGTCGAGGACCTGGCCGCCGCGCCCGGGGACATCCTGGTGCTGGGCGCCGCCGGCAAGATGGGCCCGACGCTGTGCCGCCTGGCCAAGCGCGCCGACCCCGCGCGCCGCGTCATCGCCGTGGCGCGCTGGAGCGAGCCGGGGCTGCGCGAGCGGATGGAAGGCTGGGGCGTCGAGTGCCTGACCGCCGACCTGATGGACCGCGCCGCGCTTGCCGCGCTGCCGGAGGCGCCGAACGTGGTGTTCATGGCGGCGCGGAAGTTCGGCAGCAGCGGCGCGGTGGAGTTGACCTGGGCGATGAACGTGCTGCTGCCGGCGATGGTGGCGGAGCGCTATGCCGGCTCGCGGGTCGTGTTCTTCACCACCGGCAACATCATGCCGCTGGTGCCGGTGGGCTCGGGCGGCGCCGATGAGGGCACCGTGCCCGCGCCGGCCGGCGACTACGCGGCCTCCTGCCTCGGGCGGGAGCGGGTGTTCCAGCATGCCGGCGCGGCGCGCGGCACCGCCTGCTTCGGCATCCGGCTGAACTACGCGATCGACCTGCGCTACGGCGTGCTGCACGACGTCGCCACCAAGGTGTTCGCGGGCACGCCGGTGCCGCTGCGCATGGGCCATGCCAACGTGATCTGGCAGGGCGATGCCAATGCCTGGACGCTGCGGGCGCTGCGCCATGCCAACAGTGCCTGCCCGGTGCTGAACGTGACCGGGCCGGAGACCGTCTCGATCCGCTGGCTGGCGCAGCAATTCGCCCAGCGCTTCGGGCGGGAGGCCAGCTTCGTCGGCGAGGAAGCGCCGGATGCGCTGCTCTCCAACGCCGGGCGCGCCTTCGCGCTGTTCGGCTATCCCCGCGTGCCGCTCGGCCTGCTGGTGGATTGGGTGGCCGCATGGGTGGCGCAGGGCGGTCGGGCGCTGGGCAAGCCGACCAAGTTCGAAGTGCGGGACGGCCGCTTCTGATGCCGGACGGCGTCCGCTCTCCGCGGGCCGAGGCGACGCGCCAACGCCTGCTGGACGCCGCGCTGGTGGAGTTCTCGGCGAAGGGTCTGGCGGGCGCGCGGGTGGACGAGATCGCGGCGCGGGCCGGCGCCAACAAGCGCATGCTGTACGCGCATTTCGGCGGCAAGGAGGAGCTGTGGCTGGTGGTGCTGGAAGCCGCCTATGCCGCCAAGCGCGCCGAGGAACGCGCGCTGCGCGTGGATGCCTTGCCGCCGGTGGAGGCCATGCAGCGGCTGGTGCGGTTCAACCTGCGCTACACCGCGGCGCATCCGGAGTTCGTCGCGCTGCTGAACCAGGAGAACGTGCATCGGGCAGCGCACCTGAAGCGCAGCAGCCAGGTGCCGGCGATGTATTCGCCGATGCTGCAACTGCTGCAGGGCGTGCTGGCGCGGGGCGAGGCGGCCGGCGTGTTCCGGCGCGGGGTGGACGCGATGCAGCTCTACATCACCATCCTGGCGGTCGGGCATTTCTACGTTGCCAACATGCATACGCTGAGCACCATCTTCGGCGCCGGGCTTGAGACGGAACCCGCGCTGGCGGCGCGTGAAGCCCATGCCACCGAGGTGGTGCTGGGCTACCTGCGGCCTTGACTTCGGCCGCCGGCGGCGCGACGTAACCAACCAGTTACCAGGGAGCATGCGTCCATGGGGCTTCATTGGCGGGGCTGGCCCGAAGGCCTGGCCGAGCGGTTGCGCGGCGGTTGCGCGATCCCGGCGCATCCGCTGGCGCTGACCGCGGCGCGGGCGCTGGACCCGCGCCGGCAGAAGGCGCTGTCGCGCTACTACCTGGCGGCCGGTGCCGGCGGGCTGGCGGTGGGCGTCCACACCACGCAATTCGCCATCCGCGAGATCGGGCTGTACGAGCCGGTGCTGCGCCTGGCCGCCGAGGTTGCCGCCGAACAGGCCCGCGCACCGCTGCTGGTGGCCGGCGCCATCGGCCGGACCGAACAGGCGGTGCGCGAGGCGCAGGTTGCGCGCGGGCTGGGCTATCATGCGGTGCTGCTGTCGCTGGCCGCCTGGCGCGGCGCCAGCGAGGACGAGATGATCGCGCATTGCGCGGCGGTGGCGCGGGAGATGCCGGTGTTCGGCTTCTACCTGCAGCCGGCCGTGGGTGGCGTGCCGCTGCCCGCCAGTTTCTGGCGGCGCTTCGCGGGCATCGACAACGTGGTTGCGATCAAGCTGGCGCCGTTCAACCGCTACGCCACGCTGGACGTGCTGCGCGGCGTGCTGGAGGCCGGCGCCCAGGACCGCGTGGCGCTGTACACCGGCAACGACGACCACATCGTGGCCGACCTGCTGACGCCCTTCGCGCTGGGCGATGGCCCGCCGTTACGGATCGTCGGCGGGCTGCTGGGGCATTGGAGCGTGTGGACGCGGGCCGCGGTGCAGGTGCTGGAACGTTGCCGCGCGCCGGCGACGCCGGAGCTGCTGGCGCTGGATGCGCAGGTGACCGAGATGAACGCCGCGATCTTCGACGTGGCGCACGCCTTCCACGGCTGCATCGCCGGCTGCCACGAGGTGCTGCGCCGCCAGGGCCTGCTGGACGGCATCTGGTGCCTGGACCCGGCCGAGGGGCTTTCGCCGGGGCAGGCCGAGCTGATCACCGCGGTGGCCGCGCGCTATCCGCAGCTGACGGACGACGGCTTCGTCCGCGACCACCTCGACGATTGGCTGAAGGACTAGCGCCGCCCGGCGCGAAGCTTCGCAACGCAAGGAACATCCCATGGCGGAACGCCGCATCGGCATCATCATGAACGGCGTCACCGGGCGCATGGGCACCAACCAGCACCTGGTGCGCAGCATCGCCGCGATCCGCGCCGAGGGCGGCCTGCGGCTGGCGAATGGCGACCGGCTGATGCCGGACCCCATCCTGGTCGGCCGCTCGCGGGAGCGGCTGGAGGCGCTGGCGCGCGCGCACAACATCACCCGCGTCAGCACCGACCTGGACGCCTGCCTGGCCGACCCGAAGGACGAGCTGTTCTTCGACGCCGCCACCACCGTGCTGCGCGCCGGGTTGCTGAAGCAGGCCATCGCCGCCGGCAAGCACATCTACACCGAGAAGCCCTCGGCCGATACCCTGGCGGATGCGCTGGACGTCGCGCGGCTGGCCAAGGCGGCCGGCATCAAGCATGGCGTGGTGCAGGACAAGCTGTTCCTGCCCGGGCTGCGCAAGCTGAAGCTGGTGATCGACAGCGGCTTCCTCGGCCGCATCTGCAGCGTGAAGGGCGAGTTCGGCTACTGGGTGTTCGAGGGCGACCTGCAGCCGGCGCAGCGGCCGAGCTGGAACTACAAGGCGGCCGAGGGCGGCGGCATCATCCTGGATATGCTGTGCCACTGGCGCTACGTGCTGGACAACCTGTTCGGCGAGGTGGAGGCGGTGAGCTGCCTCGGCGCCACGCATATTCCCACGCGCATCGGCGAGGACGGCAAGCCGTACCAGGCGGATGTGGATGACGCGGCCTATGCGACCTTCCAGCTGAAGGGCGCCCAGGGGGACAAAATCATCGCGCACATCAACTCAAGCTGGGTGACGCGGGTGCGGCGCGACGACCTGGCGACCTTCCAGGTGGACGGCACGCATGGCAGCGCCGTCGCCGGCTTGCAGAAATGCTGGACGCAGAGCCGCGTCGCCACGCCGAAGCCGGTGTGGAATCCGGATATTCCGCAGCCGATCGACTTCTTCGCCGGCTGGCAGGAAGTGCCGAACAGCCAGGACTACCCGAACGGCTTCCGCGCCCAGTGGGAGATGTTTCTGCGTTACATGGTCGGCGAGACCGCGACCTTCCCGTGGGATTTGATGGCCGGTGCCAAGGGCGTGCAACTGGCCGAGGCTGGGCTGCGCAGTTGGCGCGAACGCCGCTGGATCGATCTGCCTGCCCTCGACGCCTGAAGGTTGGGGGAGATGAACTCCCCCAAGCCCCCTCCTTTTTTTGCGTGTTGAACATCAGGAAAAAGTCGGGTGGGGGGGTTCTCCCCCGCGCTTCCTGCGGAGCCGATGATGCCCACCATCACCCTGCCCACACCAACTGGCCTCGCCCCGTTCACGCTCAGCGCGCCGCGCCAATTCGCGCGCGCCCGGCCGCCGTTCCCTCGCGTGGCGCTGGCCGCGGCGCATGTGGTGGCGGACCCGCTGGCCGAGCAGGACCCGTGGCTGGACACCAAGGTGGATTGGGACCGCACCATCGCGTTTCGCCGGCACCTGTGGTCGCTGGGCCTGGGCGTGGCGGAAGCGATGGACACCGCGCAGCGCGGCATGGGGCTGGACTGGGTCGGCGCGAAGGAACTCATCCGCCGCTCGCTGGACGCCATGCAGGACCATCCCGGCGCCGTGATGGCGAGCGGTGCGGGCACCGACCACCTGGCGCCCGGGCCGGACGTCAGCGTCGACGACGTGATCCGCGCCTATGAGGAACAATGCGAGGCGATCGAGCGGATGGGCGGCCGCATCATCCTGATGGCGTCGCGCGCGCTGGCCAAGGCGGCGCGCAGCCCGGCGGATTATGAGCAGGTCTATGCCCGCATCCTCGGCGGGGTGAGGCAGCCGGTCATCATCCACTGGCTGGGCGAGATGTTCGACCCGGCGCTGGAAGGCTACTGGGGCCATCACGACCACTACGCCGCGATGGAGACGGCGCTCAGCGTCATCGCCGGCAGTGCGGCGAAGGTGGATGGCGTGAAGATCAGCCTGCTGGACAAGGAGAAGGAGATCGCCATGCGCCGGCGCCTGCCGACCGGCGTGCGGATGTACACCGGCGATGACTTCAACTACGCGGAACTGATCGCCGGCGACGCGCAGGGTTATTCGGATGCGTTGCTGGGCATCTTCGACCCCATCGCGCCGGCGGTGGGCGGGGCGCTGGCGGCACTGGCGGGCGGCGACCTGGCGCTGTTCCACGGGATGTTGGCGCCGACGGTGCCGCTCTCGCGCCACATCTTCCAGGCGCCGACGCGGTTCTACAAGACGGGCGTGGTGTTCATGGCGTGGTTGAACGGGCATCAGGACCACTTCACCATGGTCGGCGGCCAGCAATCGACCCGCTCGATCCAGCATTTCGCGGAGCTGTTCCGGCTGGCCGATGCGGCGGGGCTGCTGGCCGACCTCGACATGGCCTGCTCCCGGATGCGCGCGCTGCTCGCCACGCATGGTGTCGGCTGATGAGCGCCCCCGAGGGAGCACCTGGTCCGCTGTCGCTGAACACCGCGACGGTGCGGGACCAGTGGAACCTTGCCCAGGCCATCGAGGGCTGCGCGCGCCATGGCATCCCCGGCATCTCGCCGTGGCGAGACAAGGTGGCGGCGCTGGGGCTGGCGCAAGCGGCGCGGCACATCCGCGATGCCGGGCTGTTCGTCTCCGGCCTGTGCCGCGGCGGCGCGTTCCCGGCCGCGGATGCCACCGGCCGGCGGGCCGCCATCGACGACAACCTGCGCGCGATCGAGGAGGCGCATGCGCTGGGCGCGCGCTGCCTGGTGGTGCTGGGCGGGGGCCTGCCGCCGGGCAGCAAGGACCTGCCGGGCGCCCGCGCCATGTTCCACGACGGGCTGGCCGAGGTGCTGCCGGTGGCGCGGGCGGCGGGCGTGACGCTGGCGCTGGAGCCGCTGCACCCGATGACCTGCGCCGACCGCAGCGTGCTGACCACGCTGGCCCAGGCGCTGGACCTGTGCGACGCGCTCGGCGACGGCCTCGGCATAGCGCTCGACGTCTATCACGTGTGGTGGGACCCGATGCTGGCGCAGCAGGTGGCGCGGGCCGGCCGGCGGATCGCGGCGTTCCATGTCTGCGATTGGCTGGTGCCGACGACCGACCTGGTATTCGACCGCGGCATGCCCGGCGATGGCGTCATCGACATTCCGGCCATCCGCGCCATGGCGGAAGCGGCGGGCTATGCCGGGTGCTGCGAGCTGGAGCTGCTGAGCCGCCGCTGGTGGCAGGAGGACCCGGACCAGGTGCTGCTGCGGGCCAAGGCAGCCCACGCCGCGGCCTGCTGACGCGGGCGGCGCGCACATCCCGGTGCGGTGGCGCAGCGCCGTTGCCGCTTGCGCGTTCTGCCCCTAATGAAGCGGATGAACTCACCCCCCGGTTTCATGTTTGCGCTGCTGCTGCTGCTGGCCGGCTGTGGCGGCATTCCGCCGGTGGCACCGGGTCCGGAGGACGCGCTGGACCGCCATGCCCAGCGGATGGAGGCGCTGGACGGCGCACCGTTGCTGGCCGGCAACCACATCGACATCCTGCGCGACGGGGCGGAGACCTTCCCGGCGATGTTCCGCGCCATCGCCGGCGCCCGCGACCATGTGAACCTGGAGTTCTACATCCTGGAGGACGTCCATGCCCCCGGCATGGCCGACAGCCTGTTCACCCTGCTGGCGGCCAAGCTGCGCCAGGGGGTGGCGGTGACGATGCTGTACGACAGCTTCGGCAGCGCGGCGACCCCGCGCGCGGCCTTCGACGACCTCCAACGGCTCGGCGCGCAGGTGCTGGAGTTCAACCCGCTGGACCCGATACGGGCGCGCGAGCACTGGCTGCCGAACAACCGCGACCATCGCAAGATCCTGATCGTGGACGGTCGCATCGCCTTCATGGGCGGGGTCAACCTGGACAAGGTCTACGAGAACGACTGCCACGGACCTTCGACCGGCTTCACCCCCGGGCAGGATACCGAGACAGCCTGCTGGCGCGACACCAGCATCCGCCTGGAAGGCCCGACGGTGGCCGAGCTGCAGAAGCTGTTCATGCACAACTGGCAGGTTCAGGGTGGCGCGGCGCTGCCGGCGCGCCAATGGTTTCCGCCGCTGCCGCCGCGCGGGCCGGCGCGCATGCGCATTCTGGGCAGCGCACCCGGCGAAGGCGAGCCGCGCTACTACCTGACGCTGACCACGGCGCTGCAGGGCGCACGGCAGCGTATCTGGGCCTCGACCGGCTTCTTCGTGCCGACGCATGACGAGCGCGAGGAACTGGCGCGTGCGGCGCGGCGCGGCGTGGATGTGCGGCTGGTGCTGCCGGTGTGGAATGATTCGCCCTCGGCGCTGGCAGCCGGCCATGCCGCCTATGATGACCTGCTGGAGGCCGGCGTGCGCATCTTCGAGATGGAGCACGCCGTGCTGCACTCCAAGCTGGCGACGGTGGATGGCGCCTGGTCGGCGATCGGCAGTTCCAACCTGGACCGGCGCAGCGTGGCGCTGAACGACGAGGTGGATGCCATCGTGCTGGGGCGCGACACCGCCGCGGCGGTGGAACGCGTGTTGGCGGCGGACATGGCCGAGGGCCGCGAGATTCATCTGGAGGAATGGCGCAAGCGCGGGTTGCGCGAACGCCTGCGCGAACTCACCTCCCGGCTGGTGATCGGCCTGCTATAGGGGCCATTCGGCCTTCGGCATCGCCTCCATGGCGACGTAGTCCGGCTCGATGTTGGCGCCGAGGCCGGGGACGTCCAGGCTGCCCAGCGCCAGCGCGCCGTCGCGGATGGCCAGGCGCGGGCCACGCGGCGTGTCGGCGTAGAGGTCCGGGTGGGCTTCCATGAAGCGCACCGCCTCCACCTTCGGCCGGCCGGCGAAGCCGTCGACGAAGTGGTGGCCGTTGCGCTCCACATGCGTCAGCCCGAGCAGCGCGACCAGCGCCAGGTCCTGCTGCACGCAGACGCCGGCCAGGGTGGTCAGGTCCTCGCCGGAGAGGAAATGGTCGCCGCCCCAGGCACGGCAGCGCGCCAGGTTGATCAGCGAGCGCCAGACGCCCTTGCAGGACTTGGACGAGACGCCGGCATAGCCGAGCGCCTTTGCCTGGACGAAGGCGTCCAGCGCGCCGTCGCTTTCGTCGATGATGACCGGCCGGGCGCTGCCCAGCGTGGCCATGCTGGTCTCCAGCGCGCGGGCCCGCTTCACCGGCTGCTCGATGTAGAGGATGGAGGCACAGAGCCGCGCCAGCCGCGGTTCGGCGGCCATGGCGCGCCACAGCGCGGCGGCGCCTTCGGTGTCGGCGTATTGCTCGTTGCCATCCAGGCTGGCGTGGTAGGCGGGGCCCTGGTCCAGCACGCCGGCGATGCGGCTCAGGCGCTCCACGTCCTGCGCCACGTCGCCCATGACCTTCAGCTTCCAGTAGCGGTGCCGGTAGGTGGCGGCGACCTCCTCCAGCGTTTCCGGCAGGCCGTCCTCCACGCGCTCGGTCTGGTCGGCGGCGACGATCGGGTCGACCAGGCCGACCGTGTGGCGGGCGTGGATGCGCCGCGCCGGCGTCAGCCCGCCGAGCATCGCGGCGAAGTCGAAGCTGCCGAGGTCTGGCATGACCGGGTGCGGCGCCATGCCGCCGATATTCGCCTGCATGCCGTCGAAGAAGGAGACGCCGGACAGCTTCAGCAGCACGTCCAGGCAGGCGCGGTCCAGCAGGGCGCGGCCATAGCTGGCCACCAGCGGGTTCAGCGCCTCCCGCCCGCAGGCGGCAACGTGCGCGGCGTAGCCATTGGCGAAGTGGCCGAAGGCGGTGTCGGCGCCGGCCGCCAGCGACTGCGCCTCGGCCAGTTCCAGGCTGCGGCGCAGCTGGTGTTCGTTCTGCGCGTCGGTCAGCGCGGGGTCCTTGTCGAACCACTTGGCGGCGATGCTTTCGGCGGCGACGCCCCAGCCCTCGCGGCCATCCTCCAGGCGGATGCGGGCGCGCAGCACCGCCTGTCGCCCGTGGGTCACGGTGATGACGCCGAAGCGGAACGGCAGCCGCAACGTGAACGGCCATTCGCGGCGTTCGACCGCGACGACGGCAAACCGCGGCGGCGTCATGTCAGCAGTTCCAGGATGCCGCGGAGGTAGCCGATGGCGCGGGCGGCGCAGGTCGGCCCGTCCGGGTAGTAGTCGAACGGCTCGACGCCGCAGAGCCCGGCATAGCCGTGACGGTACAGCGTGGCGAGGATGGGGGCGAAGCGGTCGCTGCCCTGGCCGGGGCCACCGCGGTTGCGGTCGTTCAGGTGGATATGCGCCAGCAGGCCGGTCGGCAGCCAGCGGTCGAGCAGCGTGGTCACCGCCTCGGTCTCGCCATTCCCGGCGGCGCAGACATCCAGCATGGTGCGCAGCGCCGGATTGTCGATCCGCTGTACCACGCCGACCGCTTCCTCGACCGTGGTGCACCAGTTGGTCTCACGCGCCGCCAGCGGTTCCAGGCAATAGACCAGGCCGGCGCCGGCCGCCCAGGCGCCGGCCTGCGCCATCGCGTCCTCGGCGCGGGCGGCATCGCCATCGGCGGCCACCTGCCGCGCGCCGGGGGAGCCATGCACCAGCACATGGGCGCCGAGGTCGGCGGCCACCTCGATCAGCCCCTGCATCACGTCCAGCGTGCGGCCACGCAGGGCGGCGTCGCCGCTGGTGATGCTGAGCCCGGCCGGCGCGATCAGCAGCCAGTGCAGCGAGGTGATGGCCAGGCCCTGGTCGGCCGCCTGGGTGCGCACCTCCGCCCGGCGCGCGGCGCTGAGCCGGTGCGGCGCCTCGGGGTCCAGCGTGAAGGGGGCGATCTCGATGCCATCATAGCCGAGGCTGGCGGTCAGCGCGCATTGCCGGGCAAAGGGCAGGTCCTTGATGACCTCGTTGCAGAGCGTCAGACGCATGGCGTGGCACCTTGATGACAGCGCTTTCCTGCGCTGAGAACGCTGCCGCGTCCAGCCCGGCCCGCGCTTGACCGCGGCGCCGTTGCACGGTCCGATCCGGGCATGGACCTGCGCCCGCTGACCGCCCAAGACCTGCCGCGCGCCGCCGCGCTTTCCGCGCTGATCGGCTGGAACCAGCTGCCGGCGGATTGGGCCGCCTTCCTCGGCGGCGGGCAGGTACGCGGGCTGGATGACGGCCACCCCGAATGCCTGGCGGCCACCGTCGCCACCATCGGCTACGGGCCGGGCCTGGCCTGGATCGGCATGGTGCTGGTGCGGCCGGACCTGCGCCGCCAGGGCCTGGCGACCAGGCTGATGGGCTGGGCGATGGACAGCCTGCAGGCCGCCGGCATCGCCAGCCTGGCGCTGGATGCGACGCCGGCGGGGCGGCCGGTCTATGCCCGGCTGGGGTTCCGCGACGCCGGCGGCTTCGCCCGCTGGCTGCTGCCGGCGCCCCTGCCGACGGAGGCCGGCGTGGCGGTGCGACCGCTGCGCGAGGAGGATTGGCCGGCCGTGCTGGCGCTGGACCTGGCCGGCTTCGGCGCGCCGCGGGAGGCGTTGCTGCGCGGCTTCGCCGGGCGCTTGCCGGCCGCCGCCTGGGTGGCCGAGGCGGGCGGGCGGATCCGCGGCGCCATCCTGGGGCGGGACGGGCTGCGGCACCCCGGGCTGGGTCCGCTCTGGGCCAGCGATGCCGCCACCGCCCGCGCCCTGCTGGCGGCGGCGCGCCATGCCCTGCCGGAGGCCGCCGTGCTGGACCTGGGCGACCACGTGCCCGGCCTGGGGGATTGGCTGGCGGCGCAGGGCGCGCTGCAGCAGCGGCCCTTCACCCGCATGGTGCTGGGCGCCGACCTGCCCGGGGCGGCGGCGGTCTATCAGGCGGCGTCGGGGCCCGAGTTCGGATAGCCTGGCGACGCGGCGGCGGCGCGCGGCGGGTGGCGGGGGCCTGCTGGAAAGATGATCCCGCCAAGGCCTGGTCGCGGGCAGCGGCGCGGTGGTGCGGTTCCTGACCCGGCAGATCGCCAGGTTGCAGGCCGCCTTCGGGCGACCGACGCCGCCGCGGCGCGGGGAGGGAACCGCGGGACCGGGCGCGGGCCGGGCAGGCGGCGCGCGGCCGGTCCGGCCCACGGCACGCGGTTTGCGTCTGCCGGCGCAGCCCCTGACAGGACCACCGCCATGCATCGCCGCCCCCTGCTGACCGCCGCGCTGCTGGGCGCGGCTGCCCCTGCCCGGGCGCAATCCGCCCCCTGGCCAAGCCGGCCGGTGACGCTGCTGGTGCCCTATGTTGCCGGCGGCCCCTCCGACACGCTGGCGCGGGCGGTGTCGGTGCCGCTCGGGGCTGCCATCGGCCAGCCGGTGGTGGTGGAGAACCGGCCCGGCGGCAATGGCGCGGTGGCGGCGCAGCTGACGCTGCGGGCGGCACCGGATGGCCATACGCTGTTCATCGCCGCCAGCGGCATCCTGACGCTGAACCCCTATGTGATGGCGCACCTGCCCTACGACCCCGTGCGCGACTTCGCGCCGCTGACGGTCGCCATCGCCGCGCCGAACCTGCTGGTGGCGCATCCGGCCTTTCCGCCCGGCACGGTGGCCGAGACGATCGCCTGGCTCAAGGCGCACCCGAACCAGGCCAGCTACGGCACCTCCGGCATCGGCAGCAGCGAACACCTGACCATGGAGCTGTTCGCCCAGCGCACCGGCACCCAGTTGACCCATGTGCCCTATGGCGGCGGCGCCGCGGCGACGACGGACCTGATCGCCGGCACGACGCAGCTCTCGTTCCTCAACATCGCCACGGTCAGCAGCCAGGTGCAGGCCGGCGCGCTGAAGGGCATCGCCACCGGCGGCAGCGAACGCCACCCCCTGTTTCCGGCGGTGCCGACCGTGGCCGAGACGCTGCCGGGGTTCGAGGGCGGCAGTTGGCACAGCTTCGTCGCCCCAGCCGCGACACCGGAGGCGGTGCTGGCCCGCATCCACGCCGCGCTGGCCGCCTGCCTGCGGCTGCCGGAGGTGGAGGTGCGGCTGACGCGGATCGGCTTCAGCGTGGTGGCCAGCACCCGGGCGGAGATGGCGGCGCGGGTGGCCAGCGAATTGGCCCGCTGGAAGGACGTGGTGCGGGCCGCGGGGATTCGCCCGGCCTGAAGCGGCCGGTCAGGCGGCGAGCGGGCCGCCGAGCAGGCGCGCCACGTGCGTCACCTTGCGGCGGCCATGGGTGCGGGCGCCGAGCAGCGCGCCGGAATGGCGGTTGTCGTGCACCGTGGCAACGCCGAAGCCCTCATGGTGCACCAGCAGGAAATGGTCGGTGACGCGGAGCAGGTACCAGCCCGGCGCCAGGTTACCGCGGACGAAGCGCAGCAGGCTGTCGCGCGGCAGGTCCGGCCGGGGGTCCAGCACCTCGTGCTCGACGCCGGCCTGGCGCAGCGCGGCCAGCAGGTCGCGCCAATAGGCCGTGACAATGGGGCCGCGTTCGGGGTACCACGCCGGCGCGCTGCACCGCAGCAATTCCCCGGCCTCGCCATAGCTGCGCCCGGTGGCCAGCGCCACCGCGGCCGGGCCGCACCAGGGGGTCAGACCGCCATTCTCGGCGGTCAGCGCCAGGTGGCCGCGCGGTTCCGCGGCGCGCGCGCGGCGCGCCGGCGGCTGGTCGGCGGCGGCAACAGCGCGGCTCAGGCCGGGCACGGGGACCGGCAGCGAGAGATTGGGCATGA
This sequence comes from uncultured Rhodospirillales bacterium, assembly GCA_903843125.1. GTDB lineage: Bacteria > Pseudomonadota > Alphaproteobacteria > Acetobacterales > Acetobacteraceae > CAIMOR01. Next base: position 16,369 of record CAIMOR010000312.1, read on the forward strand.
GCGGTGATCCCAGGCGCCGGCGGGGGCGAGCCGACGATGGATCGCAGTATCGTGATCTTGAATATTGTAGTCAATCTTCAAATGCCGCGGCTGTGATGGAACCGGGGCTGGGATGCCGCCGGGCCACAGGTTTCGGCGATGGGTTTGGCGGTGCGGCCGTGCCCGCGCGGGGCGGCGGCGCCTCAGCCTGCCAGCACGCCGTGCTGGCGCAGGAACCCCAGCAGCGGCAGCAGCGGCAGGCCGAGGATGGCGCTGTGCTCGCCCTCGATCCGGTCGAACAGCTGCACCCCCGGCCCTTCCAGCCGATAGGCGCCGACCGAGCCGAGCACCGCCTCGCCATCCAGGGCCAGGTAGGCCGCGATGAAGGCCTCGCTGAGCGGGCGCATCGTCAGGCGAGGGCGCTCCAGGTGCTGCCAGACCTGACGGCCTCCGCGCCAGGCCACCGTGGCGGTTTCCAGCACATGGGCCCGGCCGGACAGGGCGCGCAGGTGTTCGGCCGCGCCGGCCATGTCCTCGGGCTTGTCGAACCAGGCACCGTCGCAGACCAGCAGCTGGTCGCAGCCGATCACCAGCGTCTCAGGGTCGCGCCGGCCGACGCGCTCGGCCTTGGCGGCGGCCAGCAGCAGGGCGGCGTCGCCGGCCGGCAGTCCCTCCGCCTGGGCGGCCAGCTTCAGTTCCGCCTCGTCCACCGCGGCCGGCCGCGCCTCGAACCGCAGGCCGGCGGCGGTCAGCAGCGCCCGCCGGCTGGCCGAGCCGGAGGCCAGCACGAGCCGCGGCTCGGCCGCCTGCAACGTCATGGCGTGCCGCCCAGCACCCTGGCCGCCGGGTCGATGGCGGGCTGGGTCGGCGCGGCGCCGCGGCGGACGTGCCAGGCTTCCATCAGCTGCAGCACGGTCGCCGCGGTTTCCTCGATGCTGCGCCGGGTCACGTCGATCACCGGCCAGCCATGCTGGTTGCACAGCCGCCGCGCCTGCAGGATCTCGGTCTTCACCGCCTCGGGGTCGATGTATTCGGTGGTGTCGTGCTTGACGCCGTGGGCGCCGATCAGGCGTAGCCGGTGGCGGCGGATCTCGATCAGCGCGTGGGTGTCGATGGTCAGGCCGACCACCGGCACGGTGCGTTCCGCCAGTTCGGGCGGCAGCTCGGCACCGGGCACGATCGGCACGTTGGCCGCCTTGATGCCGCGATTGGCCAGGTAGAAGCAGGTGGGCGTCTTGGAGGAGCGGGAGACGCCGACCAGGCAGACATCGGCCTGGGCGATGCCGGCGACGCCCTGGCCGTCGTCATGCGCCAGCACATAGTGCATGGCATCGATCCGGCGGAAA
>CAIMOR010000313.1 GCA_903843125.1 uncultured Rhodospirillales bacterium
CGATAGCCGCACCCTCGAAAGAAGCGGCGATAGCCGCACCCCCAAAAGAAGCGGCGACAGCCGCGCCCTCAAAAAGGCGGCGATGGCCGCGCCGCCCGATGCTGCAGGCCATAGCCCCTACCGCACATTCCTGCGCGAGAGGCTGAACCCCGCCGCCAGCAGGGCGAAGCCGATGCCGAATGCCAGCGCCAGTTGTGGCCCGCCAGTGCCGGCCAGCTGGAAGCACAGCGCCATCACCGTGGTGCCGTTGGTGTGCCCCAGCAGCCGCGCGGTGGATTGCAGGCCGCCCGCGCCGCCGCTGCGCGCCTTTGGCGCCGCGCCCAGCATGGTGCGGTTGTTCGGCGTCTGGAAGAAGCCGAAACCGGCGCCGCACAGGGCCAGGCTGGCCCCCAGCAACGGCAGTGGCGCCGCCCCGCCCAGGCCCGAAACCAGCAACAGCCCGCAGGCGAAGCTGCCCATGCCGCCGGCGCACAGCAGCGCGGTCGAAACCCGGTCCGAAAGCCGGCCTGCCAGCGGTGCAGCGAAGGCCAGGGCCACCGGCCAGGGCGTCATCACCAGGCCGGTCTGCACCTGGCTCCAGCCCGCGCCCTGCAGCAGGAAGGGCAGCGCGACATAGCTGACCGACCAGGCCGAGAATCCGAAGATCGAGCCGCACACCGCCAGCCCGATCACCCGGTTGCGCAGCAGGTCCAGCGGCAGCATCGGCGCCGGCTGGGTCAGCTGCCGCGCCACCAGCAGCCAGCAGCACAGGCCGGAAATGCCCAGCAGCACCAGCGCCAGCCCGGTTCGCGGCAGCAGCATGTCGATGCCGAGGAACAGCAGGCCGAAGGCCAGCACGTTGAGCCAGGCACTCGGCGCGTCGAAGCTGCGGCCGCTGCGGGGGGTATTCGGCAGTGCCTTCCAGCCGATGACGCAGCAGGCCAGCCCAATCGGCGCCACCACCGCAAACAGCGCCGGCCACGGCGCCACCGCCAGGATCGCCGAGGCCAATGTCGGCACCGTCGCCGAGGAGATCGCCACCGAGGTTGCGTTGATGCCGATGGCGCGACCCAGCTGCGCGGCCGGATAGGTATAGCGCACCACGCCGGCGGTCAGCGACTGCACCGCCGAGGACGCCACGCCCTGCACCACCCGGCACAGCAGCAGCAGCCAGAAGCTGGGCGCCAGCGCCGAGGCGACGCCGCCCAGCGAGAACACCAGCATCCCCAGCAGGAACACCCGCTTGAAGCCGAAGATCTCGCCCAGCGAGGCCGCCGGCAGCAGCGTGGTGACCACCGCCAGCAGGTAGGCGTTCGGCAGCCAGGTGGCGGTCGCGGGCGAAATGCCCAGGTCGCGCGCAATGGTCGGCAGCGCGAGGTTCACCATCGCGGTGTCCATCACCGTGATCACGATGGAGCCTACGATGGAGGCGATGGCCCAGCGCCGCCGCCGAGGCGGCAGCCCGTCGGCCGGTTCGGTGGCGTGGCTCAGGCGGGCAGCTTCGGCAGGGCCACGCCCACCAGCACGTCGCGCGTCACCAGCGCCGCCAGCTGGTCCTCGGTCCAGTCATCGGTGCCCGCCGGACGCACCGGCAGCACCATCCAGCGATAATCGGCGGTGCTGTCCACCACGCGCAGCTCGATGTCGTCCGCCACCGGGCTGCCCCATTCAGCCATCACCGCGCGCGGCTCCCGCACCACGCGGCTGCGGTAGGAGAAGCTCTTGTACCAATGCGGCGGATAGCCGAGCACGGCGCGCGGATAGCAGCTGCACAGCGTGCAGACGATGAGGTGGTGGCGCTTCGCGGTATCCTCCAGCACGCCGAGCGGCGGTGCCCCGGCCATCGAGACGCCGAGCGCCTCCGCGCCCTCGGTGCCGTTCCGCAGCACCATCGCCCGCCAGGCCGGGTCCAGCCAGGCGCGGGCGACGATGCGGGCGCCGATCTCAGGGCTGGCGCGGTCGGTACTGGCCTGCTGCTCGGCGATCTCGGCCTCGGTGACAACGCCCTTGGCCAGCAGTGCGGCCACCAGCCGGTCCAGTTGCTCGACGCTCTCGGCGCGGGCGGGGTTCGACATGCTCAGGCAGCCTCCAGCCAATGCTCGAATATTTCCACCAGCAGCTTGTCCGGTGCCTTGCCATCGGCCGGGAAGATGCCGGGCTGGTCGAACACCACATGGTACAGCACCCGCGTCTCCGCCGGCCGGGCGAAGGCCAGGTCCTCCGGGTTGCGGAAGGCGCCTAGTACCCGCTCCACCTGGCCGGCGCGGCCGCGCAGGTAATGCGGCGTGCGGATGTGGCAGGGGCCGCGTTCCTCCGGCCAGTCGTTCTTCACCAGCACGCGGCTGCCCGGGGCGAAGCGCGCGGTCACGTCAGTTCCTCCGGCGTCACCACGCCCTTCTCCAGCATCAGCAGCTCGATGCTGCGCAGCCAGCGCTCGTAATAGGTCAGCGCGAAGTACTCCGGCTCCGGGATGCTCTCGATGCCGCGGCGCAACTCGTCCACGGTCATGTAGCCCTTGCGCGCCAGCACCTGGCGCAGCGCGTCCACCCGCTTACCGAAGGCATCCGGCGGCGCCTCGTCGCGCTCCACCGGGGTGCAGTGGAAGCGCTGGATGCCGCCGATGTCGTGCATGGCCGGGGTATGTTCGGTATCGCTCATGGCGCCGAGGCTAGCGCCGGCGGGTGGCCGCCGTCCAGCCGCTCAGCCCCGCCGGCGACGCGGCGCCACCGGAGAACAGCTCAGCGCGTCCGGCGCTCAATTCCCCACGGTTTCGTCCGCCGCCAGCCCCCAGATCGCGCTGCGGACGACGAAGCCGCGATATTCGCCGGCCTGCACCTCGCACCAGGCGGCCGCGGCGACGCAGGCGCGGATGCGCCCGACCACGCCGGGCATCAGCCGTGCCACCGGCGCCGCATCGGCCTCGGGCCGCCGTCGCATCATCGTCTCGGCGCCCCGCACCACGAAGGTGCGGCGCCCGGTCAGCGTCGCCGCATGCACCCAACCCACGGTGCCGTCCATGTCGCGGATCTGGCGCCATTGCTGGTATTCGCTGACGATCTCCACCGGCAGTTCGCGCCGGTGATAGGTCCATTCCGCCGGGCGGTCGGTGCCGGGGCCAACGCGCAGGTTCACCTCGTTGGAGCGCAGCGCGGCGAAGCGCG
>CAIMOR010000314.1 GCA_903843125.1 uncultured Rhodospirillales bacterium
GACATCGAGAGCGACTGGCTGAACTTCGGTGCCCTGAACATTCCGGAGCACCACCCGGCGCGGCAGGACCACGACACCTTCTACCTGCCGGCGGGGCCTGATGGCCGTCGCCCGGTGCTGCGGACGCATACTTCCCCGGTGCAGGCGCGCACCATGCTGGGCCAGGAACCACCGATCCGCATCATCGCGCCGGGCCGCACCTGGCGCGCCGACCACGACGCCACGCACAGCCCGATGTTCCATCAGGTGGAGGGGCTGGTGATCGACCGCGGGATCACGCTGGGCCACCTGAAGGGCTGCCTGATCGATTTCCTGCGGGCGTTCTTCGACATCCGGGATTTGCCGGTGCGGTTCCGCGCTTCGTACTTCCCGTTCACCGAGCCTTCGATGGAAGTGGATATCGGCTGGAGCCGAAAGACCGGCGAACTTGGCAAGGGCAGCGATTGGCTGGAGATTCTGGGCAGCGGCATGGTCCACCCGAAGGTGCTGGCCAATTGCGGCATCGACCCGCGGGAGTGGCAGGGCTTTGCGTTTGGCATGGGGATCGAGCGGATCACCATGCTGAAGCACGGCATGCCCGACCTGCGGCCCTTCTATGAAAGCGACCTGCGCTGGCTGCGCCACTGGGCCAGCGACCCCTTGAGCCCGCCCAGCCTGGCGGAGGGTGTGTGAGATGAAGTTCCCGCTTTCCTGGTTGAAGACGCATCTCGAGACCGAGGCGTCACTCGAAGACATCCTGGCCTGCCTGAACACCATCGGCCTTGAGGTCGAGGGCGTCGAGGACAAGGCCCGCGCGCTGGCCAGCTTCCGCATCGCCCGCGTGGTGGAGGCGGTGCAGCACCCCAATGCCGACCGGTTGCGCGCGCTGACGGTGGATGCCGGCGACGGCAAGTTTCTCTCAGTTGTCTGCGGCGCGCCGAATGCGCGCACCGGCCTCATCGGCGTGCTCGCCATGCCGGGCGATACCATCCCCGCCACCGGCACCGTGCTGAAGGTGGGCGAGATCCGCGGCGTGAAGTCCGAGGGCATGATGTGCTCCGCCCGCGAACTCGGCCTGGGCGAGGACCACTCCGGCATCATCGACCTGCCCGCCGATGCGCCGGTGGGCGCCAGCTACGTCGCCTGGGCCGGCATGGACGACCCAGTCATCGAGATCAGCGTCACGCCGAACCGTGGCGACGCGCTGAGCGTGCATGGCGTGGCGCGCGACCTGGCCGCCGCCGGGCTGGGCCGGCTGAAGCCGCTGGTGCCGCCGAGCATCACGCCCGCCTATCCCAGCCCGCTGGCCTGGCGCATCCAGGACCCGCGCGCCTGCACCTACGTGCTGGGCCGCGCTGTCAGGGGCGTGAAGAACGGGCCTTCCCCGAAGTGGCTGCAGGACTGGCTTTCCGCCATCGGCCAGCGCCCGATCAGCGCGCTGGTGGACGTGACCAACCTGTTCACCTACGGCCTCGGCCGGCCGCTGCACGTGTTTGACGTGGCGAAGGTGAAGGGCAGCACGCTGACCATGCGCATGGCGCGGGACGGCGAGAGCCTGCTGGCACTGAACGGCAAGACCTACGCGCTGACGCCGGACGACGGCATCATCGCCGACGAAAGCGGCCCGGAGGCGTTGGGCGGCATCATCGGCGGCGAGCCGACCGGCTGCGACGAGGGCACGACCGAGTGCTTCATCGAATGCGCCATCTTCGACCCCGTGCGCATCGCGCTTTCCGGCCGCCGGCATGACGTGCGGACGGATGCGCGCGCCCGGTTCGAGCGCGGCGTGGACCAGGCGCTGCCCGCCCTGGCGCTGGACCTGGCGACGCAGACGATCCTGCAGCTCTGCGGTGGTGAGGCCAGCGACGTTGCCGCCGCCGGCACCACGCCAGCCTGGCAGCGCGAGGCGACGCTCCGCTTCGAGCGCCTGGCCAGCTATGGCGGCGACGCCGCGGTGCTACCGGCCGAAGCGGTGGGCATCCTGGAACGGCTCGGCTTCAACGTGGTGGCGCAGGACGCGGCGCAGGTGACCGTGGCGGTGCCCAGCTGGCGCAACGACATCATCGCGGCTGGCGAGCTGACCCAGGCGCCGGAAC
>CAIMOR010000315.1 GCA_903843125.1 uncultured Rhodospirillales bacterium
CGGGCGCAGCGCGCTGAGCGCGCGCGATGACGGGCGCAGCGCGCTGAGCGCGCGCGACGACGGGGGCGGCGCGCTGAGCGGGGCGAAGCCGGAGCGGCTGGACCGCTTCATGGCGCGGGCGGCGGCGGCGTACTACGCCGCGCGCGACCCTTTCGGCGCCAAGGGCGACTTCACCACGGCGCCGGAGATCTCGCAGGCCTTCGGCGAGTGCCTGGGGCTGTGGGCCGCGGTGGTCTGGCAGCAGCTGGGCTCGCCCGGCCGGGTGCTGCTGGTGGAGCTGGGGCCGGGGCGCGGCACGCTGATGGCGGATGCGCTGCGGGCGGCGGCGATGGTGCCGGCGTTCCGCGCAGCGCTGGCGGTGCATTTCGTGGAGCAGAGCCCGGTGCTGCGGGCGGCGCAGGCGGCGCGGGTGCCGGGGGCTACCTGGCACGCCGACATGGCGACGCTGCCGCCGGGGCCGGCGATCGTGCTGGGCAACGAGTTCCTGGATGCGCTGCCGATCCGGCAGTTCGTGCGGCGCGGCGGCGGCTGGCTGGAGCGCCATGTGCTGGATGGCGGCTTCGTGGAGGTGCCGGGCGGCCACCCTGCCCTGCCCGATGCGGCGCCCGAGGGCGCGGTGCAGGAGGTGGGCGAGGCGGCGCTGGCGGTCTGCACCGCGCTGGGCGAGCGGTTTCGCCACGCGCCCGGCGCGGCGCTGCTGCTGGACTATGGCCCGGCCGAGAGCGCGTTCGGCGACAGCCTGCAGGCAATGCGGGCGCATGGCCGGGCCGACCCGCTGGCCGAGGCGGGCAGCGTGGACGTGACCGCGCATGTCGACTTCGCCGCCTGCGCCCGCGCCGCCGCGGCCGCCGGTGCCGCCATTTACGGCCCGCTGCCGCAGGGGTTGTTCCTGCAGCGGCTGGGGCTGGTCTCGCGTGCCGCGGTGCTGGCGCGCAGCAATCCGCGCCAGGCGGGCGAGGTGCTCTCGGCGGCGCAGCGGCTGGTGGCGCCGGAGGCGATGGGGCAACTGTTCAAGGCGCTGTGCCTGTGCCATGCCGGCCTGCCCACGCCCCCGGGCTTCGAGGCCGCATGAGCGCAACAGCCGAATTCCTGACCCATGCCGCGCTGGATGGCGTGCCGCACGGCTTCTTCACCCGGCGCGGCGGGGTTTCCGCCGGCGCCTTCGGCACGCTGAACTGTTCGCTGAACGGCAGGGACGACGCGGCGCTGGTGGCCGAGAACCGGGCGCGGGCGATGCGGGCGCTGGGCGTGGCGCCGGCGGCGCTGTTCGGGCTGCACCAGGTGCATGGCGCCGCGGTGGCGGTGCTGGAGAAGGCCGGTTGGCCGCAGGATGCGCGGCCGCAGGCGGATGGCCTCGTCACCCGGCGGCGCGGCGTGGCCCTGGGGATCGTGACGGCCGATTGCGGGCCGGTGCTGTTCGCCGATGCCGAGGCCGGTGTGGTCGGTGCCTGCCATGCCGGCTGGCGCGGCGCGGTGCTGGGCGTGCTGGAGGCGACGGTGGCGGCGATGGGCGCGCTGGGGGCGCGGCCGGAGCGCGTGGTGGCGGTGCTGGGGCCGTGCATCCATCAGCCGAGCTACGAGGTGGGCGCCGACCTGCGCGACCAGGTGCTGGCGCGCGCGGCCGCGGATGCGCGGTTCTTCGTGGCCGGCGAGCGCGCGGCGAAGTGGCGGTTCGACCTGCCGGGCTATTGCCTGGCGCGGCTGCAGGCGCTGGGCTTGGGCGCGGTGGCCGGGCTGGGCGCGGATACCTATGCCGATGCGGCGCGCTTCTTCAGCTATCGGCGGGCGACGCATGACGGCAGCCTGCCGATCGGCCACCAGCTTTCCGCCATTGCGCTGCCGGGGTGATGCCGTGCCCTACATGTGGATGTTCCTGTTCTTCACCCTTCTGACGATTTTGGTGAGCTGTGTTGTCATTTGATGTTTCCGGCGCCGGGTGGCGCGGCCAGGCGGGCGCGTGGCGCCGTTGCGCGCGCGGCCCTGGCGGGTGGGCCTGGTCCACCGCGGGCAGCCTGCGCGCCGTGGCCCGGCTGGCGCTGCTGCTGGCATTGCTGCTGCCGGCGGCGTGCAGCGACCTGCAACCGCTGCGCGGCCGGCCGGGCCGCACCGGGGCCAGGCTGGCGATTCCCCTGGCGCTGCGCCTGGCGGTTGCCCCGCCCACCCAGGCGCTGCTGACCGACGAGGCGGCGAAGCAACTGGCCGAGGCGCTGGCCACCGCGCTGCAGGCCGAGGAGGTGCCCGCCACCGCCACGGACCGGCCGATGCCGCTGGACTGGCACATCGACATCGTCGCCGAATCCGCGCCGCGCGGCGTGGTGGCGAAGTTCCGCCTGCTGGACGCCGATGGCCACGAGCAGGGCGTGGTCGCCGGGCAGCCGATGCCGGCGCAGGTCTGGACCAACCCGGGGCCGGGCGCCTTCGCGCCCCTGGCGGGCCAGGCGGCGCGGGCGATCAGCACGCTGCTGCTGCAGGTGGATGCGGCGCGCAAGCAGATGGACCCGGTGGCGCTGGCCGGTGGGCCGGCGCGGGTCCGCTTCGCCCTGGTCTCGGGCGCGCCGGGCGATGGCAATGCCGCGCTGACCGCCCGGATGCGGGAGTTCCTGTCGCGCTATGGCTACGTGATGCAGGAGGTCTCGGATGGCGCGACCTTCGGGCTGGAGGGCCGCGTCAACCTGGTGCCGCTGCCCAATGGGCAGCAGCGCGTCGAGATCGTCTGGCGGGTCAGCCGGCGCGACGGCGAGGAGCTGGGCCAGGTGGTGCAGATGAACGAGGTGCCCGCCGGCACGCTGAACCGGCCCTGGGGCGATGTTGCCTATGTGGTGGCCGAGGAAGCCTCGGGCGGCATCCGCCAGGTGCTGGTCAACGCCACCACGGCGGAGCCGGCGACCTCGGCGGTGCCGCCGGCGATGCCGCCCGGCTTGGCGCCGGTGCCGCCCGGCAGCACCGGGCCGAATGGCGGGCCGCCGCCCTTGCCGGCCGGGCTGCCCGGGCGTGGCGGCAACCCCTTGGCCATGCCGCCTGCCCGATGAGGCGTTGGCCGCCATGCGTGCCGCACGGGACGGCGCGCGGGCAGCGCGATTTACACGAAACCGTCATCTTGATACTGCACGCCGCGGCGGGGCGATGAAGCCTCCCCTGCCCGCAACGGCGATGCTATTCACCGGCTGCTGCGGCCGCATATCCAAGGGGTTGGCATGAAGATCGTCGCCTGCAACAGCAATCGCCCGCTGGCGGAGGCGGTTGCCGCCGCCCTGGGGCTGCCGCTGACCAGCGCCTCCATCCGGCGTTTCGCCGACATGGAAGTCTTCGTGGAGATCCACGAGAACGTCCGCGGCGAGGATGTCTTCGTGGTGCAGAGCACCAGCTACCCGGCGAATGACAACCTGATGGAGCTGCTGATCACGCTGGATGCGCTGCGTCGCGCCAGCGCGCGGCGGATCACGGCGGTGATCCCGTATTTCGGCTATGCCCGGCAGGACCGCAAGAGCGGCGGCCGCACGCCGATCTCGGCCAAGCTGGTGGCCAACCTGATCACCGAGGCCGGCGCCAACCGGGTGCTGACGATGGACCTGCATGCCGGGCAGATCCAGGGCTTCTTCGACATTCCGGTGGACAACCTCTCGGCCGCGCTGCTGTTCACCGCCGATATCCAGCAGCGCTATCCGGGGCGCGACCTGATGGTGGTCTCGCCCGATGTCGGTGGCGTGGTGCGGGCGCGCGCCTTGGCTTCCCGCCTCAATGTCGAGCTGGCGATCATCGACAAGCGGCGCGAGCGGGCCGGGGTTTCCGAGGTGATGAACGTGATCGGCGACGTGGAAGGCCGGCACTGCATCCTGATCGACGACATGGTCGATTCCGGCGGCACGCTTTGCAACGCCGCGGTGGCGGTGCTGAAGAACGGCGCCGCCGGCGCTTCGGTGTACGTCACCCACGGCGTGCTCTCGGGCGGGGCGGTGGCGCGGATCGGCGCCAGCCCGATCGAGATGACCACGGTGACCGACAGCATCCAGGCAACGGAAGCGGTGCGGGTCTCCAGCAATATCCGTCAGTTGACCATCGCGCCGCTGCTGGCCGAGGCGATGCGCCGGATCAGCGACGAGACCTCGGTTTCGTCGCTGTTCAACTGAGGCTAGGCTGTCCCCCCCGGCCCCGTCGGCGGGCCGCAACGGGAGAGATGTGGCCATGAAGTTGTTCTACGCGCCCGGCGCCTGCTCCATCGGCATCCACGTGCTGCTGGAGGAGATCGGCAAGCCCTACGACGCCGAGCTGGTGAACCTGCGCGAGGGCGCGCAGTTCAAGCCGGAGTTCACCGCGGTGAACCCGAAGAGCAAGGTGCCGACCCTGGTCAAGGACGACGGCGGGGTGCTGACCGAGTATCCGGCGATTGCCACCTTCCTGGCGGCGACCAGCCCTGAGGCCAAGGTGATGCCGCAGGGCGCCGAGGCGCTGGCCCATGCGCTGGAAGTGACCGATTTCTGCGTGGCGACGATGCACATGCAGGGGTTCGGGCGGATCTTCCGGCCCAGCAACTTCGCCCCGACCGAGGCCGACCAGGAGGCGGTGAAGGCCCGCGGCATCGAGATCTTCGAGAAGGGCCTCGGCTGGCTGGACCAGCAGCTGGCGGGCAAGGACTACGTGTGCGGCGCGTTCAGCTTTGCCGATACCGCGCTGTTCTACGTGTGCTTCTGGTGGGTGGCGCGGTTGAACAGGCAGTTGCCGGCGAACGTGGCCGCGCATTACGCCCGGATGAACGCCCGCCCGGCGGTGCAGCGGACCATGAAGGCCGAAGGCCTGGCGTAGCGGCCGGGCGTGGCCGGCCCTTGACCGGGCCGGCCCTGCTGCGTCATGGCAGGCGAAGGCCGCGCAGGAAACCCGCCATGACCCCGTTGAACCCCGTGCCGTTCTGGTTCCTCCGCCACGGCGAGACCGACTGGAACGCCCAGGGGCTGTCCCAGGGCACCACCGATATTCCGTTGAACAAGGTGGGCCTGGAGCAGGCCCGCCGGGCGGCGCTGACCTTCGGCGCTGGGATCGAGGTCGCGACGATCGTTGCCTCGCCGCTGGTGCGGGCGCGGGTGACGGCCGAGGCGGTGGCCGCGACGCTGCGCCTGCCGGTGCAGTTCGACGACGGGCTGCGCGAGGTGGAGTTCGGCGAGCAGGAAGGGCTGCCGATGGGCGACTGGTACGACAGCTGGATCGAGGGCAGCTATACTCCGAGCGGCGCCGAGAGCTTTGCCGGCTTGTACGAGCGCGCGGTGGCGGCGGTGAACCGGGCGACCGCGCTGCCGGCGCCGGTGCTGGTGGTGGCGCATGGCGCGCTGTTCCGTGCGCTGCGCCTGGCCTTCGGCCACAAGCCGAACGTGCGGACGCCGAACGCGCTGCCGATCCGCTGCGAGCCGCCGGGCTATGGCGGCAGCGTGTGGGTGGTGACGCCGGCGGAGTTGGCGCCGGAGGCCTGATCGCGACCG
>CAIMOR010000316.1 GCA_903843125.1 uncultured Rhodospirillales bacterium
ACCCGCGCCGGCCGCCGCAGCGCGCCGATCCTGGCCGCCTGGCTGGGGCAGGAAACCGCCGGCCGCCAGCGCCAGGCGCTGGCCAAGGCCGGGCTGGCCGTCTTCGCCACGCCGGAAGCCGCGGTGCGCGGTGCCATGCACCTGGTACAGGACCGCCGCAATCGGCTGGCGGCGGTGGAACTGCCGCCGCGCGACGTGCTGGAACTGGCGCCCGACCGGGCAACCGTGCGCCGCATCCTGGATGAAGCCCGCGCCGCCGGCCGGCTTTCCCTGACCGAGGATACGGCGTTGGGCGTGCTGGCCGCCTATGGCGTGCCGGTGGTGCCGCATCGCCGCGCCGCCGGCCCGGCCGAGGCCAGCGCCGCCGCCGCCATGCTGGGCTTCCCCGTCGCGCTGAAGATCCGCAGCCCCGACATCGTCTGGAAGTCCGAGGTCGGCGGTGTGGTGCTGGGGTTGGGCAGCGCCGAGGGCGCCTTCAAGGCCGCCACCCTGATGCAGGAGCGCGTGGCCCGGCTACGGCCGGATGCCCGGGTGGAGGGCTTCGTGGTGGAGCGCATGGCCGCCCGCGCCACCGAGTTGCGGCTGCGGCTGGGCGACGACGCCATGTTCGGCCCCTGGATCGGCTTCGGCAGCGGCGGCACCGCGGCCGACCTGGCCGGCGACGAGGCCTTCGACCTGCCGCCGCTGAACCTGGCCCTGGCCGGGCAACTGGTGCAACGCAGCCGCATCGCCCGGCTGCTGGAGGGCTTCCGCGACCATCCGCCAGCCAACGTGCCGGCGGTGGCCGATGCGCTGGTGCGGCTGTCCCAGATCGCCATCGACTTCCCCGAGGTCGCCACGCTGACCATCAACCCGTTATTCGTCGACGGCGAGGGCGTGCTGGCCGCCGATGCCGCGCTGACGCTGCACCCGGTCGGGGAGACCAGCCAGCTGGCGGTGCCGCCCTATCCGGCGGAGCTGACCCGGCCGTTCCGTACCCGCTCCGGCCTGTCGCTGACGGTGCGCCCGATCCGGCCCGAGGACGCAGCCGCGCACGCGGAAGCCTTCGGCAAGCTGCGGCCCGAGGATATCCGCTGGCGCTTCTTCTCGCCCATGCGGGAACTCTCGCCGCAGATGATCGCCCGGCTCACCCAGATCGACTACGACCGCGAGATGGCCTTCGTCGCCATGCACCGCCGGCCCGACGGGCAGGAGGAGATCGCCGGCGTGGCCCGGCTTATCCGCGACCCCGGTGGCCTGCTGGGCGGCAGCAGCGGCGAGTTCGCGGTTGTGGTGGTGCCGGAGATGAAGGGCCAGGGCGTGGCCAAGCACCTGATGCTGCGCCTGTTCGAATGGGCGCGCGAGCAGGGCATGGCGGAGGTGGTCGGCCAGGTGCTGGCGGACAACGCGCCGATGCTGGCCTTCGTCCGCGCGCTGGGCTTCCGGGTGCAGCGCAGCCCGGATGACGACGAGGTCTACGAGGCGCGGCTGAAGCTGTAGCCGGCGCCGGTTCAATCCACCCGGTATTGCTTGATCAGCTCGCGCACCCGGGCCGCCGCGGCGGCGCCCTTCAGCGCGTCGCGCCACGCCGTTTCGGCCACGCGCTGGTGCACCGCCACGGCTTCGTCGGCCGAGGTGATCATGGCCACGCCAAGCCCGCCATTCGGCGCGGTATCCGCCGGGAAGGGGGCGCCGATGACATGGGCGCGTTCCCGCCCACGCAGCACCATGAAGGTGCCGGACGGGTCGGCGGCGCTGGTCAGCCCCAGCTGCAGCCCAATGGGGACGCTTTCCATCTGCTGGGCGATGCTCTCGCATTCATTCGCCGCGGCCACCCGGCAGCGCGCGCGGGTGCGCTCCGGCAGGTTCAGCCCGGCGGCGACGCCTTCGCTGAGGAAGCGGCGCATGGCGCCTTCGGACAAAATCCCGATGATGTTCGGCCGGCGCTGCTGGTGCAGCTTGCGGCGGGCGGCCAGCAGGCCCAGCGCCTGGTCGGCGCCGGCCCGCGCCTGGGAACGGTCCCCGGCGGCGTCGGCCGCTTCGGTCCAGGCCTCGGCAATGGCGCCTTCCACCGCTTCGGTGCTGGTCTGGTAGCAGAAGGCGCCGCCCACCAGCAGCAACTGGTCGGCCTGCTCCTCCACCTGGCGCAGCCGTTCCAGGAAGGCGACCGGACGCGAGAAATATTCGACGCCGATACCCAGCAGCGACAGCGGCGAGATCTTCAGCAATTCCGCCAGCCGCCGGATCGTGTCCAGCTTGATGACCTCGCCCTTCTCGTAGCGATACAGCGCCGCCCGGGAGACGCCGAGACGGGCTGCGATTTCCTCGGCACGGAGGCCGGATTCCAACCGGTAGGCGCGCAACTGCTGCCCGATATCGGCAAACCGCATCGAAACCTCCGGTGGTCAGGGTCTTCTAGACGCAAAGTAGCAAAGTGAGACGGGTGTGTCAGTACGAGAGATACGGCAGAAAATGCTACACGTCCGACGCAAATGCAACGGTTGAATGCAACCAGATGAATAACGCAAAGGTTGCAGGGTGGTGGCGGAACGAATCGGGCTCCGCGCTGGTTGTCAAGCCTCGTCGGGCGCAACCTTGTGGTTTGCCAGCGTCTCCAGCGCCTTGACCAGGGCGGAGTGGTCCAGCTGGCCGCTGCCGCTGGCGATGCAGGCCGACAGCAGCTGCTGGGTCGAAGCCGTGTTCGGCAGCGCCACGCCCAGCTCCTTCGCCGATTGCAGGGCCAGGTTGAGGTCCTTCTGGTGCAGCACGATGCGGAAACCCGGCGCGAAGGTTCGCTTCACCATGCGTTCGCCGTGCAGTTCCAGGATGCGGGAGGTTGCCAGCCCGCCCATCAGCGCCTGGCGCACCTTGGCCGGGTCGGCGCCGGCCTTGCTGGCGAACACCATGGCCTCGCCCACTGCCTCGATGGTCAGGGCCACGATGATCTGGTTGGCCACCTTGCAGGTCTGCCCGGCGCCATTGGCCTCACCGACCAGGGTGATGTTCTTGCCCATCAGCTGGAACAGCGGCGTCGCCCGGTCGAACGCCGCCTGCGGGCCGCCCACCATGATGGTCAGCGTGGCCTGCCTGGCACCGACCTCCCCGCCCGAGACCGGAGCGTCCAGGTAGTCGCAACCCAGCGCATTGATCCGGGCGGCGAAGTCCTTGGTGGCGGTCGGGCTGATCGAGGACATGTCGATGACCAGCTTGCCCCTGGCCAGCCCGGCGGCGACGCCGCCCTGGCCGAACAGCACGGCTTCCACGTCCGGGGTGTCGGGCACCATCAGGATGATGACCTCGGCCGCCCTGGCCACCGCGGCGGCGTCCGCCACCACGCTGAAGGCGCCGCGCAGCTCGGCGTCCAGGCTGGCGCGCTCCGGCACCACCACCTCGTGCCCGGCCGCCTTGAGGTGCAGCGCCATGGGCTTGCCCATGATGCCGAGGCCGATGAAACCGATCTTCATGAGGATGCTCCGTTGCGGCAGGCTGGACGGGGAAGCGAAGGCCGGGCTGGCTGATCGTGGTGGCCGGCCTGGCGGCGGGGAAGCCGGATGGCCGCCGTCCCTCGGGCGAGCCCGCGGCACGGCACGGGCTCAGGTCGGCCCCCGGGGCTCATCTGAATGCGTCGAACCAGCCCAACCCGGCCTCGGTCTCGCCAGCGGGACGGTATTCGCAGCCGATCCAGCCCTGGTAGCCCAGCTCGTCTATCCGGCGGAACACGAAGGGCCAGTTGACCTCGCCGGTGCCGGGCTCGTTGCGGCCGGGGTTGTCGGCCACCTGCATGTGGGCGATCAGCGGCAGGTGCTTCTCCACGCGGCGGCTGATGTCGCCCTCGGTGATGGCGCAGTGGTAAAGGTCGAATTGCAGGCCGACTCGCTCCGCCCCCAGGCCCTGGATGATCGCGGCGCCCTGGTCCGTGGTG
This sequence comes from uncultured Rhodospirillales bacterium, assembly GCA_903843125.1. Taxonomy (GTDB): domain Bacteria; phylum Pseudomonadota; class Alphaproteobacteria; order Acetobacterales; family Acetobacteraceae; genus CAIMOR01. The sequence goes on from CAIMOR010000316.1 coordinate 3,902, forward strand.
TTCAGGAAGAAGCCGGGGATGTCGCGGTGGTTGATCGGCTCGATGATCGGCTTGACCCCGACCTTGTGGGCTTCGCGCGCTGCCCAGGCCAGGTTGGCGGCATAGGTCGCCAGAATGGTGTCGTAGGGCATCCCCTCGGGCTTGAGCCCGGCCATCACGTGCAGCAGCGGGCAGCCCAGCGCCACGCTGTATTCCAGCGCCTGCCTGATGCCCTCGCGGAACTCGGCCTGGCGGCCGGGCAGGGCGGCGATGCCGCGCTCGCCGCGGGTCCAATCACCGGGCGGGCCGTTGAACAACACCTGCTGCAGGCCATTGTCCTTCAGCCGGGCGGCGATCTCGGCGGCAGGGAATTCATAGGGGAACAGGAACTCCACCGCCTTGAAGCCGGCGCGGGCGGCACGTTCGAAGCGGTCCAGGAACGGCACCTCGGTGAACATCATCGAGATATTGGCGGCGAAGCGCGGCATGGGCGGCCTTCCTCCTGGCTTCTGATCTGGGCCGAAAGTTAGCCGGCGGGGCGCGGCGTGGCCAGGGGGCCGGCCGCGGTCGGCGCCTGGCTAAACCCCCTGCCGGGCGCCCTGGCATGGCCGAGGTTCCCCCCGCGGGTCATCACGGTCTAACAATGCCGGAACCTGAAGGAGCCGCCCGGATGCCCGCCGATTCCCCCGCGCAGGAAGGCCTGCTGAAACCGGCCCGGGCGGTCGGGCTGCTGGCCATGCTGGGCCTGGCGGTCGGCTGCCTGCTGGTGCTGCGGCCCTTCCTGTCGGCGCTGCTCTGGGCGGCGATCCTGGTGTTCTCGACCTGGCCGGCCTACCGCTTCCTGCGCGAACGGGCGCGGCTGCCCGCCAGCATGGCGGCACTGGCCATGGTGCTGGTGGAGTTCCTGCTGCTCGGCCTGCCGCTGGTCTATGTGGCGCCGACCCGGCGGGACGAGGTTGACCGGCTGCGCGCCAGCGTGCAGGCGCTGCTGACCGATGGCCTGCCCGGGCTGGGCGACTGGCTGGCGCATCTGCCCGTGGTCGGCCCCTACCTGGGCGAGAAGCTCGGCGGGCTGAGCGCCGGCCTGTCCGGCATGACGGAGCTGCTGCAACCCTATGCCGGCGATATCGCCCAGGGTGCGCTCTCGGTGCTGCTGGCGGTGCTGTCCGGCCTGGCCGAGGTGCTGCTGGCGCTGGTGCTGGCCTTCTTCCTGTATCGCGATGGCCGCGCGATCGCCGCCCGCAGCGAGGCGGTGCTGCGGCAGTTCGCCGGCAGCCGCGCCGCCCGCCTGGTGCAACTGACCGGCAACGTGACCCGCGGCGTGGTCTATGGCCTGCTCGGCACCGCCGTGGCGCAGGGCGTGCTGACCGCGATCGGGCTGTGGATCTCCGGCGTGCCGCAGCCGGTGCTGCTTGGCGTCGTGGCCGGCTGCATCTCCGTGCTGCCGGTCGGCGCGCCGGTGGTGTGGATACCGGCGACGCTGTGGCTGTTCACCCAGGGGCAGAATGGCTGGGGCATCTTCCTCGGGCTGTATGGCGCGCTCGGCATCAGCAGCGTCGACAACGTGATCCGCCCCTGGCTGATCTCCCGCGGGGCCGACCTGCCGTTGCTGCTGACGCTGCTGGGCGCGCTGGGCGGGGTCTTCGCCTTCGGCTTCCTCGGGCTGTTCCTGGGGCCGGTGCTGCTGGCTGTCGGCTTCACCCTGGTGCAGGACTGGGCGGACAACCCGGCGCCCGAGGAACCGATGGAGACCTGACCCCAGGCGGCGGCAACCGCAGCGGCGGGGCGCCGTTGTGCATTGCGGTAAACCTCGCGGAAGCCGCTGCCCCATGCCGATTCGCCTGTTGCTGGGCCTGAGCCTGGCCTGCCTGGCGCTGCCCATCCTGGCGGTGCCGCTGCCGATGCTGCTGGACTATCCCAACCACCTCGCGCGCATCTGGCTGCTGTCGGGCGGGTTGGACCAGGGGCCGATGGCGGCCTTCTATGAACTGGACTGGGCGGCGCTGACCAATATCGGCATCGACCTGCTGGCCTGGGGGCCCGGCCGCTTCGTGCCGGCCACGCTGCAGGGGCCGGTCTACATCTGGCTGGGCGCCGCCCTGCCGGTGCTGGGCGCGGCGCTGCTTAACCGGCGGCTGTTCGGCGGCTGGTCCTGGTGGCAACTGGGCTTCGGCATCTTCGCCTGGAACCTGACCCTGCTGGCCGGCTTCCTGAACTTCAACATCGGCGTCGGCATGGCGCTGCTGGCGGCGGCGGCCGAACCCTGGGTGGCGCGCCAGCCCGGCTGGGCCGGGTTCGTGCTGCGGCTCGCGGTCGGCTTCGTGCTCGGGGTGATGCACGCCTTCGCCCTGTTCCTGTACGCCGCCGTGCTGGGTGGGCTGGCGCTGGGGCCGCAGGCGCGCGGCTGGTTCGGCTGGCCCCGCATACGGACCGTGCTGTTGGCGGTGGCGCCGGCGGTGGCGGCGGTGGCGCTGCTGGTGGTGCTGGCGCCGGCCTTGCCTGGTTCGCACACCGCCGCGGATGCCGCCCCGCGCAGCCCGCTGGCCGAAAGCCTGGCCCTGCTGGCGGACCCCGGGCGCAAGCTGCGCAACGGGTTGGCGGCCATTCAGACCTATCGGCTGAAGCCGGACCTGCTGGCGCTGCTGTTCCTGCTGGTGCCGCTGGCCTGGGCCGCCGCCCGCGGCTGGCTGCGCTGGCATGCCGGGCTGTTCGTCGCAGTGGCCGGCATGGCGGTGCTGTTCCTGGCCTTCCCGGATTTCGCCGTCGGCACCGGCTGGCTGGACCGCCGCTTTGCCCAGATGGGCTGCATCCTGGCCCTGGTGGCGCTGCGGCCCAACCTGCCGGCGCGCTTCGCCCCCGTGCTGGCGGCGGCGATGCTGCTGATGGTGGCGGGCCGCACCGCCTGGGTCGGCTGGGTCTGGTGGCAGCGCAGTGCCGATGTCGCCGCCGTGGAGCGTGCGCTGCAGCCGGTGCCGGCGGGCGCCCTGGTGCTGCCGCTGGAACACATGCCCATCGCCAATCAGGTCCCGCTGGGCCGTGTCTTCATCGACGGCTACCCCAGCTACTACCACCTGCCGGCGCTGGCGGTGCTCAGGCGCCAGGCCTTCGTGCCCACGCTGTTCACCGCGCGCGGCAAGCAGCCGCTGGCGGTGCGCCCGGCCTTCCAGGCGTTGGCGGTGCCGGAGGGGCCGCTGGCCAGCGTCAACGCGCTGGAGCACCTGGACCGGATGCCCTGGTACCGCGACCTGGCGCCCTACGTGCAGCAGTGGGAGCGCTTCGACTTCGCGCTGGTGCTGAACGCCGACATGCCGGACATCTACGGCCCGGTGCAGTTGCCGGCAGCGTTCGAGCTGGTGCGCGACGAGGGCTTCGCCCAGCTCTGGCGCATCCGCCAGCCGGCCGTGGCAGGGCTGCGCTGAACCAGCTAAGCCGCGTGTTCCGCCGCGCGGTTGGAGTTGGCGGCCTCGCGGATCGCTTCCCATGTCGCGTGCCGTGCTTGCGGCGGCAGCCGGGCGAAGTCGGTCGGCAGCGCGTGCGCCGCCCGGTTGGCCAGCACCTGGTCCACCACGAACAGCGGCCGGCCCTTCACCTCCTGGAACAGCCGGCCGAGGTATTCGCCGATGATCCCGAGCACGATCAGCTGCGCGGCGGCGAAGCCGGCCATCGCCGCCATCAGGCTGGACCAGCCGGTGACCGTGCCGCCCTGCACCCAGCGCAGCACCGAATAGGCCACCAGCAGCAGCGCCAGCGCCGCGGCGCACAGCCCGAACCAGGTCGCCACCCTGAGCGGGCTGGTCGAGAAGCTGGTCAGCGCATCGGCGGCGAAGCGGATCATCTTGGCCAACGGATACTTGCTGGTGCCGGCATGCCGCGCCCGGCGCTCATACGGCAGCGCCACCTGGCGGCCACCGACCCAGCTGACCATGCCGCGCAGGAAGCGCTGGCGTTCCGGCATGGCACCCAGCACCTCCACCACGCGGCGGCTCATCAAGCGGAAATCCCCGGTATCCCGCGGGATCGGCGTGCCGGACATGCGCCCGAGCAGGCGGTAGAATGCCGCGGCGGAGACCCGCTTGAACCAGGTCTCGGCCTCGCGCCGCGTGCGTTGGCCGTAGACCACCTCGGCGCCCTGGTCCATCGCCGCCATCATCGGCAGCAGCAGTTCCGGCGGGTCCTGCAGGTCGGCGTCGATCAGCATCACCCGGTCGCCGCGCGCCAGGGAGAGGCCGGCCGTTGCGGCCAGCTGGTGGCCGTGGTTCCGCATCAGCCGCACCGCCACCACGTGCGGGTCGCGCTCGGCCAGCGCGCTCATGATCTCCCAACCGCCATCGGAGGAGCCGTCGTCGACGATGACGATCTCGTGCGCCTCGCCGACCGCGGCCATGGCGGCGGCGCTGGCGCGGGTGTGGAACTCCGCCAGGCACTCCGCCTCGTTGAAGCAGGGCGCGACGATCGACACGCGTGGTTGGCCTGCGGGGGTCATGCGGCGCGCCTCGGATGGAGAAATGTTCAGGGGTAACGGCTGGCGGAGCCGTGCGTTCCCGCTTCATCGGCGTTGCGCTGCGGCGGGTGGCGCCGTAACCATGTCGCTTGCGAGCCCGGGCCAACCGGACCGCGGGGGCAGGGCTGGTCCGATCTGATCTGGAGGCCGCAAGGCATTGGTCGCGTTTGTCATTTCCCGCCTGCTTCAGGCGTTGCCGGTGCTGCTGGCGGTGGCGCTGATCAGCTTCGCGCTGTTCACCTTCGTCGGCGACCCGGTGGCGGCCATGCTGAGCCAGGACGCCAGCGCGGCCGACCGCACGGCGCTGGTGCACCTGCTGGGGCTGGACCAGCCGTGGTACGTGCAGTTCGGCAAGTTCGTGGGCAATGCGGTGCAGGGCGAGTTCGGCCTGTCCTACCGGCTCAGCCGCCCAGTCTCCACGCTGATCGCCGAACGCGCCCCGGCCACGCTGGAACTGGCCTTCTGTGCCGCCGCCATGACGCTGTGCATCGGCGTGCCGCTGGGCATCTTCACGGGTATCTACAAGGACAGCTGGGTCAGCCGGCTGCTGCTGACCATCTCGCTGGTTGGCGTCTCGTTGCCCATCTTCGTGCTGGGCATGCTGCTGATTTTGGTCTTCGCGGTGAATCTCGGCTGGCTGCCCAGCTTCGGCCGCGGCGAGACCGTGCAGATCGGCTGGTGGAGCACGGGGTTGCTGACCGCCTCCGGCCTCAAGGCGCTGATCCTGCCCGCCATCACGCTGGCGGTGTTCCAGCTGACGCTGATCACCCGGCTGGTGCGGGCGGAGATGCTGGAGGTGCTGCGCACCGACTACATCAAGTTCGCCCGCGCCCGCGGCCTGACCAACCGCAGCATCAACTTCGGCCATGCGCTGAAGAACACGCTGGTGCCGGTCATCACCATCGCCGGCCTGCAACTGGGCGGCATCATCGCCTTCGCCATCGTCACGGAAACCGTGTTCCAGTGGCCGGGCATGGGCTTCCTGTTCATCCAGAGCGTGGGCGCCGCCGACATCCCGGTGATGGCCGCCTACCTGCTGCTGATCGCGCTGGTCTTCGTCGTCATCAACCTGGCGGTGGACCTGCTGTACTACCTGGTGGACCCGCGGCTGAGGGCAAAACGATGAACCAGCCCATCGGCCGCGTGGCCCGCTTCCTCGACAGCGACCTGTGGTGGTCGTTCCGCACCTCCCCGGTTGCGGTGGCCAGCGCGCTGGTCGCGCTGGTCTGCATCCTCGGCGCCGTGCTGGCACCCTGGCTGGCGCCGCACAACGTGCTGGACCTGGCCAGCGTGGACCTGATGGACGCGTTCAAGCCGCCCTTCGCCGAACCGGGCTGGCCGTTGGGCAGCGACGACCAGGGGCGCGACGTGCTCTCCGCCATCATGTTCGGCGGGCGCACCTCGCTGCTGGTCGGCATCTGCGCCGTGCTGTTCTCCACCGTGGTCGGCGTGGCGCTGGGGCTGGTGGCGGGCTACCTCGGCGGCACCGCGGATGCGCTGCTGATGCGCCTGGCCGATGTGCAGCTGACCTTCCCGGCCTTCCTGGTGGCATTGCTGGTGGACGGCATCGCCCGCGCCGCCCTGCCGCAGGAGGTGCATGAGCGGATCGCGCTCGGCGTGGTCGTCTTCGCCATCGGCATCTCCACCTGGCCGCAGATCGCCCGCACCGTGCGCGGCTCCACCCTGGTGGAACGCAACAAGGAATACGTGCTCGCCGCCCGCGTCATCGGCCTCGGCAACATGCGGATCATGGCGACGCATGTGCTGCCCAACGTGCTGGGGCCGGTGCTGGTCATCGCCACGCTGAACCTCGGGCTGGCCATCATCACGGAGGCCACGCTGAGTTTCCTGGGCGTTGGCGTGCCGCCGACGCAGCCCTCGCTCGGCACCCTCATCCGCATCGGCAACGACTTCCTGATGTCCGGCGAATGGTGGATCGCGATCTTCCCCGGCATCGCGCTGGTGGCGATGGTGCTGTCGGTCAACCTGCTGGGCGACTGGTTGCGCGACGCCCTCAACCCGAGGCTGCGCTGACCATGCTGCTTGAGGTGAAGGACCTGCGGGTGGAGTTCCCGACCCGGCGTGGCGTGCTGACCGCGCTGAACGGCGTCTCCTTCAGCATCGCGCCAGGCGAGGTGCTGGGCGTGGTCGGCGAAAGCGGCGCCGGCAAGTCCATGACCGGGGCCGCCATCATCGGCCTGCTGGAACCGCCGGGCCGCATCGCCGGCGGCGAGATCCGGCTGGAGGGCGAGCGGATCGACAACCTGCCCTATGAGAAGATGCGGCGCATCCGCGGCAAGCGCATCGGCGCCATCTTCCAGGACCCGCTGACCACGCTGAACCCGCTCTATACCGTCGGCCGACAACTGGTGGAGACGATGCAGGCGCACCTGCCGCTGAGCGACGCCGAAGCCCGCCAGCGCGCGATCGGCTGGCTTGAGCAGGTCGGCATCCCCGCCGCGGCGCAGCGCATCGACGCCTACCCGCACCAGTTCAGCGGCGGCATGCGGCAACGGGTGGTCATCGCGTTGGCGTTGTGCGCGGAGCCGCAGCTGATCGTGGCGGATGAGCCGACCACGGCGCTCGACGTCTCCATCCAGGCGCAGATCATCGCCCTGCTGAAACGCCTGGCGCGGGAACAGCGCACCGCGATCATGCTGGTAACGCACGACATGGGCGTCATCGCCGAAACCGCCGACCGCGTGGCGGTGATGTATGCCGGCCGCATCATCGAGATCGGCCCGGTGCGCCAGGTGGTGCGCCACGCCCAGCACCCCTACACCGCCGGGCTGATGGCCAGCATCCCGCCGCTGGACCGCCGGGTGGAGCGGCTGGCGCAGATCGATGGCGCGATGCCGCGGCTGAACGCCATCCCGCCCGGCTGCCCGTTCAGCCCGCGTTGCCCCGAGGTCTTCGAGCGCTGCCGCGTTGCCCGCCCCGAACTGATGCCGGCCGGCGCCACGGACGCGGCCTGCTGGCTGCACGACCAGCCGGGAGCCCCGGCATGATCGCGGCGAAGGAGCTGGCGCGGCACTTCGACGTCTCGCGCCCCTGGTTGCAGCGCAAGCTGGCCGGCGAGCCGACCCGCACGCTGCGCGCGGTGGACGGCGTTACCTTCGACATCCCGAAGGGCACCACGCTTTCCCTGGTGGGTGAGAGCGGCTGCGGCAAATCCACCGTGGCGCGGCTGGTGGTCGGGCTGTACCGGCCAACTTCCGGTGAGGTGCTGTTCGAGGGGCGTGACCTCTCGGCCGCCCGCGCCAGCCCGGAACAGCGCCGGCGCATGCAGATGATCTTCCAGGACCCCTATGCCAGCCTGAACCCGCGCTGGCGCGTCCACGACATCGTCGCCGAGCCGATCCGGGCCTTCGGCCTGGTGCCGAACCCGGCCCAGCAGCGCGAACGGGTGGCGGAGCTGCTGCGCCAGGTCGGCCTCTCGCCGCTGGATGGCGGCAAGTACCCGCATGAGTTCAGCGGCGGCCAGCGCCAGCGCATCAGCATCGCCCGGGCGCTGTCCTCCAACCCCGAATTCCTGGTCTGCGACGAACCGACCAGCGCGCTGGATGTCAGCGTCCAGGCGCAGATCCTGAACCTGATGAAGCAGTTGCAGCGCGACCTTGGCCTCACCTTCCTGTTCATCAGCCACAACCTGGCGGTGGTGCGCCAGGTCAGCGACCGCATCGGCGTGATGTATCTCGGCCGCATCGTCGAGCTGGCCGAGAGCGAGAGCCTGTTCATCCGGCCGCGCCACCCCTACACGCGGGCGCTGATGGAGGCGATCCCGGACCTGGAGATGACCGGCCGCAGCCGCACCCCGGTGGGCGGCGAGGTGCCCAGCCCGATCTCCCCACCCTCCGGCTGCACCTTCCACCCACGCTGCCCGCTAGCGAACGACCGTTGCCGTGCCGAGGCGCCGGCGCTGCTGGACGGCGTGGCCTGCCACGCGGTGCAGGAAGGCCGCGGCTGAACGCCGGGGCAAGCCCCAAGACAGTGCCTGGGCGCTGAACCGGGCCGGGGCAGCGGCGTTGGCCCGGCAGGAAGAAGCTCCGGTTCGGGTCCTTCCCCGCTTGTAACCCGCGGGGGTCCAACCCGACATAACCGGTACCCGAACGGAGACGGCCCTTGGACTGCCTGCCCCCCGCTGCCACGGCGCTCGCCGAGCGCTATGCGACCGTTCGTGCCCGCACCGAGGCCCTGGCCGCCCCCCTCTCGCCCGAAGACCAGGCCGCGCAGTCCATGCCGGATGCCAGCCCGGCCAAGTGGCACCGGGCGCATACCACCTGGTTCTTCGAAACCTTCCTGTTGCTGCCGCACTGGCCCGGCTACCGGGAGTTCCACCCGCAATTCGGCTACCTGTTCAACAGCTACTACGTCAGCCACGGCCCGCGGCACGCCCGGCCCCGGCGCGGCATGCTGACGCGTCCCTCCGCCGCCGAGGTCGGTGCCTATCGCGCCCATGTGGACGCGGCGATGACGCGCCTGCTGGCCGACCCGCCCGCCGGGCTGGACGCGCTGGTGGAACTCGGCCTGCAGCATGAGCAACAGCATCAGGAACTGCTGCTGACCGATATCCTCCATCTGCTGGCCGAGAACCCGCTGCGCCCGGCCTACGACCCGCATTGGCGCGAGCCGGCCAACGCCGTGGGCACGCCGCGCTGGCTGACCGGTGCCGAGGGCGCGGTGCCGATGGGCCACCAGGGCCGGGGCTTCGCCTTCGACAACGAAGGCCCGCGCCACACCACCTGGCTGGCGCCGCACCGGCTGGCAGACCGGCTGGTCAGCAATGCCGAATGGCAGGACTTCATGGCCGATGGCGGCTACGCCACTCCCACCCTGTGGATGAGCGACGGCTGGGCGCAGCGCGAGGCCGAGGGCTGGCAGGCGCCCATGTACTGGGACCGCACCGCCGATGGTGCCTGGGAGCAGTTCACCCTGGCCGGCCCCCGCGCGCCGGACCCCGCCGCGCCGGTGCGGCACATCAGCTGGTACGAGGCCGACGCCTTCGCCCGCTGGGCCGGCCGCCGGCTGCCGACCGAGCCGGAGCTTGACGCCGGGCTGGCCTTGCCAGGCGCGCAACAGGCCACAGATACCGCGTGGCAGTGGAGCGGCAGTGCCTACCGGCCCTATCCTGGCTTCGTGCCGGAGCCAGGCGCGGTGGGCGAATACAACGGCAAGTTCATGATCAACGTCATGGTGCTGCGCGGAGGCTCCCAGGCCACGCCGCCGGGCCATGCCCGGCCGGGCTACCGCAACTTCTTCGGCCCCGAGAAACGCTGGCAGTTCACCGGGCTGCGCCTGGCGGAGGATACCTGATGCTCGACGCCCCGATCGCCGCCCCGCTGCTGGCCGATGCCCTGGCCGGGCTGACCGCCAGGCCGAGGACGCTGCCGTGCAAATGGCTGTACGACGCGGAAGGCGCCCGGCTGTTCGAAGCCATCACCCGGCTGCCGGAGTACTACCCGACGCGGACCGAGATGCTGATCCTGCCGCGGGCCTCGGCAGCCATCGCCGCCGCCTGCGGGCCGAGCGTGGCGGTGGTGGAATTCGGCTCCGGCGACGGCAGCAAGGTCTCGGTGCTGCTCTCGGCGCTGGACCGGCCCAGCGCCTATGTGCCGGTGGATATCGCGGCCGAATGGCTGGAAGGCGCCGCCGCGCGCGTCGCCGCCGAGCAGCCGGGCCTGCCGGTGCTGCCGGTGGTGGCGGACTTCACCCAGCTCTTCCCGCTGCCGCCGGAGTTGCCGGCAGGCCCGCGCCTCGGCTTCTTCCCCGGCAGTACCATCGGCAACTTCACGCCGGAGGAGGCGGTGGGCTTCCTCCGCCGCGCCCGGGACGTGCTGGGCCATGGCGCGCGCATGGTGCTGGGCGCCGACCTGGTGAAGGCCCCGGCGGTGCTGGAAGCCGCCTATGACGATGCAGCCGGCGTCACCGCCGCCTTCAACCTGAACCTGCTGGCCCGGCTGAACCGCGAAGCGGGCGCCGACTTCGACCTGGCCGGCTTCCGCCATGAGGCCCGCTGGAACCCGGCGTTGGAGCGGGTGGAGATGCACCTGGTATCCCGTCGCCCTCAGGTGGTGCGGCTGGGCGGCCAGCGCATCGGCTTCGCCGAGGGCGAGAGCATCCACACCGAGAACAGCCACAAGTATCGCCCGGACCGCCTGCGACAGTTGGCCGAAGCCGGCGGCTGGCGCGACCTGGAGATGTGGACCGACCCGGCGGGGCTGTTCAGCGTGTGGCTGCTGGAAGCGGCCTGAGCCAGCCGCGCGCTACTCCGCCAGCGCCACGCCTTCCCGCCGCGGGTCGCTGGCGCCGAGCCAGCCGCCCGTGGTGGCACGCAGGATGTTGAGGCCGGAGAAGTTCGGCCGCACCTCCACCGGAAAGCCGCGCTGCTGCAGCGCCGGGGCCAGGTCGGCGGCGCTGGTGTCCGCCTCCAGTTCCAAGCGGTCGTTCAGGGCGGCCACATGCGGCAGCGCGGCGGCTTGGTCCGGCGGCAAGTTCCAGTCCAGCAGCGCCACCAGCGCCTGTGCCACATGGCCGATGATGCGGCCGCCGCCGGCACTGCCGAGCACCGCCTCCAGCCCGCCCTGGCGGTTGAACACCAGCGTCGGCGACATGCTGGACCGCGGCCGCTTGCCCGGCTGCACCCGATTGGCAACCGGCCGGCCATCCACCTCTGGCAAAAAGGAAAAATCGGTCAGCTGGTTGTTCAGCAGGAAGCCGCCGACCATCAGCCGGGCGCCGAACACGTCCTCCACCGTCGTGGTCATCGCCACCGCGTTGCCCGCACCATCGACGATGCTGACATGGCTGGTGCCATGTTCCCGTTGCGGCGGCTGGCTCGCCAGGGCCGGGGCGGCGGGGTCGGGTTCGCCCGGTTGCGGCGCGGCCAGGGCCTGGTCGGCGCGCAGCAGCCGGGCGCGGGCGGCGAGGTAATCCGGCGCCAGCAGGCCGGCCAGCGGCACCGCGACGAAGTCGGCATCGGCCAGCCAGCGGTTGCGGTCGGCAAAGGCGAGGCGCCCGGCCTGGCCGAGCCAATGCGCCGCCTGCACGCTGCCCGGCGCCAGCGCGGCGATGTGCTGCGGGGCCAGCAGGCCGAGCGTCATCGCCACCGTGGCGCCGCCGGAGGATGGCGGCGGAAAGCCGCAGATGACGTAGACGCGGTAGGGCGTGCAGAGCGCGTCGCGTCGCCGGGGCATGTAGCCGGCCAGGTCGGCGGTGGTCATGCGGCCGGGGTTGGTGGGGTGGTGCTGCACCGCCTGGGCAATGGCCTCGGCGATCGGGCCTTCGTGCAACGCCGCGGCGCCGCGTTCGGCCAGGGCGCGCAGCGTGGCCGCCAGGGCGGGGTTGCGCAGCAGGGCGCCAGGCGGCAGCGGGGCACCCTCGGCGGTGAAGAACAGCGCGCGGGCGGCGGGGTCGGTGGCCAGCCTGTCCTGGTCGGCGGCGATCTGGCGCGACAGGCGGGCGCTGACCGGGAAGCCCTGCTCGGCCAGCGCGATGGCCGGGGCCAGCAGCGCCGCCCAGGGCAGCCGGCCATGCGCGCGATGCGCCGCTTCCAGCATGCGCAGCGCGCCGGGCACGCCAACGGCTCGGCCGCCCACGGCTGCGGCATGGAAGGCCAGCGGGCGGCCGTCCTGCAGGAACAGCTCCGGCGTGGCCGCGGCCGGGGCGGTCTCCCGCCCATCCCAGGCCGAAACCCGATGCGTCGCGGCGTCCCAATGCATTAACAGCGCGCCGCCGCCGAGGCCGCTGGATTGCGGTTCCACCAGGCTCAGCACGGCCTGCACGGCGATGGCGGCGTCCAGCGCGGTGCCGCCATCATGCAGGATGTGCCGGCCGGCCTCGGCCGCCAACGGATGGGCGGCGACGACCATGGCGCGGGCCGGTGCCGCGGGTGCCGCCGTGGGGCGAGGCTGCCAGGCCTCGCCGGCATCCAGCCGCTGCTGCGCTGCGGCGGGTAACGCCAGCAGCAGCAGCCCCAGCAGCCAGCGGGTCACGGCCCCCGCCTCATGTTCGGTCGCTGGCCAGGGTGGCGGTATTGGCGGCGGGGCGTGGGCCGCCGGGCGGGCGACGGCGAAAGGCCAGCGCCTCGGCGATGTGGGCGCGCTTGACGGTCTCGGCGCCGGCCAGGTCGGCGATGGTGCGCGCCACCCGCAGCGTGCGGATGAAGCCGCGCGGCGACAGGCGCAGGCGTTCCGCGGCCAGTTCCAGCAGCTCCCGCGCTGCCGGTTCGGCCTGCACGGTGGTCTCCAGCACGGCGCCATCGGCCTCGGCGTTGCAGCGCGGGCCGGCCTCGCCATAGCGGTCACGCTGGCGCTGGCGGGCCAGGTGGACGCGGGCGGCCACCTCGGCGGTCGGCTCCCCGGCCGGAGCGCGGGAGAGTTCCGCCGGCGGCACCGGCAGCACCTCTATCGTCAGGTCCATGCGGTCCAGCAGCGGGCCGCTGAGCTTGGCCTGGTAGTCCTCGCCGCAGCGCGGCGCGCGGGCGCATTCGCGCGGAGCGTCGCCGAGGTAGCCGCAACGGCAGGGGTTCATCGCCGCGACGCACTGGAAGCGCGCGGGGTAGGTGAAGTGATGGTTGGCCCGGCTGACCGTGCTGCGGCCGGTCTCCATCGGCTGGCGCAACGCCTCCAGCGCCGAACGCGGAAACTCCGGCCATTCATCCAGGAACAGCACGCCGTGATGCGCCAGGCTGATCTCCCCCGGCCGCGCCCGCGCGCCGCCGCCGGCCAGCGCCGCCTGGCTGGCCGAGTGGTGCGGTTCCCGGAAGGGCGGGCGGACTACCAGGTTGCCATCCTGCAGCAGCCCGGCCAGCGAATGCACCATGCTGACCTCCAGCGCCTCCCGCGGGGTCAGGTCCGGCAGCAGCCCGGGCAGGCGCGCCGCCAGCATGGACTTGCCGGCGCCGGGCGGGCCGATCATCAGCAGGTTGTGCCCGCCGGCGGCGGCGACTTCCAGCGCGCGGCGGGCGCTTTCCTGGCCCTTCACGTCGATCAGGTCCGGCCCGAAGGACGGATGCCGGCCGACCGGCGGTGGCTCGGGCGGCGCCAGCACCTGGGTGCCGCGGAAGTGGTTCAGCAGCGCCAGGATATCCGGCGCGGCCAGCACTTCGATGGCGCCGGCCCAGGCGGCCTCGCTGCCCTGGGCGGCCGGGCAGACCAGCCCGAGGCCAAGCGCCGAGGCACCCAGCGCAGCGGGCAGCACGCCGGCGACCGGCTTGATGGTGCCGTCCAGCGAAAGCTCCCCCAGCGCGGCGAATTGGGCCAGGTCCTCGCGCGGCAGCAGGTCCATGGCGGCCAGCACGGCGAGCGCGATGGGCAGGTCGAAATGGCTGCCTTCCTTGGTGATGTCAGCCGGCGCCAGGTTGACCAGCACCCGCTTGGGCGGCAGCGAAAGCCCAAGGCCCGAGAGCGCCGCGCGCACCCGCTCGCGGCTTTCGGCCACGGCCTTGTCCGGCAGGCCAACCATCAGGAAGGCCGGCAGGCCGGAGCTGATCTGCACTTGCACTTCCACCGGGACGGCTTCGATGCCGGCAAAGGCAAAGGTGGCGATTCGGGCGAGGGTCATGGGCAGGGCAACCCTGGCCGCAAGGTGGCCTGGCGGCAACCATTGCTTATGGCGGCGGGTTGGTGGCGGCGTTGGCTTCGGACAAATCCTCAGCCTGGGCGATGGTGGCGGGAAAATACTCCTATATATAAGGAGTGACCAGCGCCATCACCCCGCCGCCGCTTCCGTCGCACGCCAGACCCGCAGGAAATTGCCGCTCCACAGCAGGCGCAGCGCGGCTTCGTCGTAGCCGCGGTCGCGCAGCGCCTGGGTCAGGCCGGGGGTCTCGCTGGCGTCCTTCCAACCCTGCACGCCGCCGCCACCATCGAAATCCGAACTCAGGCCGACATGCTCGATGCCGATGCGGGCGACGGCGTGGTCCACATGCCGGGCCATGTCCTCCACCGTGGCGTGTTAGCGGCCGGTCGGCGACGTCGTGTTCAGGAAGGACATCACCGCGGTGCTCTGCACCAGGCCGCCCACCTGGCGCAGCGCGTCCAGCTGCTCGTCGTCCAGGTTGCGCGGGTGGTCGCACAGCGCGCGGCAGCAGGCGTGGGTGGCCAGCACCGGGCTGCGGGAGAGCTCGGCGGCCTGCAGCATGGCCGGCTTGGCGACATGGCTGATGTCCACCATCACGCCGGCCTGGTTCAGCGCGCCGATCGCCTCGCGGCCGAAGGTGGAGAGGCCGTTGTGTTCGCTGGGGCCATCGCCCAGCTCGGCGCGGGGAATCGCGCTGTCGGCGATCTCGTTGTGGCCATTGTGGGTCAGCGTCAGGTAGCAGGCGCCCTGGGCCTTCCAGCGCGCGGGGGCCGAGAGGTCGCGTCCCATGGCGTAGCCGTTCTCCACCGCCGAGAGCACGCCCAACGGACCATTGGCGGCGTCGGTCTCGTACAGCGCCGCCAACTCGGCCGCGGTGGCGCAGAAGCGGCGTGCCTTGCCATCGGCGCGGCTGCGGATATGCGCCAGCATGGCCTCGGCGCGCTCGGCGGCGGCGGCGTGGCCTTCGGCGTCGCGCTTGCCCTGGGGCAGGTAGGCGACGAAGACGGCGGCGCGCAGGCCGCCCTTCCGCATCTTCGGGAAATCCACCCGCATGGTGGTCTCGGCCATCGGGTCCGGCGGGTTGGGCCAGCGGATATCGATATGGGTGTCGAGCGTCGGCAGGTCGCTCATGCCTGCCCCCGATCGCCGGAGGGCGGCAGCGCCCGGAGGCGTGAATCGGCGGCCATCATGCCTGCCCCCGATCGCCGGAGGGAGGCAGCGCCCGGAGGCGTGAATCGGCGGCCATCAAAGGTCACCCCAACCGGTGAGGAAGCGGCCCAGCAGCGTGCCGAGCAGCTCCACGTTGTAGCCGCCTTCCTGGATGATGGCGCTGGGCAGCCGGAGCGCGCCGATCATGGCGCCGGCCCGCGCAAACCCTTCGGCGGTCACGTTCAGCGCGTTCAGCGGCTCATGCTCGGAGGCATCGAAGCCGAGCGAGACGACCAGGGCCTCGGCGCCGAAGCTGCGCACCGCCGCCACGCCCTGCTGCACCGCGGCCAGCCAGGCGGCGTCCGGGCTGCCGAAGCGCAGGGGCAGGTTCAGGTTGGCTCCCTCGGCATCGGCGCCGCCGGTTTCCTCGGCATAGCCGGTGAACCAGGGGTAGTAGCTGCCGGGGTCGCCGTGCACCGAGACGGTCAGCACGTCCGGCCGGTGCCAGAAGATGCCCTGGGTGCCGTTGCCATGGTGGCTGTCGATGTCCAGCACCGCGACGCGGGCGGCGCCGGCGGCGCGCAGTGCCTCCACGGCCAGCGCCGCGTTGTTCAGGTAGCAATGCCCGCCGGCCCGCGCCGCGTAGGTGTGGTGGCCGGGCGGGCGGCACAGCGCATAGGCCTGGGCGCCCGCAGCGGCCTCGGCGGCGGCGGCCAGGGCGCAGCCGGCGGCGCCAAGGGCGGCTTCCCAGGTGTGCGGGCCGATCGGGCAGGCGACGTCGGCGGTGTACCAGCCGACCTGGCCGATGACGCCGGCGGGGCGGCGGCCGCCGCTGGCCAGGGCATCGGCGGTGGGGAAGGTGTTGCCCACGGCCTCGGCGCCGGCATTGGGCAGCGCCGCCCAGGCCGGGCCGATGCTCTCCAGGAAGGCCAGGTAGTCAGCGGTGTGGACGCTGCGGAGCTGCGCCGGGGTGGCCGGGGTTGCCAGCGCCGGCGGCAGGCCGAGCGCGTGCAGCCCGCCGAGCAGGCTCTCGGCGCGGGCGGGCACTTCGTAATTCGCGCGCACTTGGCCGCGGATCAGGAAGAAGTTCGGGGTGTGCAGGGCGTGGCTGGGGTGGTGGAAGCTTCGCATGGCAGGATGGTACGCGCGGCAGCGGGGCTGTCCAGGCACGGCGGTGGCGGATAGCCTCCGGCTTTTCGGGAGTTGCCGATGCTGGACCCGGGCGCGCGCCGCGCGATCCTTGCCGCCGTGGATGCGCTGCACGCCGAGGCGCTGGCGGCGCTGGTCGCGCTGGTGCGGCACGACAGCACGTTGGGGCGAGAGCACGGCGCGGTGGACGAGATGGCGCGGCTGTTCGCGGAAACCGGGCTGCCGGTGCGGCGCATTCCGATTGAGGTGGCGGCGCTCGAGGCGCATCGCGGCTTCTCGCCGCCGCTGATCGACTATGCCGGGCGGGACAACGTGGTGGCGCTGCACCAGCCGCGCACGGTGCAGGGCCGCAGCCTCGCGCTGAACGGCCACCTGGACGTGGTGCCGGAAGGCGCCGCCGACATGTGGCTGAGCCCGCCCTATGAAGCCGTGGTGCGCGAAGGCCGCATTTACGGTCGTGGCGCCGGGGACATGAAGGCCGGCCTGGTCAGCAACCTCTTCGCCTTCAAGGCGCTGCAACTGGCCGGGCTGCAGCCGGCGGCGCCGGTGCAGCTGCAGGCCGTCATCGAGGAGGAATGCACCGGCAATGGCGCGCTGGCCACCGTGCTGGCACTCCCAAAAATGGATGCGGTGATCCTGCCGGAACCAGGCCCCGGCGTGGAAGCGATGTGGACCGCCGAGGTCGGCGTGGTCTGGGCCTGGGTCACGGTCAGCGGTCGCCCGGCGCATGTGCGGGACATGCACAGCGGCATCAACGCCATCGAGGCCGCCGGCGTGGTGGCCGCCGCCTTCAAGGAATACGAGCACGCGATGAACCGCGCGGAGCTGGTGCATGCCAGCTTCCAGGGTGTGAACCACCCGGTGAACGTGAACCTCGGCACCTTCCAGGGCGGCGAGTGGAACAGCAGCGTCGCCACGCGGGCGAAGCTTGGCATGCGCGTCGGCGTCATGGTCGGGCGCGACCCGCGCGAGGTCGCCCGCGAGATCGAGGCGTTGGTCGCCAAGGCCGCCGAGGACCCGCGGCTGCGGAGCTGCAAGGTGGCGCTGGAGTTCAAGGGCTTCATGGCCGAGGGCTGCGTCTTCGACCAATCCGCCGAGATCGTGAAGCTGGCGGCACGCAGCTACGCCGAGGTGGCCGGCAGCGCGCTGCGCGACTACCCGGCGCCGGCGCTGACCGATGGCCGGTACTTCGTGCTGTACCAGGGCACGCCGGTTGCATGCTTCGGCCCGGATGCGCAGGACATCCACGGCATTGATGAGAGCGTTGGCGTCGAGAGCATGCAGAACATCACCCGCAGCATTGCCCTCACCATGGCCCAATGGTGCGGGGTGGAGAGCATCCGATGAGCACGAACATTCCGTTGAGTGGCGCCAGGCTGTGGGACAGCCTGATGGAGATCGCCAGGATCGGTGGCACCGCCAAGGGCGGCTGCAACCGGCAAACGCTGACCGACCTGGACGGCCAGGGCCGCGCGCTGTTCCAGCAATGGGGCGAGGCCTGTGGCCTGACGCTGAGCGTGGATCGCGTGGGCAACATGGTCTTCACCCGGCCGGGGCGCGACCCCGCGCGCAAGCCGGTCGCCATCGGCAGCCACCTGGACACGCAGCCGACCGGCGGCAAGTTCGACGGCATTTTGGGAGTTCTGGCCGGCCTGGAGCTGATGCGGGCGCTGCACGAGGCTGGTGCCGAGACCGAGGCGCCACTGACGCTGATCAACTGGACCAATGAGGAAGGCGCCCGCTTCTCGCCGCCGATGATGGGCAGCGGCGCGGCGATGGGCGTGTTCTCGGAAGCCGAGGTGCTGGCCAAGCAGGATGCGGACGGAAAAGTCTTTGGCGAGGAGCTGCGCCGGATCGGCTGGCAGGGCAGCGCCGACCCGGCCGAATTGCAGCAGCTGGGCGCCTATTTCGAGCTGCATATCGAGCAGGGACCGCAGTTGGAGAATGAAGGGCTGGAACTCGGCGTGGTGACGCATGCCCTGGCGCAGCGCTGGTACGAGGTGACGGTGCTGGGCGAGGAAAGCCATGGCGGCAGCAGCATGGCCGGACGGCACGACGCCATGATGGGCGCGGCGCCCTTCATCAGCGCGGTGGAGGAGATCGCGCTATCTGCCGTCTCGCCGACCGGAGAGCCGGGGCGTGGCACGGTGGGCGTGGTGAACGTGTACCCGTCCAGCCGCAACATCGCGCCGAGCCGCGTCTGGTTCAGCATCGACACGCGCCATGGCGACGAGGACCAGCTGGAGCTGATGCGCCAGCAGATCCACGCGAGGGGCGCCGAGATCGCCGCCAAGCGCGGCCTGCAGGTGGAGGTCGTGGACTTCTGGCACTCGCCGATGATGCCCTTCGCGCCCGAGCTGGCCGAACGACTGCGCGTCGCGGCGCGGGCGCGCGGCCACAGCTTCAAGGACATGCCGACCGGCATCGGGCACGACGCGGTCTACATGGCGCGCAAGGTGCCCACCGTGATGCTGTTCTGCCCCTGCCATGGCGGCATCAGCCACAATGAGGCCGAGAGCATCACGCCGGCATGGGCGACGGCGGCGCTGGGCGTGCTGGCCGACGCGGTGCTGGCGGAAGCGGGAGTGGTGCGGTGAGAATTGCCATTGGCGGCTTCCAGCACGAGAGCCATTCCTTCGCACCGCTGCCGACGGGCTGGGCGCAGTTCCTGACCCCCGGCGGCTTCCCGGCGCTGCAACGCGCGGCGACGCTGCTGGACGCGCTGCGCCCGACCAGCCTGCCGACCAGCGGCGCCATCCGCGCGGCGGAAGCCGCCGGCGCCGAGATCGTGCCGCTGGTGTGGTGCATGGCCAACCCGGCCGGGCCGGTGACCGCCGAGGCGTTCGAGCGCATCACCGCGCTGCTGGTCGCTGAGCTCTCCGACGCGCTGGAGCGCGGGCCGCTGGACGGCGTGTTCCTGGAGTTGCACGGCGCCATGGTGGCGGTGGGCCATGACGACGCGGAAGGCGAGGTGCTGCGCCGCGTCCGCACCGTGGTCGGCCCGGAAGTGCCCATCGCCGCCAGCCTGGACCCGCATTGCAACCTGACCGCGGCGATGACGGAGCTGGCGGATGTGCTGGTGCCCTATCGCACCTACCCGCATGTCGACCAGGCCTTCGCCGGTGGCCGCGCGACGGAGTTGCTGGTGCAGCGCATCCGCGCCGGCAAGCCCTTCGCCAAGGCCTGGCGCCAGGTGGACTTCCTGATCCCGCTGACCACGCAATGCACCATGGTGCCGCCGATGTCGCTGGTGATGGACGAACGCTCCCGGCTGGAAGCCGCCGAGGGCGTGGCGGAGCTGGCGTTCTGCTTCGGCTTTCCCTACGCCGATTTCCCTGGCTGCGGTGTCGCCGTGACCGCCTATGCCGAGACGCAGGCGGCGGCGGATGCGGCGGCCGAGGGCCTGTGCGCCTACGTTGCCGCGCATGAGCCGGACTTCAACGGCAACGTGCTGGAAGCCGCCGATGGCGTGGCCGAGGCCATCGCGCTGGCGCGCACGGCCAGCGCGCCGGTGGTGCTGGCGGACACGCAGGACAACCCCGGCGGTGGCGGCCATGGCGATACCACCGGCCTGCTGGCGGAGCTGATCCGGCAGGACGCGCAGGGCGCCGTGCTGTGCCTGATCAACGACGCCGAGAGCGCCGCGGCCTGCCACGCCGCCGGCGCGGGTGCCACGCTGACGCTTTCGCTCGGCGGCAGAAGCGATGGCGTGCCGTTGACGGTCACCGCGGTGGTGGAGCGGCTCAGCGACGGCCGTTTCACCTGCACCGGGCCGATGGGCAAGGGCAATCCCGCCAACCTCGGCCCCTCGGCGCTGATCCGTGTTTCGTCCGGCGTGCGGGTGGTGGTGGTGAGCCGCAAGATGCAGGCGCTGGACCAGGCGATCCTGACGCATCTCGGCGTGGAACCCAGCGCGCAGAAGATTTTGGCGCTGAAGTCCAGCGTGCATTTCCGCGCGCATTTCCAGCCGATCAGCAGCGCGGTGCTGGTGGTGGCGGCGCCTGGCCCGGTGGTGGCGGACCCGGCGACCCTGCCCTTCACCAATCTGCGGCCGGGGCTGCGGTTGCGACCCGGCGCGAACCGCTAGCGCCCGGCGCGGATCGCCTCGGCGCGCTCGGTCAGCGCGGCGCCGTCGGGGCCGGAGAGGAAGCCGTCCATCCGCTCCACGTCCAGCCGCTTCGGGCCGCAGTATTGCGCGCGGTCCTGGCCGCGGCGGCGCGGCTGGAATCCTGGCGGCTGCACGCTGCGCAGGTAGGTGTCGCGCGCCGTGGTGCCGCCCTCGCGCACCGCGATGTCCAGCGCCGCGGCCTCGATGCGCGCGGCGCGGTCCTGCGCGGTGATCGAGACCGGTACGCCGCAGACCGAGGCGGCGCGGACCAGTTCGCCCACCACCGGGGCGCTGGCCTTGACCTGGTCGATATCCAGCTGCGTGCTGCGCGCCGGTTGCGGCACACCGCCGCCACCGCTGCCGCAGGCGGCGAGCGAGAGGGTGAGCAGCAGGAAGGGCAGGCGGGAATGGCGCATGCCGCAGGCATAGCGCGGTAACGTGGAGAAATAAACCCGCGGTTGGTTCAGGGCATGCTGCGGCGCAGCAAGGCGTTGACGGCGTCGGGCCGCGGGATCGGCGCCACGGCGCCGTAGCCGGTGGTGGAAAGCGCCGCGGCTGCGTTGGCGTAGCGCGCCGCCTGCTCCAGCGTGTCGCCGGCCAGGTGGCGCGCCAGGAAGGCGCCGGCGAAGGTGTCGCCGGCACCGGTGGCGTCCACCACCTGCACCTGGTGCGGGGCGATGCGCGTGCGGGAGGTTCGGGTCGCCACCATGGCGCCGGCGCGGCCGAGCTTCAGCAGCGCCACCGGGCAGAGCTTCAGGTAGAAATCGGCGATGGCATCGGCGTCGTGCAGGCCGGTGAGCTCGGTGGCGTCGTCCAGCGAGGGCAGGCAGATGTCGGCCTCGGCGATGGCGGTGTGCATCACCGCGGCGGCGCGGGCGCGCGGCCACAGCTTCAGGCGCAGGTTGGTGTCGTAGCTGATCGCCACGCCGGCCGCGCGGGCGACGTGCATGGCGTGGAAGCAGGCGTCGCACGCGCTGGTGGAGATGGCCTGGCTGATGCCGGAAAGGTGCAGCATGCGCGCGGCGCGGATGGCGTCGGCGGGCACGTCGGCCGGGGCGTAGCGGGCGGCGGCGCTGCCTTCGCGGTGAAAGCTGAAGCTGTGGCCGTGCGGCCCGTGCGTGACGAAGTACACCGCCGTCGCGGCCTGCGGGTCGCGCTTCACGGTGCTGGCGTCCACGCCCTCCCGCGCCCAGAGCTGCAGGAAGCTTTCGCCCGGCGCGTCCTGGCCGATGGCGGTGAGGTAGCCGACGCTGGCACCCTGGCGCGCGGCGGCGACGGCGGCGTTGGACGTGTCGCCGCCATGGCCGCGCAGGAAGGTCTCGGTGCCGGGCTGCTGGTTGAACTCCTGCATCGGTTCGCCCATGCACAGCAGCTCCGGCATGGTCAGGCGCCCATGGCCGCGCGGGCGGCGGCCAGGATCGCGGCCTTGTCGCCGGCGGCCAGCTTCGCCTCGTCCACCAGCTTGCCGCCGATGCCGACGAAGGCGGCGCCGGCTGCCAGATAGGCGGGCAGCGTCGTCGCATCCACGCCGCCGGTGGGGCAGAAGGCGACGCCGGGGAAAACGCTGCACAGCGCCCTGATATGCGCCGGGCCGCCGGCCGAACTGGCGGGGAATATCTTCACCGCGTCGGCGCCGGCGGCCAGGGCGGCGCGCACCTCGGTCGGTGTCAGCGCGCCGGGCAGGGCGGCGGCACCGGCCTGGTTTGCGGCGCGGATCACCGCGGGGTCCACCCAGGGGGTCACCAGGAAACGGGCGCCGGCGTGCAGGCAGGCGTCCGCCGCGGCCGCGTCCGGCACCGTGCCGGCGCCGACGATCAGGCCCGGCTCGGCCGCCAGCGTGCGGATCAGCGGGATGGCGTCCGGGATGGTCAGCGTGATCTCGACGATCCCGCAACCGGCCTCGCGCAGCCATTGGCAGGCGCGCTCGGCCAGGGCGGCGGTGCTGGTGCGCACCACCGGCACCAGGCGC
>CAIMOR010000317.1 GCA_903843125.1 uncultured Rhodospirillales bacterium
CCCGGCGCGGCGCCCAGCAGCGGCGCCAACGCGCGGGCCAACGTGCTCTTGCCGGTGCCCGGCAGCCCGCCCACCGCCACCAGGCGCGGCGGCGCCGGCGCCAGCGCGGCCATGGCGTAGTCCAGGCAGGGCTGCGCATCCTGGCCCCTGGCCGCGGCGACATGCGCCCGGATGATCCCGCGCAGCGAAAGCCACAGCGGCAGCCCGCGCAGCAGCGCCACATCCCCGGTGCGCGCGACATGCCGATTGAGCACCCGGTTCGCCGCGGCGCGGCCGGCGCGCATATCCAGGTCCATCAGCAGGAAGGCCAGGTCGTAGCCGGTATCCACCGTCGCCATCGCCTCGTCGAATTCCAGCGCGTCGAACGGCGTCGGCTTGCCTTCCCACAGGCACAGGTTGCCCAGGTGCAGGTCGCCATGGCAGCGCCGCACGAAGCCGCCGGCGGCGCGCTCGGCCAGCCAGGGCGCCAGCCGGTCCAGCCACGCCAGTGCCCGCGCCGCCCATTCGGCGGCACGCGGCACCCCGGCGCGCTCGGCGGCCGCCTGGTTGCCGAGCAGCACGCGGCGCAGCTCGGCCGGCGCATCCACCGCCACCGCGGGTTGCCGCGCCTGCATCGCCACCACGGCGTCGGCCAGCTGGTCCAGCAGCGCCGGCGCCAGCGCTCCGCGCGCCGCCATCTCGTCGAGGAAATCCGCGGCCGGCACCGGCGCCATCCGCAGCACCCAATCGACAACGTCGCCCGGCCCGCCCAGCGCCAGCGCCCCATCGGCGCCGCGCACCACCGGCACCACGCCGCGGTAGATGCCCGGTGCGAAGACCTGGTTCACCGCGAACTCCCGCCGGATGAAGCGCTCGCGCGCCGCCAGGGTCGAGAAGTCCAGGAAGCCCAGGGCCACCGCCTTCTTCAGCTTCAGCACCTCGTCCGGCCCGACGAAGACGGCCGAGATATGCGTCTCGATCGGCCGCGCCCCGGTCAGCCGGCCCAGCAGGTCGGCCACCGCGGCCTGCTGGGTCGGGAGGCTCACGGGTACAGCGTCTCGGTCCGCCAGCCATCGCCCTCGCGGGTGAAGACGTTCCGCTCATGCAGCCGGAACGGCATGTCCTGCCAGAACTCCATCCGCTGCGGCAGCACCCGGAAGCCGGACCAGAACGCCGGCCGCGGAATCTCCCCCAGCCCGAACTTCAGGGTGAACTCCGCCACCCGCTTCTCCAGCGCGAAGCGCCCTTCCAGCGGGCGGCTCTGCTGGCTGGCCCAGGCGCCGATGCGCGAACTGCGGTGCCGGCTGGCGTAGTAGGCATCCGCCTCGGCATCGCTGACCGGCTCCACCGGCCCCTCCACCCGCACGCTGCGCTGCAGCGTCTTCCAATGGAAGCACAGCGCCGCCTGCGGGTTGGCCGCCAGCTCGCCGCCCTTGCGGCTTTCCAGGTTGGTGTAGAACACGAACCCACGCGCATCGACGCCCTTCAGCAGCACCATGCGCGCGCTCGGCCGGCCATCCGGCGTCGCGGTGGCCAGGCAGACCGCGTTGGGGTCGTTGACCTCGCTTTTGCTGGCCTCCGCCATCCAGGCCTCGAAACGGGCAAACGGATCGGCTGCGGACATCGCGACGCTCTCCAGGGACCACGGCCAAGGGGTCGTCCCCCTTGCCCGGCGGCCGGGGGTGTGCCACCACGACATCGCCTCCGCAACCAGCCGGATACGCCCAGCATGCCCGAAGAATCACCTCTTGTAGACCTGCCCAAGGGCACGCTGATGCAGGGCAAGCGCGGCCTCATCATGGGCGTCGCCAACGACCGTTCCCTGGCCTGGGGCATTGCCCGCGCGGTGGCCGCCCAGGGCGGCGAGCTGGCCTTCAGCTACCAGGGCGAGGCACTGGAGAAGCGCGTCCGCCCGTTGGCCGACAGCCTCGGCAGCAAGCTGGTGCTGCCCTGCGACGTGACCGACGACGCCAGCATGGACGCCACCTTCGCCGCGCTGGAAGCCGAATGGGGCGGGCTGGACTTCGTCGTCCACGCCATCGGCTATGCCAACAAGGAATACCTGCGCGGGCGCTACCTGGACACACCGCGCGACGTCTTCCTGCAGGCGCTCGACATCAGCTGCTATTCCTTCGCCGCCGTCGGCCAGCGCGCCGCGGCGCTGATGCGGAACGGCGGCAGCCTGCTGACGCTGACCTATCTCGGCGCCGAACGTGTCACCCCGCATTACAACGTGATGGGCGTGGCCAAGGCGGCGCTGGAAGCCAGCGTGCGCTACATGGCGGCCGATGTCGGCGGCCGCGGCATCCGCGTCAACGCCATCTCGGCCGGCCCGATCAAGACCCTTGCGGCGTCGGGCATCGGCGACTTCCGCTACATCCTGAAGTGGAACCAGCTGAACAGCCCGCTGAAGCGCAACGTCAGCATCGAGGAAGTCGGCGGCTCCGGCCTGTACCTGCTCAGCGACCTTTCGGCGGGCGTCACCGGAGAGGTGCATCACGTGGACAGCGGCTTCCACATCGTCGGCATGAAGGGCCTGGACGTGCCGGACATCGCCACCACCAACGACCGTTGAGACCTTGAGCCACAACAGCTTCGGCCACCTGTTCCGGCTGACCACCTGGGGCGAGAGCCACGGC
Source organism: uncultured Rhodospirillales bacterium (assembly GCA_903843125.1). Taxonomy (GTDB): domain Bacteria; phylum Pseudomonadota; class Alphaproteobacteria; order Acetobacterales; family Acetobacteraceae; genus CAIMOR01. Next base: position 2,619 of record CAIMOR010000317.1, read on the forward strand.
CCCGCCATCGGCGCCGTCATCGATGGCTGCCCGCCCCGCATCGCGCTCAGCGAAGCCGACATCCAGCCCTTCCTGGACCTGCGCCGCCCCGGCAGCAGCAAGTTCGTCACCCAGCGCCAGGAAGCCGACCAGGTCCGCATCCTCTCCGGCGTGTTCGAGGGCATGACCACCGGCACCCCCATCGCGCTGCACATCGACAACACCGACCAGCGCAGCCGCGACTACGGCGAGATCGCCAACCGCTTCCGCCCCGGCCACGCCGACCTGGCCTATGAGCTGAAATACGGCATCCGCGACCATCGCGGCGGCGGCCGCAGCAGCGCGCGCGAAACCGCCATGCGCGTCGCCGGCGGCGCCGTCGCCCGGCGCGTGCTCGGCCCGGATGTCCGCATCCGCGGCGCGCTGGTGCAGATGGGCGCCGACCGCGTCGACCCCGCCACCTGGGACTGGGCCGCCGTCAGCGAAAACGCCTTCTTCTGCCCGGACCGCGCCGCCGCCGCCCGTTGGGAGGAACAGCTCCTCGCCGTGCGCAAGGCCGGCTCCTCGGTCGGCGCCGTCATCGAAGTGGTCGCCGAGGGCCTGCCCCCAGGCCTCGGCGCGCCGATCTACGGCAAGCTGGACGCCGACATCGCCGCCGCCCTGATGAGCATCAACGCGGTCAAGGGCGTCGAGATCGGCGACGGCTTCGCCAGCGCAGCGCTGACCGGCGAGGCGAACGCCGACGAGATGCGGATGCACCCGGACGGCACGGTCCGCTTCCTCTCCAACCACGCGGGCGGCGTGCTCGGCGGCATCTCCACCGGCCAGCCGGTGGTGGCCCGCTTCGCGGTCAAGCCCACCTCCTCCATCCTGACGCCGCGCCACTCGGTGGACCGCTTCGGCGCGGATACCGAGATCCTGACCAAGGGCCGCCACGACCCCTGCGTCGGCATCCGCGCCGTGCCGGTCGGCGAAGCCATGCTCGCCCTGGTGCTGGCCGACCACCTCCTGCGCCACCGCGCGCAGAACCCGGACGCCCCGACGACGGCCCGCCTGCCGCGCAACTGAGCACGCCAGCGTAACCCTGCCCGCCCCACGGACGAAATTTGGTCACTCGCCCAAGATCGCCCTATGCGGACGCTTGCGAGCGGTTAATATCCGAGTGTACTGGTTGGTCGTTATAGCCCACAGGCCGTCGCATGCCCTTCGCCGCCGCTGAATCATCCGACCGCCCTGCCCCCGCCCCCCGGATGGAAGGCTTCGTCCAGCTCTGCGGCGGCGCCAGCTGGGCCTCGCGCCTGAGCGACCTGGCCGCCCGCACCCAGGACAGCTCCCTGCTGTCCCGCGCCGCGCAGCATCGCCACGCGCTGGAACTCACCCTGGCCCGCCTGGCGGACCCCGCCTCCGCCAGCCGCACCAGCCTGGCCGAACAGCGCATCGCCGGCTTCGCCCAGGAAGCGGTGCGCCTGGCCGCCAGCCTGCCCCCCGGCCCCCGCGCCCGGCTGCGGGAGCGGCTGCTGGCCGGGCTGACCGGCGACGCCACGCTGATCCCGGTATTCCACCTGCTGCGCACCGCCGCCGGCCTGCGCGCCCAGGGCTTCCAGGTGCGCTTCGCCGGCCTGGCGGACGGCCTACCGCAGGACCTGCTGGTGCAGCGCGACGGCGTCGAGGCCGAAGTCGCCTGCGAAACCGTCTCGGCCGAGGAAGGCCGCCAGGTCAATCGCGGCGACTGGTTCGCGCTGGTGGACGCCATCAACCCGGAACTGCAGACCTGGCTGGCCGCCCACCCCGGCCGCTACCTGCTGAAGGTGACGCTGCCCGAGGGCCTGGCCGGCGCCGACCAGGCGGCCGAGTTGCAGGGCCGCATCAGCACCCTGCTGGCCGAGGAGAAGCGCCAGGACATCTGCGCCCAGGCGGTGCTGAAGCTGGACCCGCTGGTGTTGGCCGGCGCCCAGGCCGCGGACCGCCTGCCCGCCCGCCTGCGCGCCGCCTTCGGGCCCGAGGCGCACCTGGCCGTCACCGCCACCGCCGGCAGCGTCTTCGTCATGGCCGCCCGCGCCGGGCGGGAGAACGAGATCGCCAACGCCGTCGCCCGCCGCGCCGCCCTGGCCGCCGAGGCGCGGCTTTCCGGCCAGCGCCCGGGCATCCTGGCGATCTTCATCGAGGACCTGGAGCGCGCGGAGTGGCGCGGCCTGCGCGACAGCCTTGAACTGGAAGGCGTGATCCGCCGCTTCCTGACCACGCCGGCCGCCCGCCCGGTGGTGGCGGTGTCCTGCACCACCCGGTTCGAGATGCTCGGCGCCACCCCGCCGGACGCCGTGGCCGAGGGCGAGTTGCGGTTCCGCAACCCGGCCCACCCCGCCGCCAGGCTGGCCGCGCTGGCGCCGGCCGTTCTCTCTTCGATGTGAGCGGCCAGGGGCTGTCATCCCGTCGCAACCGACTGGATTTCGCCACGTTCTTGGTCCCGAATGTCGGCGCTGCCGTTTCCGGCCGCGCGGGCGAAAGGGATGCCCCATGACTGAACTCGAGTTCCAGGCCAAGCTGGCCGAACTGGACCGCCTGCTGAACGACCCCGATGTGCGCATGGACCCGAACCGCGTCTGGACCCTGCTTGCCGAGATCAGCGCGCAGGACCTGCGCCAGGCGCGGCGATAGCGGCGCCTAACCGGCCCGGCGCGCCGCGATCAGGAACTCCCGGTTGCCCTCGGGGCCCAGGATCGGGCTGGCCTCGATCCCCAGCACCTCCCAGCCCGGCAGCGCCGCCCACCAGCCCCGCATCCGCTCGCACACCGCGCGATGCACGTTGGCGTCCCGCACCACGCCGCCCTTGGCCACCGCCGGCCCCACCTCGAACTGCGGCTTGATCAGCGAAACCGCCCAGGCGCCGGGCGCGCAGAGCTTCAGCGGCATGTCCAGCACCATCTGCATGCCGATGAAGCTGGCGTCGCAGACCAAGGCCCCCACCGGCTCCGGCACGATCGCCGCATCCAGGTAGCGGGCGTTGACCTTCTCCTTCACCACCACCCGCGGGTCGTTGCGCAGCTTCCACGCCAGCTGGCCGTGGCCGACATCCACCGCGTAGACCTTCGCCGCGCCCCCGTGCAGCAGCACGTCGGTGAAGCCACCGGTCGAGGCGCCGACATCCAGGCAGACCAACCCGGCCGGCGACAGCCCGAAATGCGCCAGGCCATGTGCCAGCTTCACCCCGCCCCGGGACACCCAGGGGTGGTCCTGGCCGCGCACCTCCAGCGCGATGTCCGGCGCCACCGCGGTGCCGGGCTTGTCCATGCGCTGTTCGCCGGAGAATACCTTGCCGGCCAGGATCAGCGCCTGGGCGCGCGTGCGGCTTTCCGCCAGCCCGCGGTCGACCAGCATCTGGTCGACCCGCTGCTTCGCCAAGGGTTCAGGCCCGCGCGGGCAGCGCCAGCGCGTCCACGCCCAGCGCCTGCAGCGCGGTCTCGACGATGTGCTGCGCGTTCAACCGCGCCTGGTCGTACTGCTTCTTCGGGTTGTCGTGGTCGATGTAGGTATCCGGCATGCACATCGGCCGGAACTTCAGCCCGCCATCCAGCAGGCCGCGCCACGCCAGGTGGTGCGCCACGAAGCTGCCATAGCCACCCACCGAGCCTTCCTCGATGGTGATCAGCACCTGGTGCTCGCGCGCCAGCCGCTCGGTCAGCTCAACGTCCAGCGGCTTGGCGAAGCGGGCATCGGCCACGGTGGTGGAAAGCCCGCGCGCCTCCAGCGCCTCGGCCGCCTTCAGCGCCTCGGCCAGCCGGGTGCCGTAGCTGAGGATGGCCACCTTGGTCCCCTCCTTCACCACGCGTCCCTTGCCGATCTCCAGCACCGAGCCGCGCTTCGGCAGTTCCAGCCCCAGGCCCTCGCCACGCGGGTAGCGGAAGCCGAACGGACCCTCGTCATAGGCCGCCGCGGTGGCGACCATGTGCATCAGCTCCAGCTCATCCGCCGCGGCGCACAGCACCATGTTCGGCAGGCAGCCCAGGTAGGCGATGTCGAAGCTGCCGGCATGGGTCGCGCCATCGGCGCCCACCAGGCCCGCGCGGTCCATGCCGAAGCGCACCGGCAGCTTCTGCAGCGCCACGTCGTGCATCACCTGGTCGTAGGCGCGCTGCAGGAAGGTGGAATAGATCGCGCAGAACGGCTTCAGCCCCTCGGTCGCCAGGCCAGCGGCGAAGGTCACGGCATGCTGCTCGGCAATACCCACATCGAAGCTGCGGGTCGGGAACTTCTTGGCGAAGGCGTCCAGCCCCGTGCCGGACGGCATCGCGGCATTGATCGCGCAGATCCGGTCGTCCAGCTCGGCCTCGGCCACCAGGGCGTTGCTGAACACCTTGGTGTAGCTCGGCGGCCCCGGCGGCGCCTTGACCTGCTCGCCGGTCACCACGTTGAACTTGACCACGCCATGGTACTTGTCGGCGCTGGCCTCGGCCGGGGCATAGCCCTTGCCCTTCTGCGTCACCGCATGCACCAGGATCGGCCCCTGGTGCTCGGTGTCGCGGATGTTGCGCAGCACCGGCAGCAGCGTGTCCAGGTCGTGCCCGTCGATCGGCCCGACGTAGTAGAAGCCCAGTTCCTCGAACAGCGTGCCGCCGGTCAGCAGCCCGCGGGCGTATTCGTCGGCGCGCTTGGCGGCGCGTTCCAGCGGCGCCGGGAAGCGCTTTGCAAGCCGCGCCATCAGGTCGCGCAGGTTCAGGAAGGGCCGGCTGGAGATGGTGCGCGACAGGTAGTTGCTCATCGCGCCCACCGGCGGCGCAATGCTCATGTCGTTGTCGTTGAGGATGACGATCAGCTTGGACTTGGCCGCGCCGGCATTGTTCATGGCCTCGTAGGCCATGCCCGCGCTCATGGCGCCGTCGCCGATCACGCTGATGACGTGGCGGTCGGTCTCGCCCTTCAAATCCTGGCCGATGGCCATGCCGAGGCCGGCGCTGATCGAGGTGCTCGAATGCGCCGCGCCGAACGGGTCGTATTCGCTCTCGCTGCGCTTGGTGAAGCCGGAGAGGCCGCCGCCCTGGCGGATGGTGCGGATGCGGTCGCGCCGCCCGGTCAGGATCTTGTGCGGGTAGGCCTGGTGGCCAACATCCCAGATCAGCCGGTCGCTTGGCGTATCGAACACGGCATGGATCGCGACGGTCAGCTCCACCACGCCCAGCGAGGCGCCGAGATGGCCGCCGGTGGCGCTGACCGCGTCGATGGTCTCGGCCCGCAATTCCTCCGCCAGCAGCTTCAACTGCTCGTTGGACAGGTTGCGCATGTCGGACGGGACGGTCACCCGGTCGAGCGTCGGCGTCTTGGGGGCAGGAGACATCAGGACCTCCGCTCGATCACGAAGTTCGCGAGCATTTTAAGCAACTCGGCCTTGTCGCCGAAGGCGTCAAGGTGACCCTTGGCCTGGGTGACAAGCCGTTCAGCCTGCATCCGGGCGCGGTCGAGACCATAAAGCGACACGAGCGTCGCCTTGCCGGCGGCGGCATCCTTGCCGGTGGCCTTGCCG
>CAIMOR010000318.1 GCA_903843125.1 uncultured Rhodospirillales bacterium
AACACTAACTCGGCGGCCTTGGAAAGGTTAAGCGGCGAACAATTTTTCACGAGCGTTACCCCTCGTTCCATGCTTGCATAAGCTCAGAGCAACGCACGGAATGGTTGCAATGACGCTCTTCAGTGGTCGAAATGACATGCACACGCCGCCGATCGGTCACAACCGTGCGGCGCAAGCCGGCATCGCGGTTCGCGGCCGTGGCCTCGAAGCGGTTGTACACCTGCTCGGCAGCGCGCGCCGACTGGAAGCGCTGGCCATGGATGAACAGGCGGAGCGGCTGCGCAGGCTCGCCGATCTCGTGGCCGCCGAATACTGTCATGTTTCTCTCGACGACCCATCAAGACGGCAGCCGTCACTTGCCGCCCCGGCCATGCAGGTGCCGCGGCTGGCCCTGGCTGAACCGGCCTGGCGCGAACCGGCATCATCAGAGCGGGAGTCCGAGACATGAGCATGCACAACAGCACCGTCCCGGGGCTGAACACGCCGCTGCCCTTCCCGCGCCCCTCCGCCGCCATCGAAAAGGTTCGCGCCACCTTGACCGCTGCCTCAGCCCAACCGCCCTCGATCCGGTCGCAGGAGCAACTGTGGGAAATCTCCCAGCTGCTGGAAGACCTGCGCTCGCCGGCGGTCCGCGACGCCATCCTGCACCTGCTCCGCGCCCTGTCGGAACGGCCGCTGCCGCTGCCGGACCTGGCGCCACCGCCGCTTCACCTGAAGGCGGAACCCGAGGTGCCGCGCGCCCCGCCGCCGGCCACCGCCCCCATGCCGCAGAGCGGCGACGCCGCCGACCTGTCCGAGCAACTGCACGCCGCGCTGCTGGCGCGCCAATCCGGCCTGACATTGAACTACCAGCCCGTGGTCGATGCCGTCTCCGGCGCCATCCTCGGCTTCGAGGCCCTGCTGCGCTGGACCACGCCGGATGGCCAGCAGGTACCGCCGCTGCGCGTGGTGGACCTGGCGGCCCGCGCCAACCTGCTGGAAACGCTGGACTTCTGGGTCATGCAGCAGGCGGTCAACCAGGCCCGGCCCTGGCTCACCGCCAATCCGCGGCTGGTCATCGCCATCAACGTCACCGCCGCGCTGCTCAGCAGCCCGCTGGCGGTCAGCGCGGTCCGCGCCCTGCTGCGGGCCAATGGCGTCAGCGCCGCGAACTTCTGCATCGAGGTGCCGGAGACCACGCTGCTCGACCAGCGCGCCACCAACAACCTGGCGGCCCTGCGCCGGCTCGGCCTGCAACTCGCCATCGACGACTTCGGCATCGGCCAGTCGGCGCTGACCCGGCTGATGGACCTGGACGTGGACGTGGTGAAGCTGGACCGCGCCTTCTTCACCGCCCAGGACCCGGGGCCGAAGCAGCGCTCCTTCCTCGGCGCCATCGTGGACATGGCCAAGGCGCGCGGCAGCCGCGTGGTGGCGGAAGGCGTGGCCACCCGGCAGGACGCCATGCTGGCGCGCGAGATCGGCTGCGCCGCCTGCCAGGGCTTCTGGTTCGCCGGCCCGCTGAGCGCCAGCGCCGCCGGCAGCCTGGCCCGGAGCACCGTCGCCGACCTGCCCTGGCAGGCGCCCCAGCCCGCGCCGCGGTGAGCCACGCCGATGCAGGCCCCGAGCTATCTCAGCATCGCCTCGCCGGACGTGCTGGCCGCCTGGCACCAGGTGGCCGGCGAGATGGAGGCGGAAGCGCCGCCGCAACGCCGCCCCGCCCAACGCGCCCGGCCGCAAGGCCGCAACTCGGCGCGCAGCGGCGCCGCCCTGCTGCTGGTGCCGCTGCTCGCCCTGCTGGGCGGGGTTGCCGCCACCGCGGT
>CAIMOR010000319.1 GCA_903843125.1 uncultured Rhodospirillales bacterium
CGGCCGGCCTCGGCGGCAGCCCGGGCGGCGTGGCGCGTGGCCGCGGCGGAGGCGACCAGCACCTCCCGCCCGCAGTGCCGGCAACGCTGCCGCAGCAGACTGGCCGACAGCTGCACTCGCCCAGCCAGATCGGACCATGCCGCCCCGCGCCAGGCCGCCTTGGCACAGCCTGCCGCCAGCCCCGGCGCCTGCGTCGCGGCGTGGCGCAGCGTTCCGAAGAAGGCGGCGGGGTCGAATCGTGGCCGCGGCTGCGGCGCGCCGAAACGCACCAGCCGGCCGTCGCCGCGCTCGGCGGCCTTGCCGTGGGAGGGCACGCTGCGGCTCATCCGTCCTCCAGGTGCAGCAGCAGCGCCAGCGCCAGCAGCAGCCCGGCCAGGGTCGGCGCCCAGGCCGCCAGCCCCACCGGCAGCGCGCCGCTCTCGCCGAACTCGTTGGTGATCTTGTCCAGCACGAACAGCGCGAAGCCGGCGGAAACGCCCGCGCCGATCATCTGCGCCACGCCGCCGCGCCGCGACGAGCGCATCGAGAATCCCGCCGCCAGCAGCGCCATCACCGCCGCCAGCACCGGCAGGGAGAGCAGGGTCTGGAAATGCAGCCGATGCCGCAGCGCCGAGAAGCCGGCCTGCTCCAGCACGCCGATGAAGCCCGGCAGCGCCCAGAAGCTCAGCGTATCCGGCGTGGCGAAGCTGCTCTCGATCCGGTCCGGCGTCAGCTCGGTCGGGAAGGCGATGGCCTGCGGCGGGCTGGCCACCCGGTCGCGGTTGAACACCAGCGCGTCGGTCAGCACCCAGCGGCCCGGCAGCAGCTGCGCCCGCGGCGCCTCGATCCGGGCCAGCGGCTTGTCGTCGGCCGAGAGCCGCCAGATCGAGACATCGGTCAGGATGAAATCGGCCGACAGCCGGGAAGCCCGCTCGGTCAGTGGCCGGCCGGAGAGGATGGCCACCCCCTGCGGCTCCAGCCCGCGGTCGGACTGGCGCAGCCACAGCCGGCCGCCGGCCAGGGCGGAAAGCCCGGCGCTGTTGCGCAGGTAGGCGTTGTCCAGCCGCTCCGCCCTGGCCAGCAGGGAGGAGGACAACGGCGAGATGCCGACGGTGCCGAGGATGCCGATGACCAGCGCCACCGCAACCGGCCCCGACAGGAAGCCCCAGGCGGAGATGCCGGCGGCACGGGCGACGATCAGCTCGGACGACCGGGTCAGCCGCCAGAACGCCAGGATGCCGCCGAGCAGGATGGCGAAGGGCAGGATCTGCAGCATGACGAAGGGCAGCCGCAGCCCGGCGATGCTGGCGACGATGCCGAAGCTGGCGTCCTGCCGGGTGGCGGCGCGGCGCAGCAGCTCGATGAAGTCGAACAGCGAGATCAGCAGCGTCAGCGCCGCCAGCATGGCCAGCGTCGCGGCGGTGAAGCGCCGGGCCACATAGGCCGTCATCGTCATGGCGATGGTCATGGCGCCGCCGTCATGCCGGACCCGATGCCTGGCGCCGCCCCGCCAGCCCAGCCAGCCGCGCCCAGCCGGGGCTGCCCGCCAGCACCCACAGCGCCAGGCCGATCGGCGCCGCCGCGGTCAGCCAGACCAGCGGCAGCAGCGCGTTGTCGCGCGCGCCCAGGTTGTTGGCCACCAGCCCCAGCGCCAACAGTGCCACCACGATGGCGATGCCGACGAACAGGTGGAAGCCGCCGCCATGCCGGCGGAACTCCCCGGTCAGCACGGTCGCCAGCGCCACCAGGCAGAAGCCGATGACGTTGACCGGGTTGATCAGCCGCTGCGTCGCCTCGGCCCGGAACCGGCGCAGGTCGCGCAGCGGGATGTTCTCGGCCGGGTCGGGGTGCAGCAGTTCCTCGATCGAGCGTTCCTGCGCGTTGCGGTAGCGGCCATCGCCGCCGGGCCGGGCCGCGCGCGTCAGGTCCAGGCTGTTCTCGGCGAAGCTCAGCACGTTCAGCCGTTCCACCGGCCGGGTGCCGGGCGGCGCGCCGGCCGGCGGCGGGGTGCGCTCCACCTGCTGCCGCACGCCGTTCAGCAGCGTCACGCGCGGGCCGTTCGGCGTGCTGGTGATGCGCCCGGCCTCGGCCAGCACCGTCACCGGGTTGCCGCGCTCCCGCGCGTCATGCACCAGGATGCCGCGCAGCGTGCCATCGGGGTCGCGGTAGCGGGCATACACGGTCAGATCGTCGCCGACCGAGGCGAAGACCCCCTCCTGCACCAGGATGGCCGCCAGCTGGTTGCGGATCTCGAACTGCCAGCCGCGGAAGGCCGCCTGGCTGGCCGGCACCAGCCACAGGTTCAGCGCGTAGCACACCAGCATGGCCACCGTGGCCAGCGCCAGCGCCGGCCGCGCCAGCTGCCACTGCGACAGCCCGCCGGCGCGCATCACCACCAACTCGCGGTCCGACCCCAGCCGCACGTAGATGAACAGCGTGACCACGAAGGTGGTGATGGGGATGATCACGGCGAAGAAGCCCGGCAGCAGCAGCCCGGTCAGCTTCAGGAACACCCAGAAGGACAGGCCGCGGTCCAGCACCAGCTCGATGAAGCGGAGCGACTGCGTCAGCCACACCAGCGCCGCCAGGCCGATGGTCACGGCCAGCAATGCGCCTGCAAGCTGGCGGAAGAGGTAGCGGTCCAGAAGCGTGATCATCGGTGGCGGCACCCTACCGAAAGCCATCCGGCGGGGAAAGGCGGCACCGCCGGCTTCCGTGACCTGCCGGCGTGACGTCCCGGTAACCCGGGCGCCCGGCACTCATTCCGCCGCCAGGAAAGCCCGAATCACCGCGGTCCGCACCAGCCAGCTGTGGCCCGGCGCGGCCGGGTCGCGCATGCTGACGATGCCGAGCAGGCAGCCGCTGGCCGCGTCGAACACCCCGCCGCCCGAGTCGCCGGCCTCCAGCCGCAGCGCCAGCACGGCATAGCGGCCATTGGCCGCCTCGGCCTCCGCCGCCTCGCCGGCCATGCGGCCCCGCACCGCCCGGCCGGCGCTGAAGGCTTCCACCCATTGCCCCGGCAGCGGGTCGGCGGCGCAGACCGCCACGCCGGCTTCCGCCAGGGCCGCGGCCGGCCGCAGCAGCGCCAGGTCCTGGCCGTCGCGATAGGCCAGGTCGCAGCCCTGCCGGCTGAAGGTGCTGCGGCCCAGCCGCACCCGCGTGGCCGGCACCGCCACGCCATCGGCGCCGCGCAGCGCCAGCCCGGCCAGGTAGGGCGCGGCCTCGGCAGGCCAGCGGCCCAGGCGGCACAGTTCCTCCCGCAGGCTGGCTTCGTCCACCACATGGGCCGCGGTCAGCGCCAGCCCGCCGGCCAACGGCACCGCGCTGCCGCGGGCCCGGGCCATGTCGCCGAAGCGCGCCTCCAGCGCCACCACGCGCGGCGCGGCGGCCGGCCCGGGGTTGGCGCAGCCGGCCAGGGCGGCAAGAATCGCAGGCAGTGGGGTTGTCAGGCGCAAGATATGCCTCATCGGCCTAGCCCTGCGATGGCCGTGCGGCTAAAGACCGCTGCATGTTCCCTGCTGCCCCCCTGCCCTTCGGCCTGCGCGCCCTGCTTCTCGCCACCCTGCTGGCGGCCCCGCCCCTTGCCGGGGTGGCCATGGCCCAGCCGACCGGCACGGCCGCGGCCCAGCCGGCCACGGCGCAGCCTGCCCGGCGCCCGGCCGCAACGCCAGCCTCGGCCCAGGCGCCGCGGGCCGGCAGCCCGGCGGCCCCAGCGGGCAACCAGGCCAATACCATCGTCGCCGTGGTCAACGGCGACGTGATCAGCCGGGCGGATGTCGCCGCCCGCGCCCGGCTGCTGGCGCTGAACGCCGGCATGGCGGTGGCCCCGGACCAGCTCAGTCGCCTCGGCCCCCAGGTCACCCGGCTGCTGGTGGACGAGAAGCTGCGCAACCAGGAAGTCCGCCGCCGCCGCATCCCGGTGACCGACGACGACGTCGGCGAGGCCGTCGCCGATATCGAGAAGCGCAACGGCCTGCCCGCCGGCGGGCTGGTGACCCAGCTGCGCCGCGCCGGCATCCAGCCGCGGGCGCTGTTCGACCAGTTGCGCAGCCAGATCGGCTGGGCCCGGCTGATCCGCTCCACGCTGGGCGACACGGCGGAGCCGACCGACGCCGACGTGCAGGAGTTCCTGCGCACCGCCAAGGGCCGCACCGGGGAGCCGGAATACCAGGTCTCCGAGATCTTCATCCCGGTGGAGAACCCGGCGCAGGAAGCCGAGGTGCGCCACTTCGTCGACGAGGTCTCGCGCCAGCTGCGCAGCGGCACGCCGTTCCAGGTGGCCGCCACGCAGTTCGGCCAGTCGCAGACCGCGCTGCAGGGCGGCGACCTCGGCTGGATCCACAAGGACCAGCTGGACCCCGAGGTGGCGGTGCTGGCCGAGCGCATGCCGCCCGGCGCCATCAGCAACCCGGTCCGCGTCGCCGGCGGCTTCCAGATCATCGCCATGCGCGCGCGGCGCGAAACCGGCCGCGACCTGGCCACGCTGCTGAACATCCGCCAGGTCTTCCTGCCGTTCTCCAGCCCGCTGAACCGCGACCAGCCGCCGACCGACCAGCAGCGCGCGCAGGTGGAACGCGCCACCCGCCTGGTGGACACCGCCCGCAGCTGCGAGGCGATGGACGCCGCTCAGCACGCCGCCAGCCCGGAACGCAACGCCGACCCCGGCCAGATCCGGCTGGAGACGGTCAGCCCGCCGCAGCTGCGCACGTTGCTGGCCGGCCTTGCGCCGGGCCGACCCTCGCAGCCGCTGCTGTCGAACGACGGCGTCATGATCTTCATGGTCTGCAGCCGGGAACAGCGCAACTTGGCCGAGACCACGCCCGACCAGGCCAAGCAGCAGATGCTGCGCGACCGGGTGGAGACCCAGTCCCGCGCGCTGCTGCGCGACCTGCGCCGCCGCGCCAACATCGAAAACCGCGACCCGGCGTGAGCCACGCGTGACCCTGGCGTCCCTGCGGGACACCATCGCCCGGCACGGGCTGGATGCGCGCAAGTCGCTCGGCCAGCATTTCCTGCTGGATGAGGCGCTGTGTGGCCGCATCGCCCGGCTGGCCGGCGCCATGGCGGGCCGCCACGTGCTGGAAGTGGGCCCTGGCCCCGGCGGCCTGACCCGCGCGCTGCTGGCCGGCGAGGCCGCGCACATCACCGCGGTGGAGCTGGACCGCCGCGCCGTCGCCGCGCTGGCCGAGCTGGAGGCGGCCTTCCCCGGGCGGCTGAGCGTGGTTGAGGCCGATGCGCTGAAATTCGACGCGCTGGCGCTGCCGGCACCGCGGAAAATCGTCGCCAACCTGCCCTACAACGTGGCCTCCGTGCTGCTGATCGGCTGGCTGCGCCAGGCGGCGGGGCTGGAGGGCATGACCCTGATGTTCCAGCAGGAGGTGGCCGAGCGCATCTGCGCCGCGCCGGATACCGACCCCTATGGCCGGCTGGCCGTGCTGGCGCAGTGGCGTTGCCGCTGCGACATGCTGCTGACCCTCCCGCCCGGCGCCTTCACCCCGCCGCCCAAGGTATACAGCGCGGTGGTCGGCTTCACCCCGCACCCGGAAGACCCCGGCGAGGCGCTGTTCCGCTGCATGGAACGGGTGACCGCCGCGGCCTTCGGCCAGCGCCGCAAGATGCTGCGCGGGGCGCTGAAGGCGCTGGGCGAGGCGGAGGCGCTGCTGGCAGGATGCGGCATTGCCGGCGAACGGCGGGCGGAGACGCTGACCGTGGCGGAATTCGACCGGCTGGCGCGGGCGCTGCTGACGCGGGAATGACACCAATGCCAACCATCGAGACGCTGCGCGCCATCGCCGCAGCCTTCAACGCCCATGACATCGACGCCATCCTGGGCTTCTTCGCCGAGGATGCCGCCATGCAGATGCCGCGCGGCCCGGACCCCTTCGGCACCCGCTATTCCGGCAAGAGCGAAATCCGCGCCGGCCTGGCCGCCCGCTTCGCTGGCCTGCCCGACGTGCATTATGGCCAGGACGAACACTTCGTCAGCGGCAACACCGGCATGTCCAAGTGGGTGCTGACCGGCACCATGGCCAGCAATGGCCAGCGCGTGGAGGTGCTGGGCTGCGACTTCTACAGCTTCGATGCCGCCGGCAAGGTGGTGCTGAAGGACAGCTACTGGAAGATCGTCGAGCCGCGCTGAGCTCAGCGCAGCCACACCAGCAGCGCACTCAGCGTCGCCACGCTCAGCAGGGTACCCAGCAGTACCGCCGCGCCGGACTGCTCGGCCGCCACGCGGTAGCGCTGCGCCAGCAGGAAGGCGTTGGCGCCCGTCGGCAGCGCCGCCACCAGCACCGCCACGGCGGCCTGGGCCGGGGGTACAACCAGCAGCCGGCAGGCGGCCCAGACCAGCAGCGGCATCACCAGCAGCTTCGCCACCAGCACCAGCGCCGTCTCCCGCCAGGCGGCACGGGCGTTGAAGCCGAGCAGGCTGCCGCCCAGGCAGAACAGCGCCACCGGCGGCGCCGCCGCACCGAGAAGTTCCAGCGTGTGCCGCAGCACCCCGGGCGGCGCCGGCAGGCCCAGGTTGCGCCAGACCAGCGCCGCCAGCACCGCCATGACGATGGGGTTGCGCGCCACGCCCCGCGCCGTGGCCCAGAGCACGCGCGGCAGCGGCGCGCGTTCATGCAGGCCGATCTCGGCGACCACCGTCGCGGTGCCCAGCAGCACCATGGAATGCAGCGCCAATATCGCCAGCATCACCGGCATGGCGCCGCTGCCGAAGCCGGCGACGACCAGCGGAATGCCCATCATGACCGTATTGCCGAAGCTGGCGTTCAGCGCGAACAGCCCGGCCGGCGGCAGCGCCAGGCCCAGCACCTTCCGCCCGGCCAGCAACGCCGCCGCATACAGCACCGCCGTGCCGCAGAAGAAGGCCAGCGCCGCCTGGCCGCCGCCGCCCTCGGCCGTGGTGCCGCCCAGGAACAGCAGCGCCGGCGCGCCGAGCGAGAAGGTAAAGGCGTTCAGCCCTCGGAAGCCGGCATTGTCGATGAAGCCGAAGCGCGCCGCCGCCCAGCCCAGCGCCACGATGACGAAGACCGGGGCGACAACCTCCAGGACGACATTCATCCGCCGGCGAGCAGCCCGGCGACGAAATCGCGCAACCCCGGCTGCCGCGCCGGCGTGCAGCGCGCCGCCCGCAGGATGGCGCGCACCTTGTCGACCGTGGCGGTGAAATCGTCGTTCACCAGCACGCAGTCGAACTCGTCCCAATGGCTGATCTCGGCGCGTGCCGCCGCCATGCGCCTGGTCACCTCGGCCTCGCTGTCGGTGCCGCGGCCGCGCAGCCGGCGCTCCAGCTCCGCCATGCCGGGCGGCAGCAGGAATATGCTGACCACGTCCGCCGGCAGCGCTGCCTTGAGCTGCCGGTGGCCCTGCCAGTCGATGTCGAACAGCACGTCGTGCCCGGTCTGCAACGCGGCCTCCACGGGGGCGCGCGGCGTGCCGTAGCGGCGGCCGAAGACCTCGGCGTGTTCCAGCATCTCGCCGGCCGCGACCATGGCCAGGAACTGCTCCATGCTGCGGAAGTGGTAGTGGATGCCCTCCACCTCGCCCGGCCGCGGCGCCCGCGTGGTGGCGGAAACCGAGAGGTGCAGCGCCGGTTCGCTGTCCAGCAAGGCGCGGGAGACGCTGGATTTGCCGGCCCCCGACGGCGCGGCGATGACCAGGCAGAGGCCGCGGCGCGTCACGCCCGGCTACTCCACATTGGCGGCCTGCTCGCGCAGCCGCTCGATCGCCGCCTTCAGGTCCAGCCCGACGCGGGTCAGCGGCACGCTGGCGGATTTGCTGCACAGCGTATTGGCCTCGCGGACGAACTCCTGGGTCAGGAATTCCAGCTTGCGGCCGGCGCCCTCGCCCGCCTTCAGCAATGCCCGCGCCGCTTCGATGTGCGCGGCCAGGCGGTCCAGCTCCTCCCGCACATCGGATTTCTGCGCCAACAGCGCCACTTCCTGCGCCAGCCTTTCCTCCGGCACGCGGGCGGTGCCGGCTTCGCCCAGCAGGGCGGCCAGTTGCTCGCGCAGCTTCTGGCGCTGGGCCTCCGGCTGGCCGGCGGCCTCGCGCGTCGCCGCGGCGTGCAGGCCGGCGATCTCGTCCAGCAGCGTGCCGAGCACCGTGGCCAGCTTGGCGCCCTCGGCGCGGCGAGCGGCGACCAGCCCTGCCAGCGCGCGGGAGAAGGCGCGGGCCAGTTCGGCGCGCTTGGCGTCCTCCATGGCTTCGTCGGGTTCCACCACCTCGCTGCGCATCACGCCGGGCAGCGCCAGCAGCGCCTCGGCCCGCGGCGGCGCCCCGCCGGGGATGCGCGCGGCCAGCGCCAGCGCCAGGCCCAACGCCTGGTCCAGCGCGGCGGCGTCGGCCACCAGGCGGGGGCGTTCGTCGCGCTTCAGGTTCAGGTTGGCCGAGACGTTGCCGCGTTTCAGCTGCTTGCCCGCCGCCTCGCGCACGGCGGGCTCCAGCGCGTCCTGGCCATTCGGCAGGCGCAGCCGCAGGTCCAGCCCGCGGCCATTGACGCTGCGCAGTTCCCAGATGAAAGCGGTACCATCGGCCAACACGCCGCTGTCGCGCGCGAAGCCGGTCATGCTCGTGAGGCTCATGCGCCGCTTGTCGCGCCGGGAGGCACCGAATGCAACCGAACGCGATATCCCCCTGGCCATGGCGGCACGTGCTGATCACCGGCGCCTCCTCCGGCATCGGCCGGGCGCTGGCGGAGGCGCTGGCCGCGCCCGGGATGACGCTGCACCTGGGCGGGCGGGACGCGGCGCGGCTGGCCGAGGCCGCCGCCGCCTGCTCCGCGCTGGGGGCCAGCGTGGCCACGCGCCAGGCCGATGTGCGCGACGCCTCCGCCATGGCCGCGTGGATCGGCGGCGCCGGCCAGCTGGACCTGGTCCTCGCCAATGCCGGCATCGGCGCCGGCACCGGCCAGGGCTATGAACGCGCCGAGGACGCCCGCGCGGTGTTCGAGACCAACGTCACCGGCGTGCTGAACACGGTGATCCCCGCCGTGGCGGCGCTGGCGGCGCAACCGGCCGGGCCGGGTGGGCTGCGCGGGCGGATCGCGGTGGTCGCCTCCATCGCCAGCTTCGTCGCCACGCCAGGGGCGCCGGCCTACTCGGCGGCCAAGGCGGCGGTGCAGCGCTGGGCGGAGGCGCTGGACGCCACCGAACGGCGCCGCGGCATCCGGCTGCACAGCATCTGCCCCGGCTATATCCGCACCCCGCTGACCGCGCGCAACCGCTTCCCCATGCCGCTGCTGATGGAGCCGGCCGAGGCGGCGCGCCGCAGCCTGGAGGGAGTGCGCGCCGGGCGCATCCGCGTGGTGTTTCCGCGCCGGATGTATGCGCTCGCCCGCCTGGTCGGCGCATTGCCGCCGGGCTGGCGGGCGGCGTTGATGGCGGGGTTTCCCGGCAAGGACTGAGCCGCTTGATTTCGCGCCCGGTCCCGTGTCATTCCGGCCGGGTGTTGTCCTGGAAGGCCTGCCCCATGCGCGTTGCCCTGCTGCTGCTCAGCTGCCTTGCCCTCGGCGCCTGCAGCGTCGTCGCCCTGCCGTTCAAGGTGGTGGGCGACGTGGTGGACGTGATCCCGGTGGTCGGCGGCGTGGCGGCGGCACCGTTCAAGGCGGTCGGCGCCGCCATCGACTGAGGCTCGGGGCAAAAGGCGGCGGGCCTCAGCCCTTCGCCTTCTCCGCCGCCGGCTGGCCGAAGCTCATCACCAGTTCCTGGATGCGCTCGGGGTCGGACTGCTCCATCACCCGTCGGGCGAAGCGGGCGCAGTCGTCGATATCCAGCGCCCTTACCGCCTGCTTCACCCGCGGAATGCTGCTGGCGTTCATGCTGAGGCACCGGATGCCCAGGCCCAGCAGCAGCGGCACCAGCCGCGGATTGCCGGCCATCTCGCCACACACGGAAACCGGCATGCGCAGGCGCAGCGCGGCCTCGGTGGCGAACTGCATCAGCCGCAGCACGGCCGGGTGCAGCGGGTCGTACAGGTGCGCCACCTCGGCATCCGCCCGGTCCACCGCCAGCGTGTACATGGCCAGGTCGTTGGTGCCGATGGCGAAGAAATCCGCCTCCAGCGCAATGGCGTCGGCGGCCAGCGCGGCGCCGGGCGTCTCGATCATCACGCCGAGCGGCGGCAGCTTCTCCGGCAGGGCCACGCCGCGCCGACGCAGGCGGCGGGCAACGCGGTCGTAGATCTCGCGCGCCTGCTTCACTTCGTTCGGCGTGGTGACCAGCGGCAGCAGGATGCGCAGCCGGCCCTTCTCGGCCACGCGGAGAATGGCGGCGAACTGCGCCTCCAGCAGCTCCGGCCGCTTCAGCAGCAGCCGCAGGCCGCGCAGCCCCAGCGCCGGGTTCGGCCCGCCATGGGTCGGCGCGATGCCGGCGGCACGGGCCTCCAGGTCCTTCTCGCCGCCCCAGTCCAGCACGCGGATGGTGACCTCGTCGGGCGCCATGGCGCCGACGATCTGCTCATAGGCCAGGACCTGGGCCTCCTCGTCGGGCAGGTCCTCGCGGTTCATGAACAGGAATTCGGTGCGCAGCAGGCCGATGCCCTGGGCGCCGGCCTGGGCGATCAGCGGCAATTCGGCCGGAATCTCCAGGTTGGCCTGCAACTCCACCAACTCGCCGTCGCGGGTGATGGCGGGCAGCGCGCGCAGCTTGGCCAGCTTGGCGCGTTCCTTGGCGAAGGCAGCCAGGCCTTCCTTCGCCTTGTCCAGCGCGCCCTGGCCGGGCCGCAGCACGATGAAGCCGGTGGCGCCATCCAGCACCGCCACGTCGCCCCGCTGGGCGCTTTCGGTCAGGCCGTGGCAGGCGACCACGCTGGGAATGCCCAGCGCGCGCAGCATGATGGCGGTATGGCCATCGGCGCCGCCTTCCTCCGTCGCCACGCCGGCGATCCGGCTGGGGTCCAGCAGCGCGGCGTCGGCCGGGGTCAGCTCCTCGGCCACCAGGATGGCGCCGGCCGGCACGCCGGACAGGCTGCGGAAGGGGGCGGCCATCAGGTTGCGGTTCAGCCGGCGGGCAATCTCCCGCACCTCCTGCGCCCGGCGCAGCAGGCCGGCCTTGTCGTCGTCCTTGGCGGCCAGGATGGTGGCGGCGATCGCCTCGCTCTCGTCCAGCACCGCGGTCTCGGCGGCCAGGTGCTCCTCGCCGATCCGGCGCGCGGCGTTGCGCAGCAGGCGGGAGTTGCCGAGCATCATGACATAGGCGTCGAGCAGCGGCGCCAGCTCCTCCTGCGCCTCCTCCGGCAGCACGGAAAGCCGCATCTTCAGCTTGCCGAGTTGCTTGCGGGAGAGCTTGACCGCATCGGTCAGCCGGGTGCGTTCCGGCTCCACCTGGTCCTCCGAGATGCGCCGGCGCGGCGCCTCGGCCGGGGCCTCGGTGGTGTCGTAGATGGCGCCGATGGCGATGCCCGGGGCGACCGGAATGCCGCGGATGACCTGTTCCTTCGGCCGGCGCTTCTCGCTCTTCACCGTGTCGCCGGTCCGCGCTGCCTCGGCGCGGGGCTCATTCTTCATTGAAGCCGGCCTCGACGAGGTCGCAGACCGCCTCCAGCGCCTCCTTGGCGTCCCAGCCATCGGCCTCGATGCTGATCTCGGCGCCCAGGCCAGCGCCCAGCATCATCAGCCCCATGATGGAACCGGCGGGCACCGTATCGTTCTTGTAGGTCACCTGCACCAGCGCGCTGAAGCGCTCCACCAGCGCCACCAGCTTGGCGGCAGCACGGGCATGCAGCCCGCGGGCATTGCGGATGGCGAGGGTGCGACGCAGCACGAGCCCTGAGTTGTTCATCGTCGCCCCCTCCCGGTAGCGCCTTCGGCGCCGTCAGTTTTCCCCACCATGGCCGTTCAGGCCATTGCCGTTCACCGCGCCGTTCAGGCTGTCCTGGCCATGCGCGGTGGCGATGTACTTGCGGCCGGCGGCGGCGGCATGGCTCACCGCCTCGGCCAGCGGCTCACTGGACCTGATCTTGGCCAGCTTGACCAGCAGCGGCAGGTTGACGCCGGCGATGACGTCCACATGCTTGCGGTCCGCCAGGCTGGCGGCCAGGTTGCAGGGGGTGCCGCCGAGGATGTCGGTCAGCACCACCACGCCATCGCCCATGTCCACGCTGGCGATGCTGTCCTTGATGTCCTGCCGGCGCCCTTCCATGTCGTCGTCGGGGCCGATGCAGACGGTGGCCACGGCCCGTTGCGGGCCGACCACATGCTCCATGGCGGAGCGGAGTTCCTCGGCCAACCGGCCGTGGGTAACGAGGACGAGACCTATCATGGGTTACGCTGCGGGGCCTCCTGACCCCCTCCTGGCCTGGCCGCGGCGCTGGCCGGCGTTACCGCGCCAGGTGCCGCCACCTGGGGTGCTGCTGCCACCCGGTCGCGTTCAGCAGAGAGTTCGCGATGGGTTACGTCCACGCGCCAGCCCAAGCTCCGGAGATGGTCAGACAGGCGTTCCGTCACAAGGACCGACCTGTGCCGGCCCCCGGTACACCCAATCGCGACCGTGAGGTACTTCTTGCCCTCCGCCACGTACCGCGGCAAGAGCGGATCGATGAAGCCGGTCAGCCGTTGCCAGAAGCCTGGGAAGTCGGGGTCGGCGGCAACATAGGCCGCAACACCTGAATCCTTTCCTGTCAACGGCTTCAGCTCCGGCACGTAGTGCGGGTTGCGCAGGAAGCGCACGTCGAACACTAGGTCGGCCTCGCGCGGCAGGCCCTTGGGGTAGCCGAAGCTCTGCAGCAGCACGGACATGCCCGGCGAGTCCTCCGGCCGGAACCGCTCCTCCACCAGCCGGCGCAGCGCGGGCAGCGGCAGGTCGGAGGTATCCACCACCAGGTCGGCCTCGTCGCGCAGCGGCTCCAAAATCGCCGCCTCCCGGGCGATGCCATCCGCCACCCGGGTGCCCAGCGCGCCGCCCGGCGCCAGCGGATGCCGGCGCCGCGTCTCGGTGTAGCGGCGCAGCAGTACCGGCTCCTCGGCGGTGACGAAGACCAGCGTCGCCGCCACGCCCGGGCGGGCCCGCAGCGCATGGATGGCGCGCTTGACCTGCGCGGCGTCGAAGCCGCGGGTGCGGGTGTCGATGCCGGCGGCCAGCGGCATGGTGCCGTCCTCGACCAGGCTTTCCAGGATGCTGAGCGGCGGGTTGTCCACCGTCTCGTAGCCCAGATCCTCCAGCAGGTTCAGCACGCTGGCCTTGCCGGCCCCCGAGAGACCGGTGACGATGACGAAGGGCCGGGCGGGGGCTGCGGTGGCGGCGGCCATCAGCCGGCGAACGCCCCGGCACCCTGGCGGCGCAGGCCAAGCACCGCATCCAGCGCCCAGGCCACCTTGGCCGGCGCCGAGGCCTCGACGGCGCAGAGGCTGACCAGCGGCAAGCTCACGCCACCCTGGCTCCAGCGGCGTGGCGCGGGCAGGCGGGGCGGCGCCAACCCGGGCGCGAGGCATTCCACCGCGAGGCGCAGCGCGACCGGCGTGGCGGCACAGGGCAGGCCTTCGAAGATGCCGAGGCCGCGTACCTCAAGCCGGCCGGCGAGCGCCGCCGGCACCGCGACGCCGTCGGGGTGGAGGCGCAGTTGGTCATCGGCCACCAGCGCCCAGCCGAGGCCGAGCAATCGCAGTACGAGGTCTGACTTGCCGCTTCCGGGCGGGCCCAGGAACAGCACGGCATCGGCCCCACGGGCCGCACAGCTTGCATGCAGCAGCATTCCCAGCCGCGCCCTGCGGCGCTTTCCGAACGAACGGCGCCGGACCATGGCAGAACTGGGGCAGCCGTGGAAGGGCCTGCTGCAATTGCGAAGTAGCGGCGCCGGTGCCAGGCTGCGCCACCATGACCCCGAGCAAAAACGCCATATCCGCCGCCGCTTCGCGCCTTGCCGGCCACGTCCGGCGAACGCCGACGTTACGCCTGGCGCCCGGCCTGACGCTGAAACTTGAACTGCTGCAGGCCAGCGGCAGCTTCAAGCCCAGGGGAGCCTTCAACCGCATGCTCTCGGTGCCGATTCCGCCCGCCGGCGTGGTGGCGGCCAGCGGCGGCAACCATGGCGCGGCGGTGGCCTACGCCGCCCGCGCGCTGGGCGTGCCGGCCGCGATCTTCGTGCCCGGGATCACCGGTGCGGCCAAGCGGGCGCGGATCGAGGCCTATGGCGCGCAGCTGGTGGTCGGCGGCGCCGCCTACGACGAGGCCCGCCTGGCCAGCGAAGCCTTTGCCGCCGAGACCGGCGCGCTGCTGGTGCATGCCTACGACCAGGAGGAGGTGCTGGCCGGCCAGGGCACGCTGGCGCTGGAACTGCAGGCCCAGGCGCCCGGGCTGACCCATGTGCTGGTGGCCGTCGGCGGTGGCGGGCTGCTCGGCGGCGTCGCGGCCTGGTACGCCGGCAGCGGCGTGCAGGTGGTGGCGGTGGAGCCGGAAGGCTGCCCGACGCTGCATGCCGCGCTGGCGGCGGGGCGACCGGTGCCGGCGCCGGTCGGCGGCCTGGCGGCGGACAGCCTGGGCGCGAAGCAGGTGGGCGCGCTGATGTTCCCGCTGGCCCAGGCCAGCGTGGCGGCCAGCGTATTGGTCAGCGACAAGGCGATATCAGCGGCGCAGTACTGGCTATGGCAGGAATGCCGGCTGGTGGCCGAACCCGGTGGCGCGACGGCGCTGGCGGCGCTGCTTTCGGGCGCCTGGGTGGCACCGGCGGGGGCCGAGGTTGGCGTGGTGATCTGTGGTGGGAATTGCGAGCCGGGGAGTGTCGGATAGCCGCGCCGCCCGCCCGGCAGCCGCAC
>CAIMOR010000320.1 GCA_903843125.1 uncultured Rhodospirillales bacterium
CAACGTAAAGATCCAGCGCAGGTGGTTGGCGGGGTCGATCCGCCAGGCCGTGGCCAGACCAGGCGTGAGGTCGGCGAAGGCATCGGTGTTGGTGAAGTCCCAATTCACCAGCGCGTCGTAGATGGTGTAGCCGGCAAAGCGGCCGCCCTCGCTGCCATTGTCCGGAATGCCGCCGGTGGCCGGCACGTCGGACGTCGTCATGCCCACCCGCAGCGTGCCGCCACTGCCCTGCGCCTGTGCCGCACCGGCGCCAAGCGCCAGGGTACCCGAAGCCGCCAGAAGGTCACGTCGCCGCATGGGAGAGCCGCCTCGCTGATGCCGAGGCTTCAGGACACGCAAGTTCGGTGCCATGCTGCGGCCGCTGGCATGCGGCTTGCTGCCGAGGGCCACAGCGACGCAGGGGAACCGCCATGGCCGAAGCCTTCCAGCTGGAAGAAGCCACCATCGCCGATTTGCACGCGGCCATCCGCGAAGGGCGCACGACCTGCGTTGCAGTGGTGCAGCACTACATCGCCCGCGCCCGCGCCTTCAACGGCCCCGCCAGCCTGCTGCTGACCGCCGATGGAGCACAGGTGGCCCCGGCGGTAGGCACGGTGCGCGCCGGTGCGGCGCTGCGCTTTCCCGTCGAAACCGTCGCCGCCTCGACGGTGCTGCCTGACCTGCATCGGTATTGCGGGCCGCCGCTGGAGTTCGGCCGCATGGAGAGCACGGCGTCGGACCCGAGCGTGATGCAGCAATACGGCATGCTGGTCGGCAAGCCCAACGCCGGCCAGGTCAATGCGCTGGCCACGCTGAACATCCGCGGCGAACGCAGCGTGACCTGCAAGGGCGCCCTCGACGCGCATCCCTCCCTGCCGCTGCCGCCCGGGGCGCCCCCGGCCTGCGAGCTGTTCCGCCAGCAGCCGGATGCGCTGGAGCGCGCGGCCGAGTTGGACGCGCAGTACGGCACCAACCCACCGCTGGAGGAGATGCCGATGTACGGCGTCGTCTTCTCCTTCAAGGACCCGTTCGACACCAGGGACATGCGCAGCACCGGCGGCGGCGACGCGGCCTACGACATGGACTTCCCGGCACGCGACCACATCCTGGTGGAGCAACTGCGCGCCAAGGGCGCCATCATCTACGCCAAGGCCGTCTGCACCGAATACAATGGCCGCGCCGGCGACCCCGGCGGCGCACACCGGCCCGACAAGGTGCTGCACTCCACGCTGGGCTATCAGCGCAGTACCTGGGGCGGCAACCCGTCCAACCCCTATGACACCACGCGCTCGGCCTCGCTCGGCTCGTCGTCTGGCTCGGCACTTTCGGTCAGCACCAACCTGGTGATGTGCAGCCTGGGGGAGGAAACCCGTGCCTCCTGCCGCGGCCCGTCCAACCACAACGCCGTCGCGCTGATCCTGCCGCATAAGGCGATGATCGGCTTCGACGGTGGTGCCATCGGCGCCGACATCTACTGCGACCGCACCGGCATCCATGCGCGGCGCATCGAGGATTGCGCCAAGGTGCTGGACGCGCTGCTGGACCCGGAAGTGGCCGGCTACGACCCGCGCGACCCCTACACCACGGTGCCACGCAGCCTGGCCAAGCCGCCCTACGTGCAGCACCTGGCGCAAGGCCCGCTGGCCGGCGTGCGGCTGGGCGTGGTGACGGAATCGCTGCGCATCCATCCCGGACAGAAGCAGGCGGAGCCCATCGTCACCGCCGCCCGCGCCGAGATCAAGGGCGTGCTCGGCGCGCGGCTCGGCGCCACGCTGGTCGCCTCGGCGGATCGTTTCTCCGAGCCCGACGCGGCGTTCGAGCCGATGCGCGTCGACTTCACCGGCGCGCTGGCCAAGCTGGTGCCGATCTTCATGCCGGAGTTGCTGTTCCGGCTCGACGCCGATGGCACGCCGCTGTTCAAGGAGTTCGCCGCCGCCATCGCGCCGTGCGAGTTCCTGCCCGGAAAGGTCTTCGGCAGCGGCACCATGGCGCCGATGGACTGGTGCGTCGGCCTGGCCGAAGGCCGCATCAAGCCACCGGTGAACCTGGACATCGCCACCATTCAACAGCAGGAGCTGGCGCCGACCTTCCGCTTCCACATCTCGCAATACCTGGAACGCCGTGCCGCCGACTGGGCCGCGCGCGGCTTCACCGAAACGCTGCGCGACTGGCGCGCACTGAACACCCGCAGCAAGTTCTGGGGCGACGACCAGCGCAGCGCCTTCCTCAACTGGGAAGAGGTGACGGACCCGCGCAACGCGCTGGACGGCCGCCAGGGCGTCAACGAGCGCATCATGCTGCGGGAGATGCTGCGTCGCGTGGACATGATGGTGCTGCTGGAGAACAAGCTGGACGCCTTCGTCCGCCTGCACACGCCGCTGCCGCCAGCGAAGATCGGCGGCGCCATCGAACCGGGCACCCAGCAGAACCTGCGCGGCGAGAGCTTCCACGGTCCCAACGCCGGCCTGACGGAAATACTCATACCCGCCGGCTACGTCACCACCGCCTACGACCCGGTCTTCACGCTCAGCGCGGACGGCAAGCGCTACGTGCCGACACCATGCAACGAACCGACGACGCTGGCCGCGCCCGGCCTGCCCTTCTCCCTGGTGTTCCGTGCGGAACTGGGGCGGGAGGACGTCGCGCTGCGCATCGCCTCGAGCTACGAGGCCGCATCGCGCCGCCGCGTCATGCCGCCAGCCTTCGGGCCGATCTGAGCGTCATCTGCTCGGGCACATCACGCCGCGCCCGAGGCCCGCTGTTTGCCCTCAGATGCCGAGGTGGCGGCGCAGCGGTGCCTCGTCGGCATTCGCCGCGGCGCCGGTGGTTTCCAGCACGACGCGGCCGGTCTCCAGCACGTAGATCCGGTCGGCCGTGGTCAGAGCACTGTAGAGGTTCTGCTCCACCATCAGTATCGCCAGGCCGGTGCGCTTGAGGTCGAGCACGATCTCCTCCACCCGCTGAACCATCGCCGGCGCCAGGCCCTCGCTCGGCTCATCCATCAATATCAGCTCCGGGTCCAACATCAGCGCGCGGCCGATCGCCAGCATCTGCCGCTCGCCGCCCGAGAGCTGGTTGCCGCGATGCCCCTTGCGCTCCGCCAGGCGCGGAAAAAGACCGAACACCCGCTCCACCGTCCAGCCCTGCGTGGCACGCGCGGACTTCACCATGGTCAGGTGCTCAACCACGGTCAGCGATGCGAACAGCCGCCTGCCCTGCGGCACGATAGCGATGCGCCTTGCGGCGATTTCATGCGGCTTCAGCCCCACCAAATCCTGGCCCTGCCAGCGCACGCGGCCGCTGCGCAGCTGCGGTGGCGCCATCCCCATGATCGCGCGGATCAGCGTGGTCTTGCCCATGCCGTTGCGTCCGAGAAGGGCAACAACCTCGCCGGCATTCACCGTCAGGCTGGCGCCCTGCACGATATGCGCCTCGCCGTAATAGGCATGGAGTTCGTCAACCTGCAGCATGGACCTGAGCCTCCCTGGCCCTGCCCAAGTACACTTCCTGCACCGCCGGATGCCCACGGATTTCACCCGGCGGCGCTTCCAGCAGCACGCGGCCTTCATGCAGGCAGGTCACCTGGTCCACCAGGCCCAGCACCAGGTCCATGTCGTGCTCGATCAGCACCACGGTGATGTCGCGCGGCAGGGCGCGGATCACCTCCGCCACCATCGCCCGCTCATTCGGCGAAAGCCCTGCGGCCGGCTCGTCCAGCAGCAGCATGCGCGGCTGGTTCACGATGGACACAGCCAGTTCCACCTGGCGCTGCTCGCCGTAGGAGAGCGCACCGACGGCGATATCCTCGCGCCCGGTCAGCCGCGCCGCGACCAGCGCCGCCTCGGTGCGCCTGGCCTCGTTGGCCGTCGGCTTCGGTGTGCCGAACAGGCTGAACTTCCCCGGCGCCAGGCCACGCAGCGCCAGGAACAGGTTCTGCCGCACGGTCAGGGTCGGGAACAGGTTGGTGATCTGGAAGGTACGCGAGAGGCCGCGCCGCGCCCGTTGGTGCGGCGCCAGCGCGGTGATGTCGGCATCCTCGAACACCACGCGTCCTGACGTCGCCCGCACCATGCCGGTGATGGCCTGGAACAGCGTGGTCTTGCCGGCGCCATTCGGCCCGATGATCGCCCGGCGCTCGCCTGCCGGAATGCTCAGCGAGACGCCGTCGACCGCGCGCAGTGCGCCGAACGCCACCACCACCTCGGTCAGCGTCAGCG
This sequence comes from uncultured Rhodospirillales bacterium, assembly GCA_903843125.1. Taxonomy (GTDB): domain Bacteria; phylum Pseudomonadota; class Alphaproteobacteria; order Acetobacterales; family Acetobacteraceae; genus CAIMOR01. The sequence continues at coordinate 4,197 of CAIMOR010000320.1, forward strand.
CGGCCGGCATCAGCCTTGCCGGATGTACTGGTTTTCGCGGGAATACGGCGACTGCCGCATGTACTCCTCCGGCGAGTATTTCCAGAACTGCGACACCTGCGGATAGGTCTCCAGCGGCACGTTCCAGTATTTGCCGTCCGGACGCTTCACGGTGTGGCGGATGTACACGTCGTAGATCGGATTGCCGTATTCATCCAGCTTCACCGGCCGGCCGAGCGGCGAATTGTCCAGCTCGGTCGAGCGCACCGCGGCCAGCAGCGCGGCGCGGTCCTCGGCGCGGCCGCCGATCTTCTCCAGCGCCTTGGCCACCCACATGGTGCAGCTGTACATCGCGAAGCCGTACAGCGACGGGATGCGGTTGAACCGCTTCACATGCTCCTCGACAAAGGCCTTGGTCGCCGGCACGTCGGCGCCCTCGGCGAAGTGCGCGGCGGAGACAATGCCCTCGCATTCCGCGCCCAGCGTGCGGATGACGCTCTGGTCCGTGGTGTTCATGGCGCCTAGCAGCGGAATGCGCTGCTTCAGGCCGAAGCTGGCGTATTGCTGGATGAAGCGCGTCGCATCCGCGCCGGTCTCCATGGCGAAGATCGCGTCCACGCCGAGCGACGCCAGCTGGCCGAGATAGGGGCTGAAGTCGGAAGTGTTCAGCGGGTGCCAGAACTGCTTCACCACCTGGCCGCCGGCATTGCTGAACACGCGGCTGAAGCCGGCGCATTGCTCGTGGCCGAAGGTGTAATCCTGGCCGATGGTGGCGACCTTCCTGTAGCCCTTCTTCCAGGCCCAGTCGCCCAACGGATGCGCCATCTGGCTGGCGGAATAGCCGGCCACGCGCACCACGTTGGGGATGCGCCCGCGCTGCGTCAGTTCGTCGGCGGCGATGATGGGGATGAAGTAGGGCGTGCCGGTGCCGCGCACATAGCCGGCCACCGCCAGGCCGGTATTGGCCAGCAGGTTGCCCATCAGGAAATCAACCTTGGCCTGCTCCACCAGGCGCCGCGCCTTTTGCAGCGAGGTATCGGGGTTGGAGCCGTCATCCTCCACCACCAGTTCCACGTCGCGTCCGGCCATCTTCCTGCCGGCCTGCTCGACGAACATGGTCACGCCGTCCACCATCTCGCGCCCGCCGGCGGCGAGCACGCCCGTCAGCGGCGCCATGACGCCGATCTTGATCGGCCCAGTCTGCGCCAGGGCAGGCGCATAGGCGGGCGCCGCCAACAGGGCGGCGGTGGAACCCAGCAAACTGCGGCGATGCAATGTCATCGTGCTCTCCTTGTCGCGGCGGCAAGGCGCCGGATCGTGCCGAGAATGCCCTCGGGGGCGAAGATCATGGTGAGGATGAAGACCAGGCCCAGCACGGCCTGCCAGCGGTCGGTGTACCAGCTGACCGTGTTCTCCAGCATGATGATGGCGGCGGCGCCGATGAAGCTGCCGAACAGCGTGCCGACGCCGCCGACGATGGCCATCAGCAGCCCGGCCACACTCTGCCCCATGGCAACGCTGGAGGGGCTGACATACTCGTTGAAGAAGGCATACAACGCCCCCGCCACCCCGGCGAAGAAGCCGGACACGGCGAAGCCGACGAACAGGTGCAGCGGCACGTTGTAGCCCAGCGCGCGCATCCGGCTCTCGCTGTCGCGGATGCCGCGCAGGCTGAGGCCGAAGGGCGAGCCGACGAAGCGCTGCATGCCCCAGGCCGCCAAGGCCGCCACGCCGAGCACGAACCAGTAGAAGTGTTCCCGCGCCAGCAGCAGGGCGGGCCGCATGTCCTGCCCACGCAGTCCGTTCTCGCCGCCGGTCACGCCGGTCCAGCGTAGACAGATGCCCCAAACCACCATGCCCAGCGCCACCGTCAGCAGCAGGAAGTAGACGCCGCTGGTGCGCACCGCCAACAGCCCGAACAACGCCGCCACCAGCGTGGCCGCGACCACGCCAGCCAGGAAGGCCGCCGGCGCCGGCAGCCCACCCTTGGCCATGGCCCATATCGCCACATAGGTCGCCACGCCGAAGATGGCGCCATGGCACAGCGAGGTACGCCCGACGAAGCCGGCCAGCACGTCGATCGACATTGCCAGCACCGCGAAGATCAGGATGCGTGTGGCGAGGTCGACATGATAGCTGCTCAGCACCAGC
>CAIMOR010000321.1 GCA_903843125.1 uncultured Rhodospirillales bacterium
CGGTGAGCAGCAGGCCCGAGGCCATCCAGTTGAACACCCGGAGCATGTACGCCCGGAGCCCGGCATCGACGGCGGCCGCGTCGGCGGTCGCGGTACGACCCCAGCCTGGCGCTCCCGTCGTGGACCGATAGTCGGGTTGAAGGGCCATAGCCTTGGTGTCTCCCGTAGGGGTTAGCGCAGGGCAATCCCCGCGCCCACGTAATATGGAGAGGTTTTAATCCCGATCAAGCCCAATCGGTGGGGCGGTGCCCGGGGCCTCATCCTGCCGGGGAACGTGGGTGCCCAGGTGGCCTGAGACTAGGGCGGGCCGAGGCGTTTCGCACGTGACTTATTGTTGCGCCTCATTCACTGCGCAGTTCCCCGGCCGGCCGCGCCCGCAGCGCCAGCGCGGTGCCGACGCGCCCGAAGCCCAGCGCCAACGCCAGGCAGCCCAGCAGCGTCGCGGCCATGGCGCCCCATAGCGGCACCCAATTGCTGCCCAGCATGAAACGCATCACCGACCAGCTGGCGGCACAGCCGGCCGCCGCCGCCAGCAGGCCGGAACAGGCGCCGATGAGGCCGAACTCCACCGCCCAGGCCGCAGAGATCTGTGCCCGCGTGGCACCCAGCACCTTGAGCACCACGGCATCCCGCACCCGCCGCCGCTGGCCGGCCGCCACCGCGCCACCCAGGACCAGCACGCCCGATGCCAGCGTCAGGCTGGCCGTTGCGGTCAGCGCCGTCGCCACTCGCCCGAGCAGGGCTGCCAGCGTCTCCAGCGCATCCCGCACCCGCACGCCGGTGACGTTGGGGAAGGCATCGGTCACCCGCCGCAGCACCAGCGCGTCCTGCGCCGGGTCGCCGCGGTAGGTGGCGATGTTCGAATGCGGCGCCGCCTCCAGCACCCCCGGAGAGGCGACCATGGCGAAGTTCATCCCCAGGCCGCGCCAGTTCACCGCACGGGTATTGGCGATGGTGAAGTTCAGGTCGCGGCCCAGGATGTTCAGGGTCACCACGTCGCCGATGCCGACCCCCCAGCCCTCGGCCAGCCCGGCATCCAGCGACAGCAGCGGCGCGCCCCGGTAGCCCGGCGCCCACCAGGCCCCGGTGACCAGCCGGGTGCCCTCTGGCGGGGTGGCGCTGTAGGTCAGGCCACGGTCGCCGGCCAGCGCCCATTCGGTGCCCGGCTTGGCCCGCACCTCGGCCACCGGCACGCCCTTCAGCGCCGTGATGCGGGCGCGCAGGTTCGGCACCCGGTGCACCTCCTCCACGCCCGGCAGCGCCGCGGTCAGCGTATCGAACCGCGCCAACTGGTCGTGCTGGATATCGATGAAGAAGAAGTTCGGCGCCCGCCTGGGCAGGTCGGCTTCCACCTGGCGCCGCAGGTTGCCCTCGATCTGCGCGATGGCCGTCAGCGTGGTCAGCCCGATGCCGAGCGAGACCATCACCAGCGCGGTCGGCGCCCCTGGCCGGTGCAGGTTGGCCAGCCCCAGCCGCCAGGCCCCGCGCAACCCGGGCGAAAGTCGTCGCGCCGTCGCCATCAGCCCGGCGGCGCCCAGCCGGAACAGGCCCAGCGTGGCCAGCGCCGCGCCACAGAAGCCTGCGGCGAACCATCGATTCCCCGCTGTCGCCACCACCAGCGCTACCAGCGCCGCCCCGGCCGCCACCTGCGCCGCCAGCACCGCGCCCCCGGGGCGAGCCCCTTCGGGCGCGATCGCGTCGCGGAACAGCGCCGCGCCGGGTATCCGCGCGGCGCGGCCGAGTGGCCAGAGCGCGAAGGCCAGCGCGGTCAGCAGCCCGTACAGCGCGGCCAGCGCCAGCGGCGCGGGATAGGGCGCCAGTCGCGGCGGCACCGGCAGGCTGCCGGCCAGGAATTGCGCGGCCAGCCAGGTCAGCCCATAGCCGGCCACCAGTCCGGCCGCGATCCCCACCGCCGAGAGCGCCAGCAACTGTACCAGGTACATCGCCAGCACCAGGCCGGAGGGGGCACCGAGGCAGCGCAGCGTGGCAATGGTCCGCGCCCGCGCTTCCAGCCAGGCGCGCACGCCGGTGGCCACGCCGATGCCGCCGACCAGCAGCGCGGTCAACCCCGCCAGGGTCAGGAAGCTCGCGGTGCTGTCCATGAAGCGGGCGAAGCCGGGTTCGGCGGTATCGGCGGTGCGCAGCCGCAGGCCCTCACCGGGGAAGGTGGCGCGGAGGGCCGCCACCAGCCCCGCCGCGCTGCCACCGGGTGGCAGCAGCACGCGCAGGCTGTGCTGCAGCAGGCTGCCGGGCTGGATCAGTCCGGTCGCGTCCAGCGTTGACCTGGTCGCCATCACCCGCGGGCCGAAGAAGGCCGGCGTCGCCGCCTTGTCCGGCTCGGACTGCACCAGCGCGACCAGGCGAGGGTGCGCTTCGCCGAGCCGAACCTCGTCGCCCAGATGCAGTCCCAGCCGTTCGGCGATGATCGGCTCCACCGCCACCTCGCCGTCGTGCAGCGCCACCGCCGGTTCCAGCACCAGGGTGCCGAGCAGCGGATAGGCGGCGTCCACCGCCTTGACCTCCACCAGCAGCCGATCGCCCGAGGGCGCCACCAGCAGGCTGCGGAGAATGGTGATGTCCGAAAGCCGCGCCGCGCGCGCCGCGATGAAGGCCCGCACCGGGTCCGGCACCGGCTGGGAACCGGCGCGCAGCTCGACATCGCCGCCCAGCAACCTGGCGCCATCGGCCTGCAGCCCGGCATCGATCGCCGCCTTCAGCGTGCCGACGGCAGCAATGGCGGCGACGCCCAGCGCCAGGCAAGCCAGCACGATGCGCAGCGACCGCACGCCACCGCGCAGCTCTCGGCGCGCCAGGCGGAAGGCCAGGCCCCAGCCGGCGGAACCGCCGCGCGTGCTGGCCTCGACCAGGCCGCTCAAGGGGTGCCGCCCGCGAGCAGCCCATCCTCCATCCGCACCACCCGGCCGCAGCGGGCGGCCAGCGCCTCGTCATGCGTCACCAGCACCAGCGTGGTGCCCAGGCGTTCGCGCAGGCCGAACAGCAGGTCCATCACCAGGGCGCCGGTGGCGCGGTCCAGGTTGCCGGTCGGCTCGTCCGCGAGCAGCAACGCGGGTTCCGCCACGGTGGCGCGGGCCAGCGCCACGCGCTGCTGCTCGCCGCCCGAGAGCTGGCCCGGGTAATGCCCCAGCCGATGGCCGAGGCCGACCGCCCGCAGGCTGGCCTCGGCGCGGTCGAAGGCATCCGCGCGGCCCGCGAACTCCAGCGGCATCGCCACGTTCTCCAGCGCCGTCATGCTCGGCACCAGGTGGAAGGCCTGGAACACGATCCCCACCTTGTCCCGGCGGAAGCGGGCCAGCGCGTCCTCGCCCATCTCGCCCAGCGCCGCGCCGGCCACCCGCAGCACCCCGCCACTCGGGCGTTCCAGCCCGGCCAGCAGCATCAGGAGCGAGGTCTTGCCCGACCCCGAAGGTCCGACCAGCCCCAGCGCCTCGCCAGGTTGTACTTTCAAGTCGACTCCGCGGAGGATGTTGACCACGCCGCCGCTGCTGGCCACGCTGAACATCAGCGCCCGTGCCTCGATCAGCGATTCGGTCGGGGTTGCATCGGGCAGCGGTCGGGGGTGGCTGGTTATGGCATCCATGGCGCCGTTCGCGTTCGGGGGTGCCGCCGCATATGGCCGCAGAACCGCCCTGGCGAAAGGCGTTGTTGCACTTGGATGCATCGGTAGCCTGGCCCATGCCGCCGAACCGCCGAAATTGCTGGCCCTGGGCGACAGCCTGACCGCCGGCTACGGCCTGCCGCCAGGCCAGGGCTTCGTGCCGCAGTTGCAGGCAGCGCTGGGTCCGCGCGCAGAGCTGCTGGACGCCGGGGTTTCCGGCGACACCACCGCCGGCGGCCTGGCCCGGCTGGACTGGGCGCTGGCAGACCGGCCCGCCGCGGCCATCGTGGAACTGGGTGGCAATGACGGGCTGCGTGGCCTGGCGCCGGCACAGACCGAGGCAAACCTCAACGCCATCCTCGGCAAGCTCGGCGCCATGCCGGTGCTGCTCTCGGGCATGCTGGCGCCGCCCAACCTGGGCGCCGACTACGGCCGCGACTTCGCCGCCAGCTTCCGGCATGTGGCGGCGGCGCATCCCGGCGTGCTGTTCGACCCGTTCTTCCTGGAGGGCGTGGCGGGCAACCCCACGCTGAACCAGGCCGATGGCATCCACCCCAACGCCGAGGGGGTCCGCCTGCTGGTGCGCCGCCTGCTGCCGTTGGTGGAAACCCTTCTGTCCCGCCTGACCTGAGGAGGCCCGCATGATCCGCCTGTTCGTTGCGCTCGAACTTCCCGCGGAACTGAGGACCCAGCTGGCCATGCTGGCCGGCGGCATCCAGGGGGCCAAATGGGTCCCGCCGGAGAACTACCACCTGACGCTGCGCTTCATCGGCGAGGTGGAGAACTGGCGCGCGCAGGAGGTGGACGACGCGCTGGCCAACATCCGCGCCCGGCCGTTCGAGCTGGCGCTGACCGGCGCCGGCCTGTTCGAGAAGGCCGGGCGCATCCAGTCGCTCTACATCTCGGCCGAGCGCAACCAGACGCTGGGTTTCCTGCAATGCAAGATCGAGACGGCGCTGCAGCGCATCGGGCTGCAGCCGGAGCGGAAGAAGTTCACGCCGCACGTCACCATCGCGCGCACCGGCCTGGCGGCACCGGAGAAGCTGATCAGCTGGGTGCAGGCGCACAACCTGTTCCGCGCCGCGCCGATCATGGTGGAGCACTTCACCCTGTTCAGCAGCCAGCTGGGCAAGCAGGCCAGTGTCTATACGCCGGAGGTGGCGTACGACCTGGCGGCCTGAGGCCGGCGGCGAAGCCGGCCTCGGCCGCCCGGTTTATGCCGCTTCGCAGGCCAGCCTGGCGCCGGCCGCCAGCGCCCGCAGCTTGGCCGCCGCGACAGCGCGTGGCATCGGCGCCATGCCACAGTTGGTGCAGGGCAGCAGCTTGTCGGCTGGCACGTACTTCAATGCCTCGCGGATCACCGCCGCCACCTGCTCCGGCGTCTCCACCACCTCGGAGGCGACGTCGATCACGCCGACCATCACTTCCTTGCCCTTCAGCAGCCCGATCAGCTCCATCGGCACATGGCTGTTGGCGCATTCCAGGCTGACCTGGGTGATGTTGCTGGCGGCCAGGGCGGGGAAGACCTGCTCGTACTGACGCCAGCTGTCGCCCAGCGTCTCCTTCCACTTCAGGTTCGCCTCGATGCCATAGCCGTAGCAAATGTGGACGGCGGTCTTGCAGGTCAGGCCCTCGATGCAACGCTCCAGCGCCTTGACGCCCCAGTCCGCGGCCTCGGCCATGTAGACGTTGAAGGCGGGTTCATCGAACTGCACGATATCGACGCCGTCGGCCTGCAGCGCGCGGGCTTCCTGGTTCAGCAGGTCGGCGAAGGCCATCGCCATCTTCACCCGGTCGCCGTAGTAGCTGTCCTGGATGGTGTCGATGATGGTCATTGGCCCGGGCATGGTGATCTTCACCAGCTTCTTCGTGTGGGCACGCAGCAGCTTGGCTTCGACCTCGTGCACCCGGCCCTTCAGCTTCAGCGGGCCAACCACCTGGGGCACCATCGCGTCATAGCGGTTGTTGCGGATGCCCATTTTTACTTTATTGGCGAAGTCGATCCCCTCGACGAACTCCAGGAAGCCATGGACGAAATGCTGCCGGCTCATCTCGCCATCGGTGACGATGTCGATGCCCGCATCCTCCTGCTCCTTCAGCCACAGCAGGGTGGCGTCGCGCTTGGCGTCGGCCAGGTCGGCGCCCTCGGCCTTCCATTGCGGCCAGAGCTTGTTGGTCTCGGCCAGCCAGGCGGGCTTCGGCAGGCTGCCGGCGATGGTGGTGCGGAACATGGTCTGGCTCTCCCTCGGGGCAGCCGACTTAGCGCGGCGGCCGGATTGAAGGAAGCCACATGAACCGCGGCCTCGGCGCCCTGCTGTTGCTGCTGGCCATCGCTGCGCCGGCCCTGGCCCAGCCCAGGCTTATCCCGCGCAGCACGCTGCCGGGCATCGGCAGCGCCGACCCGCGCCGGCCGGTGGACGGCACCGCCGCGCCCTGGCGCGCGCTCGGCCGGGTGCAGCTTGAGATCGGCGGGCGGTGCACCGGTACGCTGGTAGGCCCGCGCACGGTGCTGACGGCGGCGCATTGCCTGGTTTCTCCCCGCAGCCAGCAACTGGTGCAGCCGGGCACGGTGCATTTCCTGCTCGGCTACCGGCAGGGCGAGTACGTCGCCCATGCCAGGGTCAGCGCCTATCGCATCGGTCCCGGCTACAGCCCCGGCGCCACCGGTTCGGCCGCGGACTGGGCCCTGCTGACGCTGGAGGTGGCACTGCCGGCCGACCGCGTACTGCCGCTGCTGCGGGAGGCCCCCGCGCCGCGCAGCGCCCTGATGCTGGGCGGCTACCAGCAGGACCGGCCCGAGGTGCTGCTGGCCGATACCGGCTGCCGCGCCATCGGCATCTCCCGCGAAGCCGGCCAGCCCGTGCTGATGCACGACTGCGCCGGCACCCGCGGCTCCTCCGGCGCGCCGTTGCTGGCCCAGGGCGCCGATGGCCGCTGGGGCGTGGCCGGGGTAGCGTCCCGCGTTCAGCTGGACGTGGCGCTGGGCCAGGCAGTGCCGGCCGGCTCGGTCGGCGCGGTGCCGTAAGGCCGGACCGCCGGCAGGGCGCAGGCGTGGCCGGCCACCCCGGAGGTCAGGTCTCCGGGCGCCCGTCCGGCGCGCGGCTATTCGCCCTCCAGCCGCTCGATATCCTCGTCGGACAGGCCGAAATGGTGGCCGATCTCGTGGATCAGCACGTTGCGCACCAGGGCGAACAACTCCTCGCCGGTCTCGATCCATTCCAGCAGGATCGGCTCGCGAAACAGCAGGATGGTGTCCGGGCTGCTGGGAATGTCGCTGTGGCTCTTCTGCGTCAGCGGCACGCCGCGATACAGCCCGGTCAACTCCCAGGGGCTTTCCAGCCCCATCTCCTCGATGGTTTCCTCGTCCGGGGTCTCCTCCACCACGATCGCCGTGCCGCGCACCATTTCGCGCAGCATCTCCGGCATCGCGCCCAGCGCGGCCTCGGCCAGGTCGACGATGTCCTCGCAGGACGGCGGGGTGGTGTGGCGGATGGCAGGACCCATGTTGCTAACCAGCGCCGCCGGGCCGGCGCCGTCAAGGGGAGGATGCCGCAATGCTGAGACTGGGCCAGGCGGGGCGGGAGGCGCTGCCGCGGACGTTGCCGGAATGGCGCCTGCTGCCGGGGCGGGACGCGCTGCACCGTCGGTTCCTGTTCGCCGATTTCTCGGCCGCCTGGGGGTTCATGGCCCGCGTCGCCCTGCTGGCGGAGGCGCAGGGCCATCATCCCGAATGGAGCAATGTCTACAACGCGGTCGAGATCACCCTGACCACCCACGATGTCGGCGGCCTTTCCCCGCGGGACGTCGCGCTGGCCCAGGCCATCGACCTAGTTTTCGGCTGAAGCCTCCGCGTGCAGCGTGCTGGCCAGGGCGGCCAGCGTCGTGCCGGCCAGGTCGGCCAGCATCGCCTGCTCCGCGCGGTCGAAGCGCTCCCGCAGCATGGCGGTGATGCGACGGCCGGTCGCGTCGATCTGCGGACCACGGCCGTGCACCCGCAGCAGCGGCTGGCCGCCGCCATGCACCGCCCGCCAGACATCGGCCAGCGTGATGGCGGTGGCCGGCCGGGCCAGCGCGGCACCCCCGGGGCCGCGCTGCACGTTCACCAGGCCGCCGCGCACCAGCAGCCCGGCAATGCGCCGCACCACCACCGGGTTGGTGCCGATGCTGCCGGCCATGCGGCCGCTCGTGGTATCCGCTTCGGCACCGTCGGCCAGCAGCAGAAGGATGTGGAGGGCTACAGCGTATCGTGTTGGAACCATGACGAGGCAACGAAAGCGCGACAAAGCCTCAGGTTCCCCTGCTGGTTGACCATTCACGAATGAAGCGGGAGCTATGGCATCATGGACGCACCTGCAGCATCGCCGCCCGGCGCGCCGGAACGCACCCTGGGCATTTGCCGCGCCGCGATGCGGTTCTGCGCCAGCCGCGGCTGGGCGCCGGTCACCGAGGTTCCGTTACCGAATGGGCGGCGGGCCGATATCCTGGCGCTGCAGCCCGATGGCGGCTTTGTCGTGCTGGAGGTGAAGTCCGGCGCGCGGGACTTCCTGGCCGACGCCAAGTGGCCTGACTACCGCGACTATTGCGACGCCCTGTACTTCGCCGTGGACCTGGACTTCCCGGTCGCCCTGCTGCCCACCGATACCGGCCTGGTGGTGGCCGATGGGCTGGAGGCGGCACTGCTGCGGGAGGCGCCGCGGCACCCGCTGGCGCCCAGCCGGCGCCGTGCCCTGCTGCATCGGTTCGCCCGCCAGGCGGCCGGACGGCTGGCGGCGCTGGCGGACCCGGCCGGCTTCGCCGAGATGCGCGCGGCACTGCGGGCCGAATAACCCGGCATTCATCCCTACCGGTGCAGGCTGCCGGCATGCAGCCCGACATTACCGCCATGCTCTCGCGCTTCGCGGCGGGACGCTACCGGCCCGTGACGTTCCTGGAACGCGGTGTCGCGGTGCCGTTCACCACGCCGCACCTGCTCGGCGGCCGCATCCGCCCCGGGGAGCGGCGCATGCCGGAACTGGTGCTGGCCAACCCGGCGGGGGCCGAGGGCGTCTATATCCTGCCGTGGGCGGCGCTGCCCGATTTCTGCCCGCCCAGCCTGCACGACCGCGCCGTCTGGGCGCGCATCAACGGATTGCAGCTGTTGACCCCGCGCAGCGTGCAGGCGGCGTCGCGCAAGGTGGCAGCCGAAGGCTTTGCCGGGCGGGAAGCGGCGGCGGCAGCCCGGGTTGCCACCGGCTCGAACGAGCAGCAGCGCGTGCTGCTGCACTATCATCTGCTGCTGGAACTGGTGCGCCAGGCAGAGCCCGCCGGCTCCGGCCTGCCGCCGCCCGAGCGCGATACGCCGAGCAACGTCGAGGGTCGCGCCCGCCGTGTGCTGGAAGGCCTCCGCCACGACAACAGCCTGCCGCCCACCGCGGCGGTCGAGGCGCTGGAGGAGATTTCCTCCGCCTTCGAGGGCACCGGGCTGCGCGGCAACCCGACCGGTGCGCCGCTGCCGCTGCTTTGCCTGGAGGTTGCGACCGTGATCCAACAGGTGGTCGCCTGGGGCGATGCCGGCAGCGCCGAACAGCGGCAATGCGCTCGGCTGCTTGGCCATGCCGCCGAGGTGACGCTGCGCTGCGCCCGCGTGGCGCTGGCGAATGCCCAGGCCCAGCTGGAGGACATCTGGGCCCTGGTGCATCGCTGGCGGGTGGAACCGGACAGCGTGCTGGCGCTGGTCGAGCGGGGCGAATGGCTGCTGGATGGCTGGCGGCAGATCTGCGCGCTGTGGCGCAGTAGCCCGCCGGAGGGCCGGCTGGGCGCGGCGCTGGAAATGGCCGCCCTGGTGCCGGTGATTCCAGCCGAGGTGGGCGACTGGTGCGGCTTCGATGCCACCGGCGAGATGGACACCACACGCGGCGGGCTGCGCACCTGGCGCCGGACCGTACGGGCGCACCAGGACTGGGCGACAGGGCGACTGATGGAACGCAACGAGCAATTGCTGGCGCTGGCGGCATGAAGTCCCTGGCACGCGAGGTGAACTGGCTGGGCAAGGCCACCGCCCAGGCCGACGAAAAGGCGCTGGCCCGCGTTGTGCAGGTGCTGGATGGGCTCAAGGACCGCGGCGCGGCCGACCAGGTGCTGGCCCAGGCGCGGCAGCGACTGCGGGCGCTGCGCCCGGCGCGGCCACTCGGGTTCATGCGGGTGCTGTTCCTGCCGCTCGACGGCGCGATCGTCGCTTCCGCTCGCTGGCGCCGGGGTGAGCCGCTGGTGCCGCGCAGCGCATTGGCGCCGCTGGCCCAGCTGGTGCAGCAGCGGCTGGGGGCGCAGGCCGAACAAGTGGCCGCAGGCTGTGAGGGCCGCACCACCGCCGACCTGGCCGGGGTGGCGCAACTGGGGGCGATGCTCTGGCCCGTGGCGGCCTTGGCGCTGCCGGCCGCCCCACCCCCGGCCTGGGCGGAAACCGGGCTTTCCGCCGCGGACTACGGTGCCATTGCCGGGCTGTGCCGGCCGCTGTGGGAACAGGGCGAGTTGCTGTGGGCCGCCATGGCCGCCGGCCCGGAGGGGCCGCCCGAGCCCCTGGCCCGCGCAGCGCTGCAGGCCATGCTGCCGGCCGGGCCGCAACCGACAACCGCCGCGCTGGCGGCGTTGGTCGGCCGCGCCGCCAGTCCCGGCCAGGTGGCCATGATCGCGGCGCAGCTGGAGCCGCTGTGCCGGGCGGCGGCGCAGGAAGCACTGGACCGCGTGCTGGACCAGCCTCTGCCCCAGTTGGACCTGCTGGACCTGGCCGCCGCCACCAGCACCGCCGCCACCCTGGTGGCCCGACTTGAGGACCTGGAACGCTGCAGCCTGATCCATGGCGAGCGACAGCGCCGCCTGGTGGCGCTGAAACGCACCGCCGACGAGGCCTGCCGCGAACGGTTCCTGGCGGGGATGGAGACGCAGGTGATGACGCCGGCAGGGCAGATGATGGCCGGTAGCCCGGCCAGCGACACCGTGGTGCTGTCGCTGGAAACCGGGGCCCGCCAGTTGCGCGGGCTGGAACTGGTCGGCCGCCGGCTCGGCAGTGGCGCCGCCTACGACAAGGCCATGGCGACCATGACCGAGGCGCTGGTGCGGCTGGCGCCGATGGCCGGCGACGGCGCCGACGACCTGCGCCGGGTCGACCTGGCCCGGCTGGTGGAGATTCTCAGCGGCCCGGACGCCGCCGTGCAGATGCTGGCGGCGGGCGGCGGCTGATACCGGGCGGCGGAAGTCCTGGCTTCGGCCGCCCGTTGCCGTGGCGGCGGCAACGCGGAAGCTGGTTCCTGCCGGTCGGCACTGGGGCCGGCCCTCGCGTACCGTCAGGCCGCTGCCGAGGGCCGCGCCTTCATCCGCGCATGATGCGCCACGATGTTGGTCTGCGCCGGATCGATCGGCTGGCCGACCTGAGCGGCGAAGTCGAGGAAGCAGAACAGCAGCACGTCGGCCAGGGTCAGCCCGGGCCCGGCGATGAAGTCGCGCCCGGCGATCATGCCATCCAGCCGGCCCAGCCATTCCTGCGCGGTCGCCTTCAGGTCGTCGGCGGCCTGCGGGATGCAGTGGATGCGGTGCTGGAACAGCTTCAGCCCGGCCGAGTAGCGGAAGCCATTGGCCAGGTTCTCGACTATGTTGAGGTCCAGCCGGCGCACCCACATGCGGGTATGCGCCCGCTCGGCCGGCGTGGCACCGATCAGCGAGGCGCCGGGAGTGACCTCGTCGAGGTATTCGCAGATCGCGGTGATCTCGGCGATGAAGCTGCCGTCGTCCAGCTCCAGCGTCGGCATCTGGCCGAACGGGTTGCGCGCCAGGTGGGCGGGCTGGCGATTCTCGCCGGCGCGCAGGTCCACCGTCACCTTGTCACCCAGGTCGGCGCCACGCTCGGCCGCGAACATGCGGACCACGCGCGGGTTGGGCCCGACGGAATCGTAGAATTTCATGGCTTGGCGTCTCCCGTTTGGCTCGGCAGGGTGCAACGACGCGGCGGCGGCAGGCAAGCCGGCGCAACTGGAGGGACGCCCGAATGATCCATGAACTGCGCATCTACCATTGCGTGTCCGGCAAGCTGCCGGCGCTGCTGAACCGCTTCAGCACCATTACCCTGGGCATCTGGGCCCGCCACGGCATCCGGCAGGCCGGGTTCTGGACCACGCTGGTGGGGCCGAACAACCAGGCGCTGTACTATCTGCTGGCCTGGGACAGCCTGGCGGACCGCGAGGCCAAGTGGAACGCCTTCCAGGCCGACCAGGAATGGATCACCAAGCGGGCCGAGACCGAGGCCGCCGGCCCGATCGTGGAGCGGGTGGAGAACATGTTCCTGGCGCCGACCGCGTTCAGCGCGGTGAAGTAGCCTTGCCGGAGCGACGGGTTGGGCGCACCCGCCGCTCTGCGCCGGTACGCGTCAGGCGCTAATCGCACACCAGCAGCCGGAAGCCATCGCCGTCGCGCAGCACGCGGCCAGCGGTGGCGCCGGCGAAGTGGGTGCCGATGACCAGCACCGGCTTGCCGGCCAGCGCCGCGAAGAAGCCACGCCGGGTGGCTTCGGCCGCCGGCGGGTCCATGTCGGCGGTGCTGTTCCAGTGCGGACGCGCCATCTGGCATGGGTGGTGGGCCAGATCGCCAGTTATGATGGCGTCCTCGCCGTTGCTGCTGATGCAGACGCTGACATGGCCGGGTGTGTGGCCATGCGTCGGCGTCAGCCGCACCTCGGGGCAGAGCTGGTGGTCGGTCTCGACCAGCTCGGCCAGTCCGGCGTCGAGGATCGGGCGGACGCTGTCCTCGAACACCGCGCGTTGGTCGGCGCGCTCGGTCTGCGCCTGCCAGTGCTCGAACTCCCGTCGGCCGAAGATGTAGCGCGCGTTCGGGAAGGTCGGCACCCAGGCGCCATCCACCAGCCGGGTGTTCCAGCCCACATGGTCCACATGCAGGTGGGTGCAGAGCACGGTATCGATGCTCTCGGCCGGATGGCCGGCGGCGGCGATGTCGGCCAGGAACGTGCCCTGCCGCTCGTTCCAGTGCGGGATCGCGCGGCCCTGCTTGTCGTTGCCGAGGCAGGTGTCCACCATGATGCGGCGCGACGGCGTCTCGATGATCAGCGCATGCACGCTGAGCTTCAGCCGGCCACGTTCATCGGCGAAGTGCGGCGCCAACCAGCCGATCTTCAGCACCTCCTCCGGCGTCGCCTGCGGCAGCAGGAAGCGACTGCCGCCGGTGCTTTCGAGTTCCACCACTTTGGTGACGCGGACGGCACCGACCTGCCAGCGCATCAGGGCAGGTCGCCCTCGGCGCGCAGCTCGGCAAACAGCTTCTTCGCCACCAGCATCGCCTCCCGCACCGGCGGCGCGCCGAGGTAGCCGGTCAGGTGCAGCAGCGCCTCGGCAAGCTCGTCCTCGCTCCAGCCCTGGCGGCGGGCCATGCGCAGGTGAATGGCCAGCTCCGGCCAGGAATGCGTCGCGGTATCGGCGATGCAGGTGATCAGCGCCCGGGTCTTCAGGTCCAACCCAGGCCGGGTCCACAGCATGCCGAAGACGGCTTCGGTGGCGTAGTCGCCGAACTTCTGCATCATCGGGTCGTCGTAGACCTGCTGTGCCATCTTCGCGACCGCGGCCTCGCCGATCAGCTTGGTACGGACCGCGCGGCCCTGCTTCATGTTGTCGCTGTCGGCCATGTCGCTTCTCCCCCTTCGCCGGGGGTGCGCTGGCGCCCCCCTGCCACCCGGCTATAGTGGCACCACCACCCAGGAACGGAAGAGCCGCGTGAGCGCCAACCAGACGACCATGGCCAGCGCCGGCGCGCCGGTCGCCCCCAAGCTGGACCCACGCGCGACGGGCGCGACCTTCGCCATCATCCTCTCGCTCAGCTTCTGCCACCTGCTGAACGACATGATGCAGTCCCTGGTGCCGGCGATCTTCCCGGTGCTGAAGGCCAGCTACGGGCTCAGCTTCGCCCAGGTCGGCGTGATCTCGCTGGCGTTTCAGGTTACCGCCTCGATGTTCCAGCCCGCGGTCGGCTTCTATACGGACAAGAACCCGCAACCCTTCTCGCTGGCCATCGGCATGGGCTCCACGCTGGTCGGGCTGCTGCTGATGTCGCAGGCAATGGCCTACCCGGTCATCCTGGTCGCGGCGGCGCTGATCGGCCTCGGCTCTGCGGTGTTCCACCCGGAAGCGTCGCGCGTGGCGCGCATCGCCTCCGGCGGGCGCTTCGGCCTGGCGCAGAGCCTGTTCCAGATCGGTGGCAACGGCGGCACCGCCTGCGGGCCGCTGCTGGCCGCCTTCATCGTGGTGCCGGCCGGACAGGGCAGCATCATGTGGTTTTCCCTGGTGGCGTTGCTGGGCATGGTGGTGCTGTTCCAGATCGGCCGCTGGTATGCGGCGCGGCGCGCGGCCGGCGCCGTGGCCGGCAAGAAGCGCACGGTCGTATCCACCGCGCTGCCACTGCCGCGGCGCCAGGCCGGCATCGCCGTGGTCATGCTGGTGGTGCTGCTGTTCAGCAAGAATGTCTATTCCGCCAGCATGGGCAGCTACTACACCTTCTACCTGATCGAGCAGTTCCAGTTGCCGGTGCAGTCGGCGCAGCTGCTGCTCTTCGTCTACCTGGCCTCGGTGGTGGTCGGCACACTGCTGGGCGGCATGATCGGCGACCGGGTCGGCCGGCTGCCGGTGATCTGGTTCTCCATCCTGGGCGCCCTGCCCTTCACCCTGGCGCTGCCCTACCTGCCGCTGGGCTGGACCGTGGTGTTCTCGATCATGATCGCCATGATCATGGCCTCGGCCTTCTCGGCGATATTGGTCTATGCGCAGGACCTGCTGCCCGGCCGCGTCGGCATGGTGGCCGGCATCTTCTACGGCTTCAGCTTCGGCCTGGGCGGGCTGGGCGCCGCGGCGCTGGGCGCGCTGGCGGATGTCACCAGCATCGCCACCGTCTACCAGGTTTGTTCCTTCCTGCCGCTGCTCGGGCTGGCAACGGCGCTGCTGCCCAAGCTGAGGACCGCGCCATGAGCCAATATGCAGCGCTGCTGGCTGACCTGAACGCGCTGCTGCGCATCAAAACCACCGTCATCGGCATGCAGTTGTTCGAGACGGTGGCGGAGATGGAGGCGATCCCGCGCATCCGTCGGCCGAAGACGGTGCACACCACGGACCAGATCGTCAGCATGGCCAGCCGCATGGGCTGGACTGTCGGCATCACCCAGGCCGACCTGGTGGGCCAGCAATGCGGCGCCGTCATCGGCCTGGCGCCGCAGGACGAGGATTGGCGGAAGGGCGAGCGCTATGTCGGCGTGTGGCATGGCGATGCCGAGAGCGCGGCAGGCCGGCAGCAGGCGCTGACCTGCGTGCCCTATGGCCAGTATGCGGCGATGGCCGTCTCGCCATTGGAAAGCGGCCGGCTGCCCGCGCCGAGGATCTGCCTGGTCTATGCCACGCCGGGGCAGATGATCATCCTGATCAATGGTTTGCAGTACCGCAACTACCGCAAGCTGGAATGGTCCGTGGTGGGGGAGACTGCCTGCGCCGACAGTTGGGGCCGCGCCCTGGCAACCGGCGAACCCAGCCTCTCGCTGCCCTGCTACGCCGAGCGGCGCTATGGCGGCGTGCCGGACGAGGAGATGCTGATGGCACTCTCCCCGGCCGACCTGGCAGTTGCGGTCGAGGGCATGAAGGCGCTGGCGAAGAACGGCCTGCGCTACCCGATCCCGCCCTATGGCATCCAGATGGACCCGAGC
>CAIMOR010000322.1 GCA_903843125.1 uncultured Rhodospirillales bacterium
CAACGCTGGTGGCGCCGCGGACCGAGCGCTTCGAGATCATCGACAGCACCAGCCCGCCGCCGCCGCAGGCCGCCGTGCCGCCGCTGGTCTCGGACTACAACGTGCAGCAGACCCCGGTGCTGACCGGGCTGGACCAGCCGATCCGCTTCGTGTTCTCGCCGCTCGACGGCACCCATGCCTATGTGGCGGAGAAGGCCGGCGAGATCCTGCTGGCCGACATGACCACCGGCCAGACCACCGTGGTGGCGGACCTGCGCGACCAGGTGAACGACCACCTGGACCGCGGGCTGCTGGACATCGCGCTGGACCCCAACTTCGCCCATAACGGCTACATCTATGCCTTCATCATCGTCGATCCCGCCGACACCGCCGGCAAGACCGGCGCCGATGGCCCGGATGGCGCCGGCAACCGCTACGCCCAGGTGGTGCGGCTGACGGCCGATGCCGCAACCGGCTTCACCACCCTGGTGCCAGGCAGCGAGAAGATCATCCTCGGCGCCGGCGGCCATTCGCTGAGCGATATCAGCGGCAACGGGCTGCTCGACTTCACCGACCCGGCCTATGCCGACCTGCCCGCCTCCGACACCGTCATCAACCCGGGCGACACGGTGGTGAACGGGGTCAAGCAGGACTTCATCAAGGCGGACAGCGGCAGCCATGACGGCGGCCACCTGGCCTTCGGGCCGGATGGGGCGCTGTATGTCTCGATCGGCGATGCGACGTCGTTCAACTACGCCGACCCGCGCGCGGTGGACGTGCAGTCGCTGGACCACCTGACCGGCAAGATCCTGCGGATCGACCCGGCGACCGGCCTCGGCCTGCCGGACAACCCCTTCGCCGCCGACGTCTCCAGCCTGGCCGACAACGAGGCCAAGGTGTTCCAGCTCGGCCTGCGCAACCCGTTCTCGATGGCGTTCGCGCCGGATGGCCGGCTGTTCATCGCCGATACCGGCTGGAACAGCTGGGAGGAGATCAACACCGGCGGCCCCGGGGCGAATTTCGGCTGGCCGTTCTATGAGGGCGGCGACAACGGCGTGAACCTGCCGACGCCGACCTGGCGCGACCTGCCCTCGGGCCAGGCGTTCTACGCCGAGGTCGCCGCCGGCACGATGACGGTGACGCCGGCGTTCCGGGCGTTTTCCCATGTCGATGCCGACCCCGGCTTCCAGGTGCAGGCCATCACCGCCGGCGAGGCCTTCATCACCAGCGCCAACTACCCGGCCAGCCTGCAGAACGACTTCATCTTCACCGACTTCGCCCAGGGCGAGGTCTATGCGGTGAACATCAACAACAGCGCCGACGTGAAATTCCTGTACCAGCTGCCGGGCTATGCGCCGGTGGACTTCGTGCAGGGGCCGGACGGCAACGTCTACTACGCCGACCTGCTGAACGGGGTGATCGGCCGGCTGGACATCAGCCTGCCGGACTACACGCCGCAGCAGCTGGACATCGGCGCCGGCCGCGACACGCTGGTGCTGACCCTGGCGCAGGACGCCTACAACGGCAGCGCGATCTACACCGTCAGCGTCGATGGCGTGCAGGTGGGCGGCACCGAGACCGCGCATGGCCGCGTGCTGGACGGCACGCACGACACGCTGACGCTGCACGGCAGCTGGGGCGCCGGGCCGCATACCGTGACGGTCAACTTCCTGAACGACGCCTATGGCGGCACGGTGGGCGCCGACCGCAACCTGCATGTGGAGAGCATCAGCTACAACGGCGTGGCGCTGCCCGGTGGCGCGCTGGACCTGATGAGCGCCGGCCCGGCCAGCCTGGCCTTCATCGGCGTGGCGGCACCGGTGCATGCCACCCCGGCGCAGCTGGACATCGGCACCGGCACCGACAGCCTGGTGCTGCAGCTGAGCCAGGACGCCTACCTGGGCGACGCGCAGTACACCGTGACCGTGGACGGCCAGGCCTATGGCCGCTTCACCGCCAGCGCCTGGCACAGCGATGGCCTGGACGACACGCTGACGGTGCACGGCAACTGGGGCGCCGGGACGCACAGCGTCAGCGTGAACTTCCTGAACGACGCCTACGATGCCGGCGGCGACCGCAACCTGCATGTGGATGGCATCAGCTACAACGGGCTGGCGCAGGCCGGCGGCAGCGGCGCGCTGATGAGCGCGGGGCCGATGAGCTTCGGCTTCACCGACCTGGGCGCGCCGGCGCCGAAGGTGGTGAGCCTGGGCGGACCCAGCGACGTGCTGGTGCTGAAGATCAGCGAGGACAGCTACCTGGGCGATGCGATGTACGTGGTGAAGCTGGACGGCGTGCAGCAGGGCGGCGTGCAGACCGTCAGCGCCTGGCACAGCCAGGGCGAGGACGACGTGGTGACGCTGACCGGGAACTTCGCTGCCGGGCCGCATCGGCTGGAAGTGCTGTTCCTGAACGACAGGTACGACGGCACGCCGGAGACCGACCGCAACCTGTATGTCGATGGCGTCAGCCACAACGGCGTCGACGTGGCGGGCGGCGTGGCGGCGCTGTACTCGGCCGGCGCCCACGCCTTCGACTTCGTCTGAGGCGCGGCGCCGCCAGCCCGGGCGGAACAGCCCGGGCGAGGCGGGGCTACACCCGGGCGAAGCTGTGCAGGCTGCGCTGTTCCAGGTAGTCCAGCCGCGCCGCGAAGTCGTCGGCGCGGCAGACCATCAGGCTCAGCACGCCGCAGCCGATCTCCCGGCTGTCGCCCGGGGTGATCAGCGAGAGCGGCACGGCGGTGGGGGCGTCGATCTCCACCAGCACCTCCGGCCAGGCGTCGGGCTGCACCTCCATGGCGCAGAACACCACCTGGCGGGGCACGCCCTCGATGAAGCCGAACGGGCGGGTGATGCCGCTGCCCGGGCCGGCGCGCAGCCCGATGCGCCAGGGCGCCGGCGGGGCGACGAACTGCACGAGCACGCGCAGCGGGGCCTCGCCATGCATGGGCGCCAAGGGCAGGCGCAGCGTCATCCGGCCGGGCCGGCACCAGCAGCCCCAATCCTCCAGCGGCATCCAGGTGTCGCCCTCGCGCACCAGCTCGGCCGCGGCCATGGCCAGGCGCGGGGTGGGGCCGGGCAGCAGCCGCAGGTCCAGCACCTCGCCCGGGCGCAGCGCCAGGCGGCGGGCGGGCAGCGCGCTGCGGGCGGCGGCGGCGACATGCCGGGTGAGCTGGGCCGCGAGCGCCGACCACGGGCGCAGCCGCACCTCGGCCCGCAGCCGGGCTTCGGCCGCCGCATGGAAGCCGGGCTGGAACAGCATCGCCTCCAGCTTCTCGACCAGGTCGGGGATGTCGTCGGTGGCGAAGAACACCGCGCCGCCGGCCCCGGCTTCGGGCAACGAGGAGTTGTCGGCGACCAGCGCGACCTTGCCGAAGGCGAAGCTTTCCGTCACCGGCAGGCCCCAGCCTTCATAGAAGCTGTTGAACAGGGTGAACGCGCAGCCACGGTAGAGGCCGGCGAGCGTGTCGTCCGGCACGCCGTGCAGCAGGCGGACATGGGCGCCCAGGGTCGCGTCGGCGGCCAGCAGTTCCAGCGCCGGTTCGGCCCGCCAGCCGCGCTTGCCGACGCAGATCAGCTCCGGCACCGCCTCGGCGCCGTGCAGCCGCAGCAGGCGCTGCCAGGCGCGGAACACCATCAGATGGTTCTTGCGGGCCTCGATGGTGGCGACGAACAGCACATAGGGGCGGGCCGCCGGCGGCGGGGCGGGGGCGTCGCGCGCCATGCCGCCATCGGCGTCCAGCGGCAGGGTGAAGGTGGGGATGGCGATGTCCGGCAGCACCGTGGCACGCAGCCGCTCGAAGTCGCGGCGGGTGCTGTCCGAGATCACCACCACGCCATCGGCCAGCAGGCAGAGCTGGGCGAACCAGCGGGCGAACTCGTCGACCAGCGCGGCGGCACAGTGCTGCGGCTGCAGCAGCGGGATGCAGTCGTACAGGAAGGGGATGTAGCGCACCGCGTGCAGCCGCTTCAGCTCCGCCACGCGGCGCATGTAGCCGGGCTGCCACCAGCTGCTGCCCAGGTTGACCAGGCTGGCGCCGGCGGCGAAGCGGCAGGGCGCCGCGTGGCGCACGGCTTCCGCGATGGCGGTGAGCGCCTGTTGCCAGTCGGGGTCGTCCATCTCGCTGCTGCTGCGGCTGAGCGCGGCGAGGCGGAGGAACAGCGCCGGCGGCACCAGCTTCCAGCTGGCGCTGTCCAGGTGGTAGGCGCAGGCGGCGACCAGCCCTTCGCCCGGCGTGGCCAGGATTTCCTGCAGGATGTTCAGCTGCACGCGCTGGATGCCGGTGGGGGTGCGGCAGGCGCGGAAGTAGTCCAGCAGGTCGGAGACGTCGAACAGCATCACGCCGGGGGCCGTGGCCTCGGCGGCACCGGGAATGGCGGCCAGCAGCGCTGCGGCTTCGGCGCCCCGGCCGAGGGCGACCAGGGCCTCGGCCAGCCGATGGGCCAGCAGCGGGTCGCGCGGCGCCAGGCGTTCGGCGTGGCGGTACAGCAGCAGCGCGGCCGGCAGGTCGCCGGCGGCGCGCTGGCAATCGGCGTAGCGGCGCCAGGCCGGGGCATCTTCCGGCGCGCGGTCGAGGTAGGCGATGTAGGCGCTGGCCGCGGCGCGCAGCTCGCCGGTGGCGTGCAGCGCGTCGGCTTCGGCCAGCAGGGCTTCAGCTGGCAGGGTTGGGCGCATCAGCTGCGCCCGTAGGTGTCCTCCAGCCGGACGATGTCGTCCTCGCCCAGGTAGCTGCCGGCCTGCACTTCGATCAGCGTCAGCGGGATCTTGCCGGGGTTGACCAGGCGGTGGACGCAGCCGAGCGGCAGGTAGACGCTCTCGTTCTCGCGCAGCAGGATTTCTTCCTGGTCGCGCGTCACGATGGCGGTGCCGCTGACCACCACCCAATGCTCGGCGCGGTGGAAGTGCTTCTGCAGGCTGAGCTTCTGGCCGGGGCGGACGCTGATCTTCTTGACCTGGAAGCGGTCGCCCATGATCAGGCCTTCGTAATGGCCCCAGGGGCGGTACATGCGCTGGTGCTCGGTGGCCTGCTTGATGCCCTTGGCGCGCAGGCGATCCACGATCTTCTTGGCGTCCTGGGCGTGGTTGCGGCGCATCACCAGCACGGCGTCCGACGTGGTCACCACCACGGTGTCGCGCATGCCGACCACGGCGGTGAGGATGCCCTCGCTGCGGACATAGCAGCGGTCGTTGTCCAGCATCTCCACCGGGCCTTGCTGCGCGTTGCCGGCGGCGTCCTTCTCGGCCACCTCCCAGATCGCGGCCCAGCTGCCGAGGTCGGACCAGCCGAGGCTGGCCGGCACCACGGCGGCGTGCTCGGTCTTCTCCATCACCGCGTAGTCGATGCTGACCGAGGGCGCCTGGCCGAAGGCGGCGGCGTCCAGCCGGATGAAGTCCAGGTCGCGCTGCGCCGCCACCAGCGCCTGGCGCACCGCGGCCAGCATGGCGGGCTCGAAGCGCTCCAGCTCCGCCAGCAGGGTGGCGGCGGTGGCGACGAACATGCCGGAGTTCCACAGGTGGCGGCCGTCGGCCAGGAAATCCGCGGCGCGCTGCGCGTCCGGCTTCTCGACGAAGCGGGCCAGGGCCAGCACGCCGGGGGCTTCGGCCAGCGCCGCGCCGGTCTCGATGTAGCCGTAGCCGGTCTCGGGCGCCGTCGGCGTCATGCCGAAGGTGACGATGCGGCCGGCGCGGGCGGCGACGGCGGCCTGGGCCAGCGCGGCGTGCAGCGCCGGCACGTCGGCGATGACGGCATCCGACGCCATGATCCAGCACAGCGTCTCCGGATGGGCCTCGCCGGCCACCAGGGCGGCGGCGGCGATGGCCGGGGCGCTGTTGCGGCCGACCGGCTCCAGCAGGATGCGCGGGCTCGGCACGCTGGCGGCGCGGAGCTGTTCGGCCACCAGGAAGCGATGGGCTTCGTTGCAGACCACCACCGGCGGGGCGAAGCCCGGCCCCATGGCGCGCAGCGCGGTCTGCTGCAGCATCGACTGGTCCGACACCAGGGGCAGGAATTGCTTGGGGAAGCTTTCACGCGAGAGCGGCCACAGCCGGGTGCCGGTGCCGCCGCACAGGATGACGGGAACGATGCGGTCGTCGGACACGGCCATGGAAACCTCTGTTTGGCAGGGCCGCCGCCTATGGGGGCCGAAGGTGACCACTATCCCGCAGCCGGGCGGCGATTTGAAGGCAGCCGCGCGGGGGACGGCCGAGGGCGGCGGGCGGTTGGGTGGCGAAGCGACGCCGAGGCTTCAGCCCAGCAGCCAGGCCACCGCCAGCGCCAGCGGCGACAGCAGCACCACCACCGCCAGCGCGCGCAGCAGCAGCACCGCCAGGGTGGCCAGCCATTCGCCGAAGCCGCGCGGCAACGGCGCGCCCACCCGCACGCCTGCTGGTACGCCCGCTGGTACGCCCATGGGCACGTGCCGCAGCGTGGTCAGCGTGGCCGTCTGTCGGGTGGTCTGCACTGGCGTCGCCCTCACGGGATGCTGTTCCCCTGCCGCGGGATGAAGCGCAGCGGGGCATCGCCTGACAAGGGAAATTGAGCGCCGCGGAAGTGATTGGCCGTGAGCGGTGCCGGCGCAACGCAGCCGCACGCCGCGGGGGACCAAACTGCCGGGTGATTTCCTCCGGGCCGATAGTGCGCTAGGACGGCGCGCCGGCGCGGCGTGCGCCGGGCCAGGCGCAATCCGACCAGACCAGGAGACGGCATGACGCCGGCCGACGCCACGAGACGCTGCGCCGCGGGGCATCACGGCGCATGACCGGTCGCCCCCGCGTGTTCCTGGATGGCTACAACCTGGCGCTGGACCAGGGCACCGGCGTTGCCACCTATGCCCGCAACCTCAGCTTCGCCATGGGCCGGCTGGGGTATGAGACCGGCGTGCTGTACGGCACCCGGGCCGCGCCCTCGGTCAACCCGCTGATCCGCGAGATCGCCTTCTTCGACGAGCGGGTCGGCGATACCCAGGCGCTGCTGCTGCTGATCCGCCGCATCCGCAGCCTGTTCCGCGCCCCGTTGGGGGAGACCGCGCGGCGGGTGCCGATCACCGGCACCGTCATCAGCACCACCTTCAACGACCGGCTGCCGCACTTCGACGAGATCTGGAACGCGCGCGACCTGTTCCAGCAATCGGTCGCGCATTTCCGGGTCTACGGCAACCGGCTGCAGGCCAACGTGGCGGAGCGGCCGCGGCTGATGCACTGGACCTATCCGCTGGCGCTGCGGGTGCCGCAGGCGCTGAACATCTATACGCTGCACGACCTGGTGCCGCTGCGGCTGCCCTACACCACGCTGGACAACAAGCGGCGCTACTGGCGGCTGAACCGCATGCTGACCCGCAAGGCGGACCATATCGTCACGGTCTCGGAGGCCAGCCGGCGCGACATCATCAACCTGCTGGGCTGCGATCCCGCGCGGGTGACCAATACCTACCAGGCGGTGCACATTCCGCCGAAGTTCCGCGACCTGCCGCTGGAGATGGCGCAGGCCGAGGTGCGCGGCAGCTTCGGGCTGGAGCCGGACAACTACTACCTGTTCTTCGGCGCGATCGAGCCGAAGAAGAATGTCGGCCGCATGATCCAGGCCTACCTGGCCAGCGGGGTGGACGCACCGCTGGTGATCGTGGGCAAGAAGGCGTGGAAGAGCGAGGAGGAGCTGCGGCTGATCTTCGACGACCATATCCGCACCCTGGTGCTGGAGAACAACCAGCTGCGGACCAGGCGCAAGGTGATATTGCTGGACTACGCGCCGTTCCGGCTGCTGGTGAACCTGATCCGCGGCGCCCGGGCCGTGCTGTTCCCCAGCCTGTACGAGGGCTTCGGCCTGCCGGTGCTGGAGAGCATGCTGCTGGGCGCGCCGGTGATAACGTCCAACACCTCCTCGCTGCCCGAGCTGGTGGGCGATGCGGCGCTGCAGGTGGACCCCTACGACGTGGCCGCGCTGGTGCAGGCCATTCAGGCGGTGGACCGCGACCCGGCGCTGCGCGCCCGGCTGGCGGCGGCGGGGCCGGAGCGCGCCGCGCTGTTCAGCCCGGAACGCTATGCCGAGCGGCTGGCGGCGCTGTATACCAGCCTGGGCGTGCCGCCGCCCGCCGCCTGATGTGAGGAAGCCGCCATGCCCGCGCCACCGCGCCGCCTGGATGCCGCCGAGCTGCTGCACGGCAGCG
Source organism: uncultured Rhodospirillales bacterium (assembly GCA_903843125.1). GTDB lineage: Bacteria > Pseudomonadota > Alphaproteobacteria > Acetobacterales > Acetobacteraceae > CAIMOR01. The sequence continues at coordinate 8,142 of CAIMOR010000322.1, forward strand.
ACCACGAGTTCATCGTCAACATGTACCTGGCGGCGCTGCGGCGCTGGCCGGACGACGCCGGCTATCGGCGCTTCCTCGGGCTGATCGCCAACCGCCCGGAACGCCGGATGGACGCGCTGCGGGAGGTGGCGGGCTCCGAGGAGGCGGTGCGGCTGGGCGCGCTGGTGACGGTGCCCGAGGTGGCGCTGCCCGGCGACCCAAGCCTGGCGCGGGACGCGATTTTGGATATCCGCACCGAGGTGCTGCAGAACGACATCGCCCGGCTGCGCGAGGCGGTGGCGCTGCTGTCCGGCGTGGCCGGCGCCGAGCTGGCCGGCCTGCAGCGCGAGCTGGCCGAGG
>CAIMOR010000323.1 GCA_903843125.1 uncultured Rhodospirillales bacterium
ACCTGGCTGCCGGTCAGCGCCCGCATCAGGCTGGACTTGCCGGCGTTGGTGTAGCCCACCAGCGCCACGCGCAGTTGGTCCCGCCGGGCGGAACGGCGGTTGTCGCTGTCGCGCTGAACGGCTTCCAGCTGGTCCTTCAGTTCGGCCAGGCGGTCGCGGATCTTGCGGCGGTCGAGGTCGAGGTGGCTTTCACCGGCGCCGACGCCCTGCTGCCGGCCGCCGCCGCCGGAGCTTTCGCGCAGGCGGGGGGCGACGTATTTCAGCCGCGCCATCTCCACCTGCAGCTTGGCTTCGCGGGTATTGGCGTGGCGGTGGAAGATTTCGACGATGACGCCGGTGCGGTCCAGCACCTCGGCGCCCGTCGCGCGCTCCAGGTTGCGGATCTGGCTGGGCGAGAGCTCGTGGTCGACGATGACGTATTCCGGCTTGCGGGCCGGCTCGGCCTCCGGCGTGGCCTTTGCCGCCGGGGCGCTGGCGCCTTCGAAGCGGGCGCGGGCCTTGGACTTCGGCGTGGGCGCCATGCTGCCGATCTCGCCGCTGCCGCCGGTCAGCGCCGCCAATTCGGCCAGCTTGCCGCTGCCGAGCAGCGCGCCGGCGCCGGTGCCCTCGCGCCGCTGCGAGACCTGGCCGATGACCTCGTAGCCGAGCGTCTTCACCAGGCGGCCGAGTTCTTCCAGGCTCGCGGCATGGGCGATGTCGTCGACCTCGGGCATCTGGATGCCGACGAGGACGGCGAGGGGGATGGGTGGCTTGGTTTCCATCGCCGCCGTGTAGCACGGAACGCGCGCGGGGCCGCGGCGTGGCGCAGGCACCGGGTGCGAAGGCCCGGGCGTGAAGGCCTGGGCGCCTAGGCTTGGGCGCCCCTGGGCAAAGCGGGAAGGCCATGGTGCTCGCGCCACCGCATCAAGCGGGAACGCGAAAGCCGCCCCAGCCAACTCAGGCAAGCCGCCTGCGGGCGAGAGGCCGAATCGCCGACGCCGGCCCAGGCCCCCGCCGGCATATCTGGCGAAGGCCGTGCCGGCGCTTGAGGCTGCGTCTAAGCATGCCCCACCGGCCCGAAGGCGTCGTGATTGGTGGCGCGGACCACGGCGGCGAATAGCCGCAGCGCGTCGGGGCCGCCGCGGTCGTTCAGGGTGCCGTGCTCCATTTCCAGCGCCAGCAGCTCGGCGTGCTCGGCCAGCGTCTCGGCGGCGCGGCGGAGCGCCTCACGCGACAGTGCCAGCTGCACGTCGTCGTTGAGGGTGTTCCAGTTGGAGGTGTTCCACTCGGCGGTTGGCATGGGCTTTCCCATCCCCAGCGCCGTTCTGGCGAAATCGCACGATCCGCCCACCGGGGCGGCGAAGGGACCATAGGCGTGGATCGGTTAAGCGGCGGTTTAGGCGAAGATCACGGCGCGTAATTCACCGGCAGGGCGGTGGTGTACTTGATCCGCTCCATCGAGAAGGAGGAGGTTACGTCGCGCAGGTCGGCGATCGCGATCAGCCGCTTGTACACCGCGTCGTAGGCGGCGATGTCCGGCACCACCACGCGCAGCAGGTAGTCCACGCTGCCGCTCATGCGGTGCAGCTCCACCACCTCCGGCAGGGCGCAGACGGCGCGGGTGAAGTTCTCCGCCCATTCCATGCTGTGCCGGTCGGTGCGGATGGAGACGAAGACGGTCACGCCGACGCGCATGGCCTCGGCCGAGAGCAGGGCGACGCGGGCGCGGATGACGCCGGCCGCCTCCAGCCGCTGGATGCGGCGCCAGCAGGGCGAGGCCGAGATGCCGACGCGGCCGGCCAACTCGGCCAGCGGCAGCGTGGCATCCTGCTGCAGGCAGGCCAAGATTTTGCGGTCGATGTCGTCCATGTGGAAAAGCATTGCGCAGACCGGGCGCTGGAAGGAAGCGAATTGCCAGGCGCGGCGGATTTTCCGCAACTACGCAACCATTTGCCCGGGCGCCCCGGCTAACCTTGCCACTTCCGGCAAACAGGGCGGTGCAGCGATGGCGCGGATTTCCTTCTCCGAACATCCGGCTTCGGTCGGCGAGAGCTACCTGGAACACATGGCGGTGGCGGGCAGCTTCGGCTGGGCCATGCTGCGCGGCAGCCTCGCCTGCTTCGTGCATGCCGTGCTGCCCTTCCTGTTCCTGAAGACCGGGTCGGGCATCATCGGGCAACTGCATACGCGGATGGTCACGCACCGGCGGACGAAGCCGCTGCCGGATGCGCTGGCGGCCGAGTAGCACCCAGCCGGCCACCAGGCGATGGCGGCCGGGGCGCCGGCCGGCGCTTGCCCGGGCGCCGGGCCGCCAAGTAGGCCATGGCGGCTGCGCGGGTCGGGCGGCTAGACGAATTCCAGCGTCGCGCTGCCCAGCGTATCGAAACGTGCTTCTACCGTGGTCGGGCCATCCAGCCAGAAGGGCGGGGTGACGCTGCCCAGCCAGACCAGCATGCCCGCCTGCAGCCCGCCGAACACCTCGGCCGCGCCGGAGCCGGCCAGCCAGGCCAGCGCGTTCAGCGGGTGGCCCAGCAGGTCGCGGCCATGGCCATGCCCGGCCAGCTTGCCGCCAAGGAACATCTCCCCGTGCGTGGCGCCGAGGTCCACCGTGCGCCAGTCCGCCACCGGCGCGCCGATGACGCCGGCGGCGTGGAACACCTGGTCGGCGATCAGCGTGGGCGTGCCCAGCGCCTGCAGGTCGTCGTAGCGCTTCTCGACGATCTCGATGGCCGGGAACACCTCGGCCACCGCCGCGGCGGCCTGTTCGGCGGTGGTGGGACCGAACGGCAGGTCGCGGCCAAGCCGGAGGCCGACTTCGCATTCCACGCCGGGGTTGTGGAAGTCGGCGTAGCGCAGTTTCACCCCGTTCGGCCGCAGGCTGGTGGCAGGCACGAAGCCGGCGGCGGGGCCGGCCAGGCCCAGGTAGTCCTGCATCTGCTTCGTGGTGGCGCCGATCTTGAAGCCCAGCGGCAGGGTGGCACCCAGCGCCTGCGCCACCTTGAACTGCAGCGCATAGCCGGCGGCGGCATCGGCTGGGGCGGCGGCGCCGAGCGGGGCCAGGACGCGGCGGTCGCGGCGCGCGGCCAGGATGGTCTCCGCGGGTGTTGTCATTCTTCTAGGCCTCCCTGACCAGTTCATACAGCGCCACGGCGGCGGCGGCCGAGACGTTGAGGCTTTCCATGCGGGATGCAATGGGCAGGCGGGCCAGCTCGTCGCAATGCTCGCGGGTCAGCCGGCGCATGCCCTCGCCCTCGGCGCCCAGCACCAGGGCGCAGCGGCGGCCGGACAGGCCGCGCTGCACCTGGGCCAGCGTCACCGGCGCATCGGCGGCCAGGCCCACCACCCAGCAATGCGCTTCCTTCAGCTCATCCAGTGCGCGGGCCAGGTTCACCACCCGGACCACCGGCACCAGTTCCAGCGCGCCGGAGGCGGCGCGGGCCAGGCTGCCGGTCTCGGGCGGGGCATGGCGGTCCTGCATCACCAGCGCGGCGGCGCCGAAGGCGGCGGCCGAACGCAGGATGGCGCCGACATTGCGCGGGTCCGTCACCTGGTCCAGCACCAGCACCGGGCCTTCGGTCTGGTCCAGCACGGTGTCGAGGTCCAGCTCCGGCAGGGGCTCCACCAGCAGGGCGGCGCCCTGGTGGACCGCGTCCTCCGGGAACATGCCGGCGAAGCGGGCGCGCTCCACCCGCTCGGCGGCCATGCGCCAGGGTTGCGGCAGCTGGGCGGCCACGGCGGCCTCGGCGTCCTCGGTCAGCAGCAGGCGGCGCAGGCGCCGGGCGGGGTTGGCCAGGGCGGCGGTGACGGGGTGCAGGCCATAGAGCCAGGTGCCGCCATCGGCATTGCGCGGGGCGTGGCCGCCACCACGGCGGGCCGGGCGGCCCTGGTGGGGATTGCCCTGCGGAGGGCCTTCGGAACGGGGATCTCGGGGGGGCGTGCGGCGCATGGCTCACATTGCGCATGCTGCGCACGGGCGCAAGGCGGCAGACGGCGCAGGGGTGCGAGGCGGCGGACGGCGCAGAGGTGCAAGGCGGCGGACGGCGCATGGGTGCGAGGCGGTAGACTGCGCATGCGCGCAAGGCGGCAGGCTGGGCGGACACGGCGCGGGGGCCTCGGTTCCGCGCGGGGCGCGGGCGCCGAACGGGCGCGGCGGCATCAAGCCACGTTGACAGGCCGAGGCGAAACCGGATAGTCCGCCGGCTCTCGCCGAACCGGCGCTCCGCAATGGGTGCCGGGTCAGTGCGGAGGGGTGCCCGAGTGGCTAAAGGGGACGGACTGTAAATCCGTTGGCTTGCGCCTACGTTGGTTCAAATCCAACCCCCTCCATATTTCCCTCGGCGAGGGCCGGATGACCGTCTCGGCGGCGCGGGTGTAGCTCAATGGTAGAGCCCCAGCCTTCCAAGCTGGTTGTGCGGGTTCGATTCCCGTCACCCGCTCCACCGCCCTGGCGGGCGGGGCGGGCTGGCGGGTCCCTTTAATGGATCAGTCGGGAAAGCGGAGCCGGTCATGGGCAAGGCTAAGTTTGAGCGGAACAAGCCGCACTGCAACATTGGCACGATCGGGCACGTCGACCATGGGAAGACGTCGCTGACGGCGGCGATCACCAAGGTGCTGGCGGAGAGCGGTGGTGCGACGTTCACGGCGTAC
>CAIMOR010000324.1 GCA_903843125.1 uncultured Rhodospirillales bacterium
CCCGGCCATCACCATCATCATGGGCGCCGCCGTCGCCGGCATCGTCGCCTCGCTGCTGACCGCCATGCTCAGCCTGAACGACCTGGCCCAGTGACGCGGCGCGACGCGGGCTTCACCCTGATCGAGATGCTCGCGGTGCTGGCGGTGCTGGCGCTGGTCGCCAGCATCGTCGTCGCCCACGGCCCGGCCCGCAGCCAGGCGCTGGAGGCACGTGGCGCCGCCAGCCAGATGGCCAGCGCCTTGCGACAGGCGCGCGGGCTCGCCATCGGCAGCGGCCAGGCCGTGCTGATGGTGATGGACGTGGCCAGGGGCGGCTACGGACTGCAGGGCGGCCCGATGCAGATGCTGCCGGCCGGGCTGGTCATGGCGGCGCCGGCGGGCATCCGCTTCCGCCCGGACGGCAGCAGCAGCGGCGGCCAGGTAGAGCTGCGCGACGGGCAGCGCCGGTTGCGGGTCGGCGTGGATTGGCTCAGCGGCCGGGTCACGGTGGCGGAAATGGCTGGCGATGAACCGTGATCCGCAAGCGGGCTTCACCCTGCTCGAGGTATTGATCGCGTTCGCGATTGCCGGGCTGGCGTTGGCCGCGCTGGCCCAGGGGGTTGTCGCCGGGCTGGCCGCCACCCAGGGCGCCACCCGCACCGAGGAAGCGCTGGTGCGCGCCCGTTCTCGCCTCGCCGCGATCGATGGCGGCACGCTCCGGCCGGGTGAACGGCGCGGCGAGGATGGCGGTGGCTTTGCCTGGCGGGAACGGGTCTCGCCCCTGGCCAGCGCGGCGCTGCCCGCGGCGGAAGGCTTCCCTGGCGCGGTCGCGGCCACGCCGCCGGCCCGGGTGGCGCTGTTCGCGGTTACCGTGGAGGTGGCCTGGCAGCAGGGCGGCCGCCAACGGTCCGTCGTGCTGGAAAGTCGGCGGCTCGGCCCGGCCGGGCCGGCGCGACCATGAAGCGCGGCGCGGGCGATGCCGGCTTCACGCTGCTTGAGGTCATGGTGGCGCTGGCGGTGCTCGGCTTCCTGGTGCTCGGCCTCAATCAGGGCACCCGATTTGGACTGGCTGCCTGGGACCAGCAGTCCCGCATGCTGGCCCGCGGCGGTGAGCTGGATGCGGTGGATCGCAGCTTCCGCAGCATCGTGGCTCACCTGGTGCCACGCGACGACCCCAACCGTCCCGGGCTGCGCGGCGGTCCCACCACGCTCGACGCTGTCACCGATCTGCCGCTGGAGGGCGGCCAGCGCGCCCAGGTCGGCCTCGGCATGGACCGGCAGGGCAGGCTCGTGCTGCGCTGGGTGCCGTTCGTGCACGCCCGGCCGCTGCGTCCGCCGCCGCCCGCGGCCGAGGTGGAGTTGCTGCGCGGCGTCCAGCAGTTCCACCTGGCCTACTGGTCTCCGGCCGAAGCCGCCTGGCACGACAGCTGGACGCGACGTGAGCTGCCCGGGCTGGTCCGGTTGCGCCTGGTCTTTCCCCCCGGCGACCCGCGGCGTTGGCCGGACATCATCGCCGCCCCCGGTCGCAACCTGCCACAGCGGGCGCCGGGCTGATGCCGAGGGAACCGGAACGACCTTTGCGCTTTACCTTCGTCGGCGGCCCTTTAGGCGGTTCAACGCGATGCTGAGGCAGTTCCTGACCTGGTGGTTCGACCAGCTGCTAGAGCTGATGCCGGCGCGCTGGCGGCAACGGCCCGGTGCCTGGGCCGACGCGCTGGTGCTGCAACTTCTGCCGGTCGCTCCCGGCAGACGGCCCGAAGCAGCCTTGGTGCGCCTGCGTCGTGGACAGGCTGAGGACCTTGGCACAGTTGCCGTTGATGCCGGCGCCCTCGTGCTTCCGAGGCAGGGCAAGCGTGAGACCCTGGTGCTGCGCGCACCTCCCGGCAGCCTGCTGGAACGCTCGGTTACGCTGCCGCTGGCAGCGGAGCGCGACCCCGCCGGGGTGCTGCGGTTCGAGTTGGATCGGCTCAGCCCCTTCACCGCCGAGGAGGTCTACTGGACCTGGCAGCAGGTGCGTCGCAACCCCGAGCGTGGCGAGGTGCAACTGAGCATCGCGCTGCTGCCGAAGGTGCAGGTTGCCCCTGCCCTGGAGACGCTTCGACGCACCGGGGCCGGGCCGGTGATGCTGGAAGCGGCGTGTGCCGACGGTGGATTCCGCGCATTCGCCACCGCGGAGGACGACACCCCCGGCCTGCGGCCCTGGCGACGCCGGCTTGCGACCGGTGGCGCGGCGGTGTGCGCCGTGCTGGCCCTGCTGGCGATGGCGCTGCCTTTCGCCGTGCAGGCCTGGAACGCGGCCAGGCTACAGGCGCAGCTGGACGCGCTGCGGCCCCAGATGGCCGAGGTCGACGGCCTGCGACGGCGTATCGCCGGCACGGGCGGCCCAGGCAATATCATCGCGGCCGAGCAGGTCCGCATCGGCGACGTGCTTGCCACCCTGGCCACGTTGACCGAGGTGCTTCCCGACGACACCCACCTCACCAGCCTGGCGATGCGGCAACGCCGGCTGGACATGATCGGCCAGTCGGCGGCGGCGGCGCGTTTGATCGGCTTGCTGGCCGCTTCGCCCCAACTGCGCAATGCGGCCTTCGTCGCCCCCGTTACCCGGGCCGAGGACGCCAGCGACCTCTTCGCCATCCGTGTCGAGACGGTGCCTTGAGCCCCCTGACGCTACCGCGTGGCCGCCGCGGCAAGACCATGGCGCTGGCGCTGCTTGCGGCGGCGGTAGGTGCAGCCTGGCTCGGCGTCGCCTCCCCGCTGCTGAGCTTGCACGCGGCCGGCCAGGAGCGTTTGGCGCAGCAGCAGATGCTGGCGACACGCATGGCGCGGCTGGTGGCGACGCTGCCGGAGTTGCGGCGCCAGGCCGCCTCGACCCAGCGCCGCATCGGCCCGGAGCCGCTGCTGAGCGGCTTGACCGACGCGGTTGCCGCGGCGGCGCTGCAGACCCGGTTGCAGGGCATGGCGGGCGATGCCGGCGCCAGCCTGGCCAGCGTCGAGGCTCTGCCAGCCGAAGCTATTGGTGGCCTGCGCCGGATCGGCCTGCGGGTGGCGTTGCGGGCACCCCTGCCGGTGCTGATCCGGCTGCTGCGGGATGTCCACGGTGCCAGCCCGCGAATGCTCGTCGACGACGTGCAGATCAGGACCGGTCTGATCATCCGGGGCGAGGCCTTGCCGCTGGACATCAGCTTCACCGTCCTTGCCTTCCGCGCCGGACTGGCGGAAACGGCGGCCAGATGATCAGGGGGGGCGTGATGCTGCCCTGGCTTGGGGCGGCGCTGATGGCGGCCGTGGTGGCGATGGAGTGGACCGGTGCTTCCTGGCCCGGGCGAGAACCATCGCCCCGGGCGGCCCCTTTCCCCGACCCTGCCCACCCGACGGAGCCGCCCGAGGACAGAGCCGACGCCTGGGCGGCAACCGCCCTGGCGCGGCCGTTGTTCAGCGCGGACCGGCGCCCCGCCCCCCAGGCCTCCAACGCCGGCCCGCGCGAGTTGCCACGCCTGACGGCGGTGCTGATAGCGCCGGAAGGCCGGACGGCCATCTTCGCAGCCGGAGGCGCGGCCAAGGCCATGGTGGTGCGCGAGGGCGAGAGCATCGCCGGCTTTACCGTCGTCAGCATCGCGCCCGGCAGCGTCACCGTACGGGGCCCCATGGGCGTTCGTTCGCTGAGGCCACTGCTGGACGTCCGATGAGCGCCCATGCTCGGTCGCCGCCCCGGGCGCGGTGCTTAACGGCTGGTTGCCGATCGGCGCGACGCTCGGCCCATCGCCGCCCGGGTATGGCTGACCGTGCGGCGAGGCGCCGTCAGCCGTCCAGCTTGATGTGGGCGACCCGGATCGCCTCGGCGAAGGCGCGGCGCTGCCGCGAGATGGTGGTCGCCATGGCGGAGGTATTGCGAAACTCCACCTCAAGGCCGGCGGCGACCAGCCGCTGCCGGATTTCCGGCAAGGTCATCGCCGCGCCGATGGCGCCGTTCAGCCGTTCGACCACCGGCCCCGGCGTATGCGCCGGCAGCATGAAGCCGGTCCAGGCGCCGGCATCGTAGTCGGCCATCCCCGGCAGCGCGGCCAGCGGACCAATGCCAGGCAGCAGGGCCGAGCCACCCCGGAGCGTGGTGCCCAGGGCGCGGAGTTGCCCGGCGCGGATCAGGGTTGCCGCGCCCGCCACGGATTCGATGGAGTAGTCCACGTGGCCACCGACCACGCTGGCCAGCGCCGCGCCAGTGCCGGCAAACGGGATGTGCACGACATCAAGGCCCATGGCCGCGTGCAGCCAGGCGGCGGAAACCTGCGCCGCGGTGCCGGTGCCCGAGGAGGCATAGGTGTAGCGCCCTGGACTGGCGCGGAGCAGGGCGACGAACTCGGCCGCGCTCGCCGCCGGGAAATCCGACCGCACGACCATGACGTAGCCGGAGACGCCGATGATCGAGACGTTGGCGAAGTCCTGCTCGGGGTTGTAGGCCGTGGGCTGCAGCAGCGGCGCGGTGACCAGCGGCCCGGTCGAGGCCGCCAGCAGCGTGTAGCCATCGGGCGCCGACTTGGCGACCAGGTCGGTGCCGATCATGCCGCCGGCGCCGGCGCGGTTGTCGGTCACCACCGGTTGCCCCAGCGCTTCCGCAAGCGGTTGCGCCAAAATGCGCGCGGCCAGGTCCACCGCCTGGCCCGGCGGCCAGGGTATGACCAGGCGCAGCGGGCGCGACGGCCAGGCCTGCGCGGCAGCGCGGCGCGCCGCCAGGTCGAACAGCAGGGCAGGCGCCGCAAGCAACATCCGACGACCAGGCATGGCTTCACATCTCCCATCCGTGAAACCGGGACCGCGCCTTCCATCCCACTCGTTCTCTTCTTGGCCTGGCGCTGCTGCGCCATGGCGTCGTCGCGCGGGCCGCCGCAGGGCGGGCGGCCCAGGCCGGCTACCTCAATCGGGCGCCAACACGCCCGCGGAATCTCGCTATCGCGTCGGCGCCACGGAGCCCGACCCGGCAGGTCAACCTGCAGCGCCGCGGGCTGCCGGCCGCGCAGGGGTCAGCCGGACCGAGCGTGAGGCCATGCTCGTCCCGGACCATCACGCGGCCGCCGCGGCAGTGGCGGCGCCCGGGCTTTCGCCACCGAGCTCCAGCTCGCAGGCCGTCGGCGGCACGCGGATGCGCTGGAAGGTAATCGGCTCGCCGCCATGGCTGGTGCCGAGAATCTGCAGCAGCAGGCCCGGTGCCTGCGGGGCCGCACCGATGAGGTCGGCGACGGCGGGCGGAATGCCGGCGGTCAGGACGGTCTGGCGCGTCGCCAGGGTGGGCGCGTTGAAGTCATGCGCCAGCAACTGCTTCAGGTTAATGCCTTCCAGGTCCTGTTTCGGCCGGGTCAGCAGGCCGCCGAAGCGCTCCAACGGCAGCAGCATTTCGCTCCAGCAGCGGAACCGCCCGCCGATGTCGACCAGGCGGCGGATGCGGACATAGCCGCTCGCGCTCGGCAGCCCCGCACCCGGCGCGGCATCGGCCCCGGCGCGGTCGCGCTCCAGCACCGTGGCGAAGACCGGCAGCAGGGCCGCGCTGCCGGGCTCGCGGAAGCGGAAGTGCCAAAGGTCGGAAAGCGGGCCGCGGCCAGCACGGACGAAGGTGCCGCGGCCATGCTCCCGGATGATGCGCCCCTGGGTGGCCAGCAGGCCGAGCGCCTTCTGCGCGGTGCCGAGGCTGACGCCGACCGCGCAAAGCTCGCGTTCACCGGGCAGCCTGGTGCCCGGCGCGACCCGCCCGGCATCGATCTCCCGCACCAGGGCCTCGTGCAGTCGCACATGCTTGGGCAACCGCGAGCTGGCGCTGGCCGCAAAGGCCGCCGTCAACTGGGCCAGCAGCCGGGCGGTATCGCCGGCGGCGCGGGTGACCAGCGGGACCGGATCGGGACTGTTCATGCGGTCCACCGCGGTGGCCGGCGCTCGGCAAAGGCCAGCGGGCCCTCGACGAAATCGGCGCTGGCCCGCAGCTGCTCCAGCGCCGCGCTGGGCGCCGCCATGGCCGTGGCGGTATCCGGAATCGCCAGGCTCTCACGCACCATCGCCAGGCAGGCGGCGGTCGCGGCGGGCGAGGCCTGCACGATCAACCTGGCCCACTCCGTCGCCGCAGCCACGGCCTGGCCTTCCGGCACGACCTCGTTGACCAACCCGATGCGCAGCGCCTCGGCGGCGGCGATCTGCCGGCCGGTCAGCAACAGGCCCAGCGCATCCTTCAGCCCGACACGGCGCGCCAGCAGGTGAACACCGGCCAGCGGCACCAGGCCGCGCAGCGTCTCCGGCAGCGCGAAGCGCGCGTTCTCGGCGGCAATCGCAAGGTCGGCCGCCAGCACCATCTCGCAGCCGCCACCCAGCGCGAAGCCATTGACCGCCGCGATGACCGGCTTGCGGCGGTCGTGCCGCAGGGTCAGGCCGCCAAAGCCGGAGGGCGGCCGCTCCATGGCGCCGCCGGCCGCCTGCACCCGCAGGTCGTTGCCGGCGCAGAAGGCGCGTGGCCCGGCGCCGGTGATGATGGCGACGCGTAATGCTGGGCTTGCCTCGAAGCGGTCGAAGATCGTCGCCAGCTGGAAATGCGCGGCCGAGTGCAGCGCGTTCAACCGTTCCTGCCGGTTCAGCACGACATGCAGGATGCCGTCCTCCTCCCGCACCAGCGCAAATGCGTCGCTGCTCATGCCTGGCCTCCGTGCCGATCCGCCCGGGCGGCTTGCTCCCGCACCGTGGGCGCGGCCAGCAGGTCCTTCAGCGTGGGCCGCCAAATGCCGTCAGCCGCGATAAGCGCCGCCGCGCGCTCGGCCCGCAGCGGGTCGCCCCCCAGCAGGAACAGGTTGTCAGTCACGCCGATGTCGTCGCGGCCGAGGACGCCGCGCCAGACCCGCAGCAGCGCTCGCTCGGCCTCGTTGGCTGGCGGCAGGCCTTGGGGCTGCAGCCGGTCTTCCAGCGCGGCGGCGACGTCGCGGCGGACGATCTTGCCGGTCTCGTTGCGGCGGAAGCCGGGCGTCACCAGCACCAGGCTGGGAATCTTGTAGGTGCTCAACCGGCCGGAAAGCTCGGCCCGCAACGCCGCGCCGCTCTGCGTCGCCCCCGGGCGCAGCACCACCGCGCTGACCACGTCCTCCCCCAGGGTGGGGTGCGGCACGGCGAAGGTGACTGCCTCGGCCACCGTGGGCAAGGCCGCCAGCGCCTCGTCCACCTCGGACGGGTAGACCGAGAGGCCGCCGCGCTTGATGAGTTCCTTGGTGCGGCCGACGATGGTGAGGTAGCCATCGGCGTCCAGCCGGCCGACATCGCCGGTCAGCAGCCAGCCGGCGGCGAAGCTGCCGGGCGCGGCGTTGTCGAGATAGGCGGTGATGACGCTGGGGCCACGCACCGCGATCTCGCCCTCCACGTCCGGCGGGCAGGTGGCGCCGGTGGCGTCGACGATCCTGATCTCGGCGCCGAAGGCAAAGCCGACCGAGCCGCGCTTGCGCTCGGCCGGCGGCAGCGGGTTGGAGCAGATCATCGAGGCCGTCTCGGACAGGCCATAGGTTTCGATCAGCGGCGCGTCGAACAACGCCTCAAGCGCACCGATGGCGGCGGCCGGCAGCGGCGCCGAGGACGAGCGGAAGAACCGCAGCCTGCCTGGTGCGGGCCGCGTGCCGGCGTGCTCGAAGTGATCCCGCAGCGCCAGGTGCATCGCCGGGGAGGCGGTGAACCAGGTCGGCGCCAGGTCGCGGTACAGCGTCTCGAAGGCAGCGGGCGCGAAACCCTCGGCACAATGCACCGCCGAGCCGGCCAGCAGCGAGGCGATGGCGGCACTCAGCAGGCCGTGCACGTGGTGCAGCGGCATCGGATTCAGGCAGAGTTCGCCGGTCGCCAGGCCGAAGGCACCGCCGATGGCGCCGGTGGCGGCCAGCACGTTGGCGTGGGACAGCGCAACCAGCTTGGGCCGTGAAGTGGTGCCGGAGGTCTGCACCAACAGGGCGATCTCGCCAGGGCTGACCGCCGGTGCCGAGGGACCGCAGGGCTCGCCGGCAACGACAAGGTCGTGACCGTGCAGCGAGACCGTGGCGCTGGGCAGCCCCAGCGCCTTGGCTGCCAGGGCGGCGGCAGGGCCTTCCAAGCCGTCCAGCACGAAGGTGACGCCCATGTTGGCGCAGGCCGCGGCCCATTCGTCGGCCTTCAGGCGCGGATTGAACGGGCAGCAGACGCCGACCGACGAAGCCGCCAGGAAGCCGATGACGCCGAGCGGCCCGCGCGGCACCGCGAAGGCGATGCGGCTGGACGACTGGACGCCGATGCGGCGCAGATGGCGGGCAAGGCGCGCCACATGGCTTGCCGCCTCGGCGAAGCTGATCGCCGAGCCATCGGCCAGCAGGAAGGCAGGCGCCGCGGCCGGGCAGCGGCTGGCATCGAAGATCGCCGCGGCGACGGTTCCGGCTGGCAGGCTGTTCATGCCTCGGCGCCCCGGCCGAACAGCGTCGCATGCGCCGCGGCGTCGATGGGCACGTCGCGTGCCATGTCCTTCAGCACGTCCATGCCGCGCAGTACCGCGGGCCGCCCGGCGATGCGGGCGACCCAGGCCTTCAGCCGCGGATGGGCGCCCAGGTCCTGACCCTGGCGGCGGAACCGGACGATCCACGGATAGCTGGCGATATCGGCGATGCTGTAGGCCCCGCCGGCCAACCAGGACCGGGTCTCCAGCCGCTTCTCCAGCACGCCGTAAAGCCGGGTGGCCTCGGCGGTATAGCGCTCGACCGCGTAG